>CANGJE010000016.1 GCA_947454305.1 Oxalobacteraceae bacterium
AAGGCACGAGTGCAGTACATCGGTTTGCCTGGTGACCCGCAATTGACAGTGGAATTTAATTAAATAGATGTGGGTTGTTTACTACGGCACTGCCGCTTAATGCACCGACAAGAGTGCATTGATTACGAGACGAGGTAATAAGTCATGGTTGAATATTCGCGATTTTTGCCTTGGGTACTCTCGGGCTTTGGATTTTTTTTATTTTTTCCATTCTCACATCTGCTCTCGCTGATTTGCTTGATTCTTTTTATTGTTGGCTGGCGTGATTATCGTCAGGAGCAGCATGCTGTACTGCGAAATTATCCTGTGTCTGGGCATCTGCGTTTCATGCTTGAATATATTCGCCCCGAGATTCGGCAATATTTTTTGGAGAGCGATGAAGAAAATTTGCCCTTCTCGCGCAATCAGCGAGCGATGGTGTACTCGCGTGCAAAACGACAAAATGATGCGCGCGGATTTGGCACCATCAAATCGGTGTATGGCAAAGATACAGAGTGGATTGGGCACTCAGCCTCTCCCAAAGTAGCCGACCCTGATACGTTTCGTATACGTGTTGGTGGGCCCCAATGCACACAGCCGTATCAGGCATCGATATTCAATATTTCAGCGATGAGTTTTGGGTCGCTATCAGCCAACGCCATACTCGCTTTAAATCGTGGTGCAAAAATCGGTGGTTTTTATCATGACACCGGTGAAGGATCGATTTCGCCTTACCACCGTGAGCACGGCGGTGATCTGGTGTGGGAGATTGGTTCGGGATATTTTGGTTGCCGCACTTCAGACGGCAAGTTTGATCCCGAGCGATTCGCCGAGCAGGCTGCAACGCCACAAGTAAAAATGATAGAAATAAAAATGTCGCAGGGTGCAAAGCCAGGGCATGGCGGCGTATTACCTGCAGCGAAAGTCACGGTAGAGATTGCTACCACTCGTGGCGTTTCTATGGGACAGAATTGCGTCTCGCCAGCGTCACACAGTGCCTTTTCAACTCCGATTGAATTGATGGCTTTTATTCGTCAACTGCGGGAGCTGTCGGTTGGTAAACCTGTCGGTTTTAAATTATGCATTGGTCAGCCATGGGAGTGGTTTGCTATTGCCAAGGCGATGATGGAAACGGATACCTATCCTGATTTCATCGTCATTGATGGTAGCGAAGGTGGCACCGGCGCAGCGCCCGTTGAATTTGCAGATTACATGGGCATGCCCATGCGCGAGGGATTGCGCTTGGTGCACAACACCTTGGTCGGTATGGGTAAGCGCGATCTCATTCGCGTAGGCGTCTCTGGCAAAATCATCTCTGCATTTGATATTGCGCGTGCGATTGCTTTGGGGGCAGATTGGTGTAATTCAGCCCGTGGTTTTATGTTTGCTTTGGGTTGCATTCAATCGCGCAGCTGTCACACCGACACCTGTCCCACCGGTGTGGCCACGCAAGATCCGAATCGACAGCGCGCGTTGGTAGTGCCAGACAAAGCCACACGCGTCGCTAATTTTCATGAGCTCACTATTGATGCTTTGTCTGAATTAGTTGGCGCTGCCGGACTGCAGCACCCCGAGCAATTTACGGCAGATCACATTATGGTGCGGGGTGAGGGTGGACAGCCACTTACCTTAGCGGCGACCCTGCCCACGGTACCCAGCGCTGCCTTGCTAGATGAATCTGCTTTAAGTGGATTGCCTGAGCCCTTTCGCAGTTACTGGGCATCTGCCAGTGCCCAGTCGTTTGAACGTCATCATTGAGTAACGGTGATTAAAAATGATACCCAAGGCCAATCGCACCTACCGTAGAGCTTGGTTTGACTGTGCTACCGTCAATGGTTTTTGTTCCATAGTCCACACGCTGTAATTCACCCATCAAAAACAAATGGTCTGCGATCGAGTGTTTAAAACCGATTCCATAGCCAACACCTTTCATGCGAACGCTTTCTGTTCCGCCTTCGATTTCTGCCAGCGCTGTATGGTAGGCAAGTATGCCAAACACTAACAGCTGTGGATTAACTACATAGCCGGGCTCCACTGCAACAGAATAATGGTGTTTCTCGACTACTTTTTTTTCGGAACCACCTACCTCGCCAGCGCCATATTCTCCACTCTTAAAGTCGCCAGATAGTTTTAGTCCCAATGTGTAGTTAGGACTGAGTCCATACGTATAGCCTAGTCCAAAAGACGGCGCAGATTCTGATTTACTTATTTTTTCACCGTCGACTTTTACCGACGCACGCTTCCATTCATTTGTCAAAACGATATATGGTCCAGCGAAATGATTTTCGCTATGTCCGGAATGTGATTTGTCGTGTATGAGATCGTTAGACGTTTGGTCGTTCGAAGCAAGAATGATTTGTTCTGATTTCAATAAATAAATATCATTTAGTATGGAAACATCCGATGTATCGATTCTCTTAGCTACCGATATCTTAGTGGTAGAAGGATCAGATTTATTTTTTGTCGACTTTTCGAGTAACTGTTTTTGTTCTTGATAGTCGCTCGGAGCGATAAGACCTCTAGCCAGCAAAGAATCTAGTAAACCCAAATCATCATTGGCTAGACAAACGCTAGTAATAAAAGGTGCGGTAAAAATCACTACGCATTTGATAAATAGATTCATTTCGTAACTCTTTCTCGCGGTGTCAATTTGCTAACAAGATGGTTTGCTTGACCTTATGGCTAGTTGAATTCCTCTTGCAAACTTGATTTCATTATCTAGCGCTTTGCCAGCGCCAATCATGTTTTTTAGTGCAAAGAATGTGTAAATCGGTCTGAATAACGACACAAACAATTAACTGTTCCCAGAATGTTAAAAGTATTAATGTTACTGATCTGCGGAGTTAGTGACGACAAAGATGAATGATCCTAAATCATCGTATTGCGGATTATTAACTTATTTCCTGGCCCCTTATGTCCTGTTTCAGTTTCAAATGTTTGCGCAATATCCTTAAAAGATCCGACAAAATTAGCAGCAGCGGCAACTTTAATATCGCTTGCATTAGCAGCAGCCGATATGCAAAGACAAGCGAAAATAACGGCTGCAATTTTTATTTTTTCAATCATTGGGAAATTTTATCTTCAGAAGCGGAAACGAACACCCGTAGCCGCGGTGAAAATATTGTGCATATAGATGTATTTTGTAGTGTTCGCGAATGCATCGCCGGAATAATGCGTTGATACAAAGCCACCATACAAATCTGTGCCTTTGTATAGCTGATAAGTCATTAATCCAGAGATGGCGCTAATGTTACCGCCGAGGTAATGCTTGGTGCCCGATGAAATGTAGTCGTACTTTGGTAAATCGATGAGCGTATAGGCCGCCCCCAATTTGAGTTTCTCGGTCGCTGCATAGTCAAATCCAAGATGATAGGTGTTTACTTTGACCGCATCTCCGTTATACGCGCTGGATTTGGTGACAGTCTCACCGTAGATGCTGGAGATGTTGGCGATGTTGGAATCCGACGTTGGATTAACCATCTTTGCCTGCTGCCCCCCTAGCTGTATCCGTGTTCTTTCGTTGAGCTTATATTTACCCATCAGAACTAAGGCTTTCTGATCGTATGCTGTAAGGTCAATAGAGTTAGCAATGGTGTCGTCGATTCCGGTTTTTAGAAGGTCTTTGAATTCTTCGTAGACCAGCTGGACACCATACCGATCGGTTTCATAGCCAACCACACCTGCCGTTCCTTCTGCGCCATGCTTTAATCCGCCAGAGCCCCCAAAGCCGTGCATCAGGCCGATATTGATATTGCCGTATTTGTTGGTGTACTTGACGCTGTTATCAACACGGGCGTTTTCAGATATTCCACCACCACCTCCATAGACTCCGTTGCCATAGGGCGTAAAGAGTCCTGCTTTTTGGAGCGGAGCATAGCCATTCATGACATCCAGTATGAAATTATTGTTTCTTCCAAATGTTATTCGTCCCGTTTCACGATCAGATAATCCGACGTAGGCCTCTTTAGAAAAAAGCTGCCCGTTCAACGAGCTGGTGGAATAGGCAGTGGTTGGATACTTGGAGTTAATAGATTGGTTATGTGCTTGGTCGATCAACTGCCCAGTCACCGGATTAAACGCTGAATCCAAAAGAATGAATGCTTTTTTACCTTCGCCGAGATCTCTGCTGGCCTTAATACCCCACGACGAAGTTGAGAGAGCGCTATTAAACAACCCAGCCTGGGATCCCATATTCGAAGATGGATAACCCGGTATGAAAGTCGTAGTAGGGTATTTAACCCCGCCCGATATCCAAGGCCCGATCGACGTCGGCATTTCACCGCTAGGAACGAGTGATTGGCTGGTATAGCCGACGGAAACATCGACGGTTCCAAACACTTCGAGTTTTAGAGAGTCATTGTCAATTAGTGACACCCCTTGTGTGCCATCGATGGGTGCGGCTGCATTTGCGACATTCGTGGATTTGTTCGATTTAGTCGGTGCCTCGACCCGGGCCGGTGTTTGTTGCACAGCCGAGTTGGTCACCTCCATGAATTCATCATATTCCTGCTGAGTGATGATGCCTTTTTTTAACTGCAGTTCAAGCAGTCTTTTGATGGCGTCATCAGCCGTTGCAAAATTGCTGTGTGCGAAGAAAAGCGCAAGGATGCTAGCTAGGGATGCTTTGTATTTACTATTGGTTTTTTTCATGGGAGCCACTCAGACAGGTTAATTTGTACTTTTAATGTGCTTAATTAAATAAATTTATTATTAGATAATTTTTTGCCTTGGCGAAGAAACGCTCAACCCATACCAGCCTGGCGAGCAATCTGACGATGCGGAATGAAGCCTTGGGTGTTTAGGCGCGAAAAATTCTCAAACATTGATTTTTCAATGTTCTTTTGAGCGGATGACTTAGAACTTTCAATGAAAGTTTATGGGGTATTCCAGCCGCCACCTAGTGCACGAACCAGCCCAATGCCAGACGATAGACGTTTAGTCTGTAATGTCATTAAGTCGCGCTGCGATTGCAGCAATATTGTCTGGGCATTGATTACATCTAGATACGTTACTGCTCCATCACGATATCGAGACAGCGCCAACGAGGATGCGCGTTCAGCAGAAACAGTAGCTTGGGTGAGTTCATTCATTCCTGCGCCGTAAGTGCGAAGCTTGGCCATTTCATCTTCGACCTGCTGGTAGGCAGTAAGCACGGTGGCCCGATAATCTGCACTGGCTTGATCAAGGGTTGCCACAGCTTGTGCGACTTGGGCTTTACGAGCACCGCCATCAAACAAATTAAATACGGTCATCGGACCCCAAGTCCAAAAACTGTTAGGTGCTGTCAGCCAAGACCCGCCGCCGGTATTTTGAAAGCCCGCTTGCAAACCCAAAGAAAACGTAGGGAAAAATGCGGTCCGCGCAAGCCCGACACGAGCGTGAGCTGCAGCCATTTTTCTCTCAGCGGCTGCCACGTCAGGTCGACGTTGCAACAGGGTAGACGGAACACCTACCGGCACATCAGGTAGATTCACTACTACTTCGTGCGATGGTAGTTGGAACGTTTGCGGTGGTTCGCCGATAAGTACAGCAATCGCGTGTAGATGTAGTGCTCGCTGTGCTCCCAGCTCTGCAAGTTGAGCTCGAGCTAAACTTAATTGGGTTTCAGCGCGCGATACATCCAGGCCCGAAGCAATACCGCCTTCGTGTCGATTTTTAGTCAGTAACAAGGCCCGTTGATAATTGTTGATTGTTTTTTCAAACAGTCGAAGTTGCGCATCCACGCCACGAAGCGCGACATAGTGATCGGCGAGCAAAGCGTGCAAGCTGAGACGCAAAGTCTCCATTTCTGCTGCCGCTACTTGTGCCTGTGCCTCGTTGGCAGCCACTAAATTTTTAACGCGCCCCCACAGATCTATTTCATAAGTAGCTACTGAGCTGATGGTGTTTGAGCTGTAGAGTGCGGGTTGTGTTGCGCCACGCAGTGGACGGTCGTCCGATTGTCTGTTTCTCAGAACACTCCCTGCCACATCGACTGTAGGTAATTGTTGCGCGCGTGCTTGACTGGCAAGCGCATTAGCCTGATTGAATCGTGATAGTGCTGAAGCCAGCGTCAAGTTGCCCGTATCAATGCGCTGCTGAAGCGCATTCATATTGGGATCGCTAAAGGCTTCCCACCAAGGTCCTCGCGGTTGGTCATCTGCAGGTGTAGCTACTTGCCATTCTGATGACCATGCGTCATTTTTTAATTCAAATACCGGTGCCTTGTAGTCAGACTGAGTGGAGCAGCCATTCAGCAACAACATTGCCGCGATAACCATTAATGCCGCTTTCTTCATTTATTTTTAATCTCTGCAGAAGAAGGCGAGGTTTGCTTTACACGGACTTTGTCATTTTCAGCCAAAATTTCCGGCGGAAGATCGACGATGTGCTCATCAGGCAAAAGTCCTTCTAAGCCAGCCACTACTTCGAGTGACTGTCCAAGATCTCTTCCAATGCGCACAGTATGGAATTTAATCCGCTGATCGCTATTGACGGTAGCAATTTGTGGCCCTACTGAGCGGAATAAAAATGCGCTGGCCGGCAGCAAGTGAGAATTGTGAGTGCGCTCTACAGTAAAACTAACGGAAGCAAAATCACCCGGCATGAGCTTGCCGTCGCTATTTGCGACTTCGAGTTGTACTAATACTGTGCCAGAGGCTTCGTTGACGGAGCGTGAATTGGCGACTACACGTGCGTTAAATCGCTCAGAAGGATGTTCATTCACTTCCAGCGACGCGACCATTCCTGGGCGGATGCGATTTGCGTAGCTTTGAGGTGCGTTCACATACAGTCTTAGCTTGTGTACATCAGCAATCGAAAACAACTCATGACCATTTTGAGCTCCTGCATTTATTAAATCACCCACATCGATTTTTCTTGAAACGACCACGCCAGAAAAAGGTGCCGTAACTCGTTTGAAAGAACGCAGCGCACGCATTCTTTCAACATTCGCTTGGGTCGCCGAGACTATGGACTGCTTAGCTGAAGCATCGCCAATTTTTTCATCGGTTTCTTGTTGAGATACTGAGTCATTCTTTAACATGGCTTGCCAGCGATTGGCCGTCAAGTCGGCCAGCTTCGAATGCGCCTTTGCTGTATCAAGGCTCGCTTCGGTTTGCATTAATTGTTGGTCGAGTTCAGGTGTATCGATTTCCGCCATGACTTGTCCGGCTTTTACGGGGGATCCAATATCGACTGACCAACTTTTTAAATACCCTGATACTCGTGCGTGAATCGGAGCAGATACGTAGGCCTGCAATGTGCCAGGTAAAACAAGTTTAGGTATCTCAGATGTGTCGTTTTGAGCGATCAACGCTACTGTTGGAACTGCGTTTTCAAGCGTTAGTTTTGCGAGAGTCTTCGCATCTGAGCTGCGCGATTGTAAGCTACCAATCACTAGGCCAATTGCAAGTGCAACGGCTGTAGCGAACACTGTCTTAAGCCCACGAGCAATTTTCACATTAGTGGGTGTATGGATTTCATGCGAACTCACGATTATCTCCTGCGTCGCTCGGGTTAAATTTTTTGTGTAGCAGGCTAAATAGAACAGGTACTAAGAATAAAGTAGCAAAGGTGGCAAACAGAAGGCCGCCGATTACAGCTCGACCTAGCGGAGCATTTTGCTCACCGCCATCACCTAAACCCAGTGCCATCGGTAGCATGCCTATGATCATCGCCAGCGCTGTCATGAGAACTGGTCGAAAGCGAGCGAATCCAGATTCCATGGCAGAGCGAGTTGGATCGCCAGTCGCTGCAAGTCGTTCACGCGCCAGGCTAATGACAAGAATGCTGTTTGCTGTTGCAACCCCA
This sequence comes from Oxalobacteraceae bacterium, assembly GCA_947454305.1. GTDB lineage: Bacteria > Pseudomonadota > Gammaproteobacteria > Burkholderiales > Burkholderiaceae_D > Pernthalerella. The sequence continues at coordinate 7,771 of CANGJE010000016.1, forward strand.
AGGCACATGATTGCTCCAGTAAGTGCAGGCACTGAAAGAGTGGTGTGCGTAGCCGTTAACATCCACACGATGCCAGCGAGCGCAGCGGGCAGCGCGGCGATGACGATGAATGGATCAGTCCATGATTGAAAATTCACCACAATTAAAAGATAAATGAGTACCGTCGCGGCCAGAAGGCCAAAAAGTAATCCAGTGAATGCTGTATTCATGGTTTGCACTTGTCCACGAAGCGTAATCGTTGCGCCTTTGGGTCGTTCGTTTTCATGTGATTTCAGCATAGCCTGAATATCTTTGGCGACTCCGCCTAAGTCGCGCAGTTGTTTAGTGGCGTAAATATCAATTACAGGCTGCACTGCGTAATGTGAGATCACAGCTGCGGTACTGCTACGACGTATTTGTGCGATACCACCGAGCATTTGTGGTTCGCGTTGCTCTGAGCCGACGATAGGAATATTTTCTAGATCACTCAGTGTTTGAAGCTGGTATTCGGGAGTTTGCGCGACGATGGGATACGAGACGCCACTTTTTTTGTTGAGCCAGAAGCTTGGCGCAACCTGACCACTACCCGACAAATTAACCACCAAACTGTTGGTGACATCGCGCTCAGTGACACCGAGTCGCTTGGCTCTGGTACGGTCTACGTCGATTAGTAGTTGAGGTAAATTATTCGCTTGCTGTATGCGAGCATCCGAAATGCCGGGTATACGGCTTATTTCACGCAGCAGCATTTGTGCATATGCGATGTTCTCTGCTTCGTTGGGGCCAGCTACCTGAATATCTATCGGAGCAGGCGCGCCAAAATTAAGAATTTGACTAATGATGTCTGCAGGTAGGAAAGAGAAAGTCGTTCCAGGGTACTCGCGGTTTAATCTCTGACGCAGTTGAAGTATGTATTCATCTGTCGGATGGTGTTTTTCCGTTAGCTTAATCAGGATATCCCCGTCTTGCGCACCTATGGTGCCGGTATTGTTGTATGCCTGATTGACTGTACTGATAGGGAGACCTAGGTTATCGACGATGCTAGCAATTTCGTCAGGCGGTATGACGTCTCGAATGGTTTTTTCAATATTGTCAAAAATTCGTGCTGTTTCTTCTATGCGCGTGCCGACTGGTGCTCGCGCGTGCAATTTAATTTGTCCAGTGTCCACAGAGGGAAAAAAATCTCTGCCTAAGGTGGGGACGAGCAAGAGGGACAGAAATACGGCTGCAAAGAAAATGATTAAAAAACGTCGACGTGTTGACATAGCAGCGGTTAGCCAGCTGAAATAGCCTAGTCGAAAATTAGTAAATATTCGTTCAAAAGCTTGTTGAAAACGGACCAGAGGATTTTTTTTATTTGCCTTTAGCGCATGTCCTGGCTCTAGTCCCCAGTCATCTTCGGTGTGAGCAAGTTTGTGTGGGCGCAGTAGGTAGGCGGCCATGGTCGGAACCAGAGTACGCGACAAAATAAATGAAGCAATCATCGCAAAAATTACCGCTTCAGCCATAGGCATGAAGAGAAATCCTGCTAACCCATCGAGAAAAAACATCGGTACGAATACGATACAAATGCATAACAGAGAAACAAAGGCTGGGGCTACGATTTGCTGAGCGCCATCGAGGATGGCATTTTGTACTGACTTGCCTTGTTCTAAATGCCAATTAATATTTTCGATGGTTACGGTTGCATCGTCTACTAAAATTCCGACAGCTAATGCGAGTCCGCCTAACGTCATAAGATTCAGCGTTTGGCCAATAGCGCTTAGTGCCACAATCGATGAAAGTATGGCCAGTGGTATTGACACAGCGATGATCACGGTTGAGCGCCAACTCCCCAGAAATAACAAAATCATTAAGCTCGTTAAACAAGCTGCGATCACGGCCTCCTCAGCGACACCGGTGATGGCTGCTTTGACGAATACTGACTGATCACCAATGGGGTCAATCTTCAGCGATGGCGGTAGACTTTCTGCTATCAGGGGAAGAATCCCGCGTACTTTGTTAACGATGTCAATAGTTGATGCCGCACCATTTTTGAGTATCGACATCAGAACAGCTCGATTGCCTTCTACCCGTACGATATTTGTTTGCGGAGGATTGCCATCGCGAACACTGGCGATATCACGCAAAAAAATAATCTTATCGCCGATAGATTTTACGGGAATGAGGTTCAACTCTTCGATCTCTTTTGGGCTGTTGTTGAGCTTGATACTGTACTCAGTCGTTCCAATTTTTTGGGTACCTGCTGGGATAATTTGAGTTTGCGAAGCAAGTGCATTTTGCACATCTTGTGCAGATACTTTTGCTGCCGACATTGCCTTGGGATTGAGATCGATTTGAACTTGTCGAACTTTTCCACCGTAGGGGGAGGGAATGGCTGTGCCAGGAACGGTAGCGAGCTTGGGACGAATAAAATTTTGCCCGTAGTCAAACAGCTTTTGTTCAGGGATTCCTTTACCCGATAGCGCGAGCTGGAGAATGGGTACCGTTGAAGCGTTGTAGTTCAGGATGACGGGAGGCGTGATCCCGGGTGGCATTTGCTTCAGTACGGTTTGGGAAATTGATGTGACTTGGGCCGTTGCTGTGCGAATGTCTACATTGGGTTGAAAAAAAATCTTTACGATACCGAAGCCTGGCAACGACTGTGACTCGATGTGTTCGATGTCGTTGACGGTCGTACTCAGGCTGCGTTCATAGAAATACACGATCCGACCGGACATATCTTCGGCAGGTAAGCCGGTATAAGTCCATACAGCAGCAACAACGGGGATTTTGATGTCCGGGAAAATATCGGTGGGTGTACGCAGTGCTGCTAGAGGCCCAAAAATCAGAATGAGTAATGCAAGGACAACAAATGTGTACGGCCGCTTAAGTGCGACCCTAACCAACCAAAGCATACGATTTACCTCGTTAATCAGCCACTCGTTCTGCTGATCGAACGACATGCGGACAGTTGCTTGATTCTAACCTAATTGGGGGATTTTTTTGAAATTGGTCTGCACATGATTGAAATCGAATATCAAAAAATTATTGATTTGAAAATATTTTAAGAAGTTATTGATCAACTAAGAGCGAGATATTTTTATTTTCACAGTTCGAAGATAACTCGTAGTTTCACTTGAACTCACGTCGCACAGCAGTGCTAGCGGGCCATGAAATTTTCATGTGACTAGTATTTACCCACCTATTTATTTTTTACCCCAGTAGGCAAGGTTAAAAGCTAGTACTTGAGCAGCTGTGACAATTTTTGTCGGGGGCAGGTGGTTAGGATAGACGCGTGCGCCGGGTGGCTTGGCTAATATGGTTGTCGTTATCTTATTCGGTGTGCCGTAACTTTTTAACACGGGTGCCATAGTACTTTGGAAGTAGCGCTCGGTGCTGGTCGAAGTAGGGTGGGGAAGATCAGCAGCTTTGGGTGAGCCCATCACGGCTGCAAGTGCTAATACGGGAGTGGCGGTTGTGCCTGCGAACGAAGCCATCTTGCTAAAGCCACTCAGATCGTCGTAGCCCATGGTAACCAACTTTTTAGCGGCATTTGCTTGCATTGCCAATTGATCTGATGTCGTGCCTGAAGGCAGGCTGTTGAGTTCATCAATTGAATTAGGCAGCTTGGATAAAATTGATAATCCGCGTAGTGATGAAAGCGATGAATCCTTAAACAGAGATTTATCAACACCAACCATCTTCAACATCAAATCGGATTTGGGCTCCAGGAGATTTTTTGCTTCAATGGCCGTGAAAGCTCGCGGAAAATTTTGTAAAGACGTTATGCCCAGACTAGTTAGGGCGGCATAAGCATCTTTGTATTCTTTAAAGGTGTCGGTAGATATCTTGCCCGGGTTAGCGGGATCTTCAATTAATTTAAACGCTTGATAGGCGGTGGTACCTGTAGGGAATGCGGTGAGATCGTAAATACCTGCTTGCGCCAGTGTAGACGCCAAAATCCCATTGGATTTGTCTTGCATGGTCTGATCGATCGCACCCATCACGCTGGTACCGCGCGGGAATCGCGAAAGGCTAGTGATACCTAAATTTTTTAGTGTTTGTGCGCCAGATAGGGTTCGGGTCAGTAGATCCTGAGAGAGCACCAAAGTGCCAGGGGTTTTAGGATTGTTATCCTCCACCCGCTTAGTCACCATTCGATAGGCATCGGTCCACGACACCCCATCAGGAAAGCCCTTGGGGGTGAGATCTTTTTCGCTAGCGTTGCTCACACCCGCACTGATCAAGGCGGCCGTGAGGTCGGCCCTGATTTGAGCGATATTGGGCAAGCTATTGCTCGCGGCAACCTGTGCTGTAGTGCTATTCGATACGCTGGTAACCATAATATGTGACGCCCATAGTTGGACGAACCCTTTAGGAGTCAGCTGTGTAGCAAGATACGCACCATGTAATGAAGGGGTGGGTCTGAAGCTTTTTTGCAAGGATATTGGCAGTTATTAGCCTATAGAGCGGCAAGATTTTGCCGCTCTATCTACCTAGGGGTGTGAAGGGTGTCGGCCTGCCGTCGCTTCTTAGCCTTGGTTTGTCCTTGACTTATCCTTCTGTCACGCGCTGCTTCAAGTGATCTAAAGCTTCTTGCACTTGATCGACTAGCACTAAGCATTGATCACCAGGTTTCAGCATAGCTAGCCCACGATCAATAGCAATAAACTCGCCACGCAGTTCTTCCACATGGCTAGCGCGTTGTGCACCTTCCAATCCTTGGCGCAGTAAGGCAATCACTTCGCCGTCTTCGCGGCCACGCTGGCAGGCATCTTCAAACAAGATGACATTATCAAACGCATCGCCTAAAACGCGTGTGAGTTCACGCAGGTCTTCATCGCGTCTATCACCAGCACCGCTGATGATGACAGTGCGCTTGGTTGTTTCTGTCGCAGGCAGTGCATCGAAGGCCACCACCAGTGCGCGCATAGCATGTGGGTTATGACCGTAGTCGGCGACGATGGTGGCGTCGCGATAGGTCATCAAATTAAATCGTCCGGGAGCGTTAGCGCTATCGTTATGGAAGCTACAAATACCTTCGACGATCGATGGCCAAGGCATATCGAGTGCCCAGCAAGCACCGACAGCGGCTAATGTATTTTCGATCTGAAAGTTTAATAATCCACCTGCGGTTAATGGCACATCGGTGAGTGACAGTCGTTGTTGCAATGAACCTTCAGTGGCAACCACGTGGCCATCTTCAACAAACACAACGCGATGGCCGCGCGCACGATGCGAGACGATCAGTGGATGCTGCGCACTTTGTGCGAAAAATATAATTTTGCCTGCGCAATGAGGTGACATAGCAGCGACCAAAGGATCGGCGGCATTCAACACGGCGTAACCATTCGGCGCCACGTTTTGAACGACGATTTGCTTAACGCGTGAGACATCTTCGGGAGTGTGAATATGATTCATGCCCAGATGATCGCCTTCACCTATATTGGTGACGACAGCAACCGCACATTTATCAAATCCAAGTCCTTCGCGAAGTACACCGCCACGCGCAGTTTCGAGTACAGCAGCTTGCACGTGCGGATGAGCTAGTACATTGCGCGCACTCTTAGGGCCACTGCAGTCACCGCTATCGGTTTGGAGTCCGCCCACGAATACACCATCGGTGTTGGTCATGCCAACGCACAAGCCACTAGTGGTAAGTACATGAGCAATGAGACGAGTGGTAGTGGTTTTGCCATTCACGCCAGAGACAGCAACGACGGGAATACGTCCATCGTCATTCGATTCAAACATCATGTCCATCACGGCGGCGCCGATGTTGCGGCCTTTACCGAATGAGGGGTTCAGATGCATGCGTAAACCCGGCGCTGCGTTCACTTCAACCACGCCACCGTTTTGTTCTTCTAAAGGTCGAGTGATGTTTTCACACACAATATCAACGCCACACACATGTAAACCTATCATGCCTGCCGCATCAATTGCATGCGCGGCTACTTCAGGATGTACATCATCGGTCACATCGGTTGCTGCGCCACCGGTGCTCAGGTTGGCATTGTTGCGAAGCACAACACGCCGACCTTTTTCAGGAATGGAATCGGGCGTTAATCCTTGATCAGATAAACAGGCAATCGCGATGTCATCGAAACGAATTTTTGTCAGTGGAGTGGCATGGCCATCACCACGACGCGGGTCAGCGTTCACGATGTCAACCAATGCGCGTACGGTATGTTCAGCATCACCAATCACTTGTGGTGGATCACGGCGTGCAGCAGCGATTAACTTGCTACCAACAACGAGCAGTCGATAATCACTGCCTGGGAAAAATTTTTCAACTAGCACTGCCCCTTTTCCGGTAGCACTGGGAAAGGCTTGCTCGAGTTGTTCGCGCGTTTGAATGTTGACTGTAACGCCTTTACCCTGACTACCATTTTGTGGTTTCACGACGACCGGAAAACCTATGCGTTGCGCGACTTCCCATGCTTCTTCTAAGGTATGCACAGGTGCTCCGCGAGGAACGGGTACACCTGCTGAGTGAAGTAGTTGTTTAGTGAGGTCTTTGTCTTGGGCGATGGTTTCTGCGACTGCGCTGGTGGAATCAACTTCAGCCGCTTGTATGCGACGTTGACGTACACCCCAGCCCAATTGAACCAAGCTGCCTTGAGTGAGACGTCGAAACGGAATACCTCGCGCAACGGCTGCAGTAACAATAGAACCGGTGCTGGGTCCGAGTCGCAAATCTTCATCCATCTCACGCAGCTGAGAAATCATCGCCGATGTATCGGGGGCGGTTGATTTTTTGTCTGCTGCGTTGGTGCACGCTGACCACACATGTTCAAGGATCTCTTTAGTCATCTTCAGCGCGAGACGACCGACATCTTCTTCGCTGTATTCAACCACCACTTGAAATACGCCGGTGACAGGTGTCGCGTTAGTGCAGCTAAAGCTGACCGGACAACCGGCTTGCGCTTGTAATGCAAGCAGCGTCGCTTCGAGTGCATGAGCCACAGTGAGTGGCCCCTGATAACCCGTCGCGCCTAGTGTGCCTATGCCAGGGCAGGTGCTTAACAGAGTCTCAATGTAACCATTCACAGCATCAAGTGCGCATTCTTGCGGAGTGCACCGCACCTCGACTTCCAGGGCGGTATAGCGACTCCAAAGATTAGGGCCTCTGAGGGCTCGAGTTTGTATCAATTCCATGGATGTATTCAGTCTCTGTTACGCATTAAGCAGTGAGCTTATGACCAGAATGTAAGGGTTCGAATGTTTTAAGGGCGGTGGCAATCGTATCGGCCTCCATCGCGAGCGCCAATCCGGCACCCACAGAAGCGAGCAGCACATCGTCGGGCATTGTACGAACCACCTCGGGCAAATCATTTTTAACGACGAGTTCAAAACGATGGCGTCCATCATCTTGGACAACGATGTCATCGCGCATGAAAACAGTACGCTTACCCTCGGCGCGATGCGCAATTAAAGCGGGGTGTTGACCATCGATTGCGTAAAGGATCACATCGCCGTCGCAGAGTTTGGCCATATCAAGCACGGTGGTATCTGCCGCATTCAGAACCGCAACGCCAGAAGGTAAGACAACATCGACTTGTGTTCGCAGAATTTTGAAGCGATGCTCAGCTTCAGGCATCAGATGATCATCCAGACCCGGCACGGGGAAGCTGTCCGTCACAATACCTACCTGGCAGCGATCATACGGAAGACCTTCGGTCAGCAGCGTAATCGGATCGGTTTCAAAAACGGCGGCTTCAACATTGCGATTAATGAGTAAACGTCGTCCCGATTCCCAAACGGTATCGTCCAGATTTTGCAGCTTGCGTTTACCGACAAACAAACCATCGCGACAAGCAAGTCCGACTTGGTGTCCCGAGAGTTGTAAAAGCCAGGCCACGACCATCGCAATTTGATTGTTGTGCAAACTACCGGAGACGCCGACGATAGGAATACTGCCATTGGTATCGTCTGGGAATAAATGATTCAAGATAGATTGTCCCACTGGACGTGGCTGACCTTGCGCAGGGTTTAAGTGCATCAAGAGGCTGGGGCCAGCATTTACCTCGACGATCGCGCCACCTTGTCCAGCCAGAGGTTGGCGAATATCGCGGCACACGAGATCAATGCCAGCAATATCGAGCCCCACAACTTTCGCAGCGAGCGTGCAAATGTGAGCGACTGCTGGATGTAAGTCATCAGTACAATCGATCGCATGATTTCCATTCGCTGATACCAGCACGCGACGACCGAGGTCGGGCACGGAATCAGGGCCTAAACCTTGTCGCTCTAAATTGGCCAGTACAACGCTGCGTATCTGAACCGTTTCTAGAGGGTGAATATCAGAGTTGCCACGACGCGGGTCATTGTTGATCTGAGTGTCAACCAGTTGCTGAATAGACGATTTTCCATCACCTAGCACCCACGCAGTTTCACCGCGACAGGCCGCAACGACTTTGCCACCGACGACTAGCACTCGATGCTCATCACCTTCGATGTAGTTTTCAACGATCACATCGCTGCCTTCTACTTTCGCGATGTGCCAGGCTTTTTCGATTTCTTCGCGTTGCGAGAGATTAACCATCACACCTCGACCACGATTGCCATCGGTCGGTTTGACAACGACGGGCATGCCTAAATCTTGTGCCGCGCGCCAGGCATCTTCTGCACTTTCAGCCAGCTCGCCTTTCGGTACGGGTACACCACAACTTTTCAGCAGCGCTTTGGTGAGATCTTTTTCGCCGGCGATGCCTTCGGCGATTGCGCTGGTGAGATCAGTTTCTGCAGTCCAGATACGAATTTGACGTGCGCCATAACCGAGCTGAACTAGGTTGCCATCATTCAGTCGTATGTGCGGGATTTTTCGCAGGGTGGCGCTTTTAACAATGTGCGCGGTGCTGGGGCCAAGATAGCGACCGTCAATGTAGTCACCGATATCATCGACCGCAGCCGCTACATCATAGGGTTGATTGTTAAGCACGGCGTGCAGCAATTCATGGCCCGCTTTGAGGGCGACCCGACCAATTTTTTCATTCGGCACCCGAAATACCATGCGATACAAGCCTGAGCGTATGGTTTCTCGGGTTTGGCCAAAGCCTGCTTCCAGTCCCGCGGCTTCTAATAATTCAATAACGATATGTTCTAGTACATGGCCCATCCACGTCCCCTCGCGCAAGCGCATCAGAAACCCGTTGGGCACTCCCGGGCTGCAAAAATGCGCGCCAATTGAAGGCATGACGTCGAGCAGGCGATCGACAAAGCCGGGAATTCGGTTGCTGGGCCAGTCTTCCAAGATGCCCAGATCGAGCCAGGCTTCCAGCGCCTCGGTGTAGGTCCACATGTTGGGACCCTTGAGGTAGGTGATTTTTACAATCTCCAATCCCAGTGGTGAAGGAGGGGTAAGGGCGTCTTTATTGGGGGCGTTCATAGAGAGCTAGGGCCGGACACAAGGTAATATAGAGGGCTTATTGGACGGGCAGGCTGACTTCGGCGACAATTCGTGTTGCTAATGAGATCAGCTTAGTCGTGCCAACTGCAGAAACCGAGACTGATATTTTGCGATACCACGGAATTTCACTGCCTTAAAACTCCAACACATGCCGCCAAGCGCTTCATCCATTCCGGTTCCTGACTCACTCGCTGTGCAGACGGATAGCCTTCGTTCTAAGCCAGAGCTTCATGAAGGGGAGACCATTCTTGCCACGATGGAGCCGGATCTAGACGCAGAGATGCGCTTTGCAACCAGCCGCGTTTTGCTAACCAATCAACGAATGATAAGCGATTCAGCTGGCGGACGGTGGATCAGCTGGCCGCTGCAGCCCGGTATGAAGCTCGAGCACAGTGACCATGCCGGCGTAGGAACGCTGTCTTTGCATGATGCGCAAAGTTGTCTGGTGCGCTGGCGATTTACCTTAGAGCAGGAAGTCGGCGCGATACGACTGCTGCGCCAATACGAACGACTCGAAGCTAGCCAAGCTGGACAGGCCATTCCCGACGATGACGGTGTCGCGCTATGCCCGAGCTGCCAGTCGCCGCTGCCGGATGAAACGGAAGAATGTCCAACCTGTCATCGCGAGCTGCTTGAGCCTGTGTCGACATGGGTCTTGTTCCGTTTGTGGCGTTTCGCTAAGCCTTACAAAATGCAGTTGTTGCTCGGGTTTTTCTTAACCTTGGCTGCGACTGCCGCGACCTTGGTTCCGCCTTATTTGTCCATCCCGCTGATGGACGAGATCTTGATCCCGACCCACACTGGTGAGCAGATCGACACCCATGATGTATTGATTTATTTGTCGGGCCTGCTAGCTGCAGCACTTACTGCGTGGATTTTGGGTTGGTGGCGAACGTATTTGCTAGCGCTGGTCTCAGAGCGAATTGGTGCGCATTTACGTACTGCGACCTTTGATCACCTCATGCAGCTTAGTCTGGAATATTTTGGCGCTAAGCGTACCGGCGATTTGATCGCGCGGATTGGTAATGAGTCCGATCGCATTTGCGTATTCCTTTCACTGCACGCACTCGATTTCGCCACCGACGTGCTGCTGTTGATCATGACCGCCGTGATTCTGTTTTCTATCAATCCCTGGCTGACGATTGTGACGCTGTTACCTCTGCCGTTGATTGCGTGGATGATTCACTCGGTGCGCGATCGTTTGCGTACCGGCTTTGAAAAAATTGATCGTATCTGGGGCGATGTCACGAATGTGCTGGCCGATACCATCCCTGGTATTCGCGTCGTCAAAGCGTTTGCTCAAGAGTCGCGTGAATCACAACGTTTTCGCGAAGCTAATCAACACAATCTGATGGTGAACGACAAACTCAATCGGACCTGGAGTTTGTTTGCACCGACGGTCACGATGCTGACTGAAGTAGGTTTGCTGGTGGTGTGGGGTTTTGGCATTTGGTTAGTCATGCATCACGGCGTAACCGTGGGTGTACTGGTGGCATTCATTGCCTACATCGGCCGCTTCTATGGTCGACTGGATTCCATGAGTCGCATTGTGTCGCACACGCAAAAAGCGGCGGCGGGTGCTAAACGAATTTTTGATATTCTTGATCATAGCTCCAGTGTTCCCGAGCCAACCAATCCGATTCGAGTCAGCCGTGTTGAAGGTGCTATTTCGATTCGGGATGTGAGCTTCCGACATGGCAGTCGCCGTATTCTTGAAGGCGTCAGTCTTGATATTAAACCTGGTGAAATGATCGGTTTGGTAGGGCATAGCGGCTCGGGCAAAAGCACGTTGGTTAATCTCATTTGCCGGTTTTACGATGTGAACGAAGGCGGGATTCATGTGGACGGCGTCGATGTTCGGCGCTACTCGGTAGCAGACTACCGTCGTCATATCGGATTAGTGCTGCAAGAGCCTTTCTTATTTCACGGCACCATCGCTGAAAATATTGCCTACGGTAAGCCTGATGCAACGCGTGCAGAAATTGTGGCGGCTGCTCGTGCTGCGCATGCGCATGAATTTATTTTACGTCTGCGTCATGGTTACGACTCTATTGTTGGGGAGCGTGGACAGGGTTTATCAGGTGGTGAGCGTCAACGTATTTCGATTGCGCGCGCTTTGCTGATCAATCCGCGCATACTGATGCTGGATGAGGCGACGTCGAGCGTGGATACAGCAACCGAAAAAGAAATTCAAAAAGCGCTGGATAACTTGGTTCAAGGTCGTACCACCATCGCTATCGCTCACAGATTATCGACCTTACGTCGTGCCGATCGTTTAGTGGTGCTCGATCGTGGTGAAATCGTTGAAGTTGGTTCGCACGATCAGTTAATAGAAGCACGCGGTGCCTACTGGCGTTTGTACGAAGCACAAGCACGCAACGTCGATACTGAAGACAAAGAACCACCACGCCTGCATATTCCACTGACCAAGGTGACATCGTGATTGATGAGGATGGCGGTAAACCTTTTCGTGCTGATGTGCATCGCTTGGTGAAAGATGCGCATGGTACTTTGGTGTTTATTGATGAGTTGGGGCATCAACACGAGGGTGTAACCCCAGTTCAGGCATTTCCTATTGATTCACCCGGTGAGCATTTATCGTTAGTTAGCACTGAAGGTCACGAGCTGGCATTTATTCCTGCGCTATCCGATCTTGATCCTGAAACACGACAGTTTGTTTTAGAAGAAATTGCTCAGCGTGAGTTCATCCCGGTGATAGAGCGACTTGTTTCGGTGTCTACCTTTTCAACGCCAACCACATGGTCGGTGCGTACCGACCGCGGTATGAGTAGTTTTGTGCTGAAAGGCGAGGAAGACATACGTCGGTTGCGCGGCAACGGGCTGCTAGTCACAGACAGCCACGGCGTGACGTATCGTGTGTTGGATATGCGTGCGTTGGATCGCATGTCACGTCGATTACTCGACCGCTTTCTCTAACGATCTCTTTAGCGCTTTCTTTGATGCATCCTTAACGGTCGCTGGCAATTAAGCCATAGCGCCTATCCTTAGAAACGATTTGCTCTTAACGCGATTAGTGAGTGTTGCTATCTGCGATGGCATTTTCAGGATTCATAAAAATCGGGCGTCCGTCCGGCGTATTCAGCGGTATCAGTACTTCACGCTGATTTTCATCAGTGAGTAGTGCGCACAGCGTGTGATTCGATCGCAACGCTCCATTCAGTTCGACTTCGAGGTCGGCAATCACTAATTCCACGCCAGTGAGAATTTGTTTAACTTTCATGTGTATCTCCCAGTTAGGTTTTGTTAGAGCGAGCTGGCCGAATCATACCTTGTCTTGGTGAGAGTTCGTAGGTTGGGTGTCTTAGCTCTCCCGTCTATAATCTCGCACGTGTTAATTAAAAAAAATCACCTGCTGAGTTGGCCCATTCCCGCGCTGCTTGTTTGGGCGGCTAGTTGGCTGCTTTTTTCATTTTTGCAGCGAGCACACTGGGATGTCTGGTGGGCTATTGGTGCTTGTGCTTTGCTGGGCGCGCTATCCAGTGTGCTGGCAAGTACGCCTTGGCGACGTTTAGCTATTGCCGCCGGATTTCCTTTGTCGTTGTTGCTCTCAGGTGGAGTGTCTATCCCCGGTTGGGCATGGTTAATACCTTTGGTGATCATCGCTTTGGTGTATCCCATGAATGCCTGGAGCGATGCACCGCTGTTTCCTACTCCAGCAACTGCGCTCTCTAATCTTTCGCAACAGGTACGGCTGGCTGAAGGCGCTAGCATTCTGGATGCGGGTTGCGGCCTGGGACATGGTTTGCGTGCGCTACGGTCTGCTTTTCCGCAAGCCCGTCTTGCGGGTACCGAGTGGAGCTGGCCATTACGCGTACTAACAGGCTTGCTGTGTCCTTGGGCCACAATTCGGCAAGGCGATATGTGGAAAGACGATTGGTCCACGGTTGACATGGTGTATTTGTTTCAGCGACCCGAGACTATGCCGCGTGCGGTTGCGAAAGCAGTTGCTGAATTGAAGCCGGGTGCCTGGCTGGTGAGTCTGGAATTTCCGGCGCTGGAATTACAGCCCTATGCTCATGTCGAGCATGTCGAAGGCAAGCCTGTGTGGATTTACCAAGCGCCGTTTGTTGTTAAGTAAAACGGCTTCTGCATAAAAGCATCTACACAAACATGCCGGCAAAGGTTACTACCGTGCCGCCCATGCCTAGTTTAAAGCGAGAAATACCCGGCAAATCATGCGTGTTCACACCACCCATGTCGAGCGTAGTTATTCCACGCGCGCGCAAAATCTCAAAGGCGCGCCAGAGTATAAGTTTGTGTGCATTCGTTTCACGTCCCGTTTGATCTGCCCAACCTATGTGGTAGGTGGCGACGCGTCCATGAAGTAAAAAAAGCATCGCGGCAATGCGTTTTCCCTGATGTTCTGCATGCAGTACTAACGCCGTTTGTTTTGTCGATGTGCCCGCTTGTATGTAACGCTCGACAAAGGCTACTGGCAAGCCATGAAATGATTTTTGCGCGCGCTGTGCCTGCTCTTCAGTGAGCAGCCATTTCACATACTCGGGTGCGACTTCGTCGTTAACTATCGTTAGCCCGGATTTTTCTGCAGCGCCTAAACGATTGCGCCACCGAGCGTCCAGCTCTGCGCGCAATTGTTCACCGGATCGAGTCAGATCGATCATCAAGGTAGAGTAACCCGTCATCACACGAATCAGTCGCTCGACGCTAGCATCAGTGGGATCGGTGATCTCGGGTGAAAACAACGCTAGACGCGGTCGCGGCAGTGGCAAGCTACGTTTAAGTTGTTGGTAGATACGTGCACGAACATCTGCAGCTAAGGGTTTAAGCCACAGCGGCCCGCGGGTGCAGAGCGCGACGCTTAATACAAAGCCATAGCGGCGGCAGATGAACTGTGCCAGCGCGACCGTTTCAACGTCGAGTATCACTTCTGCGCGATGGCAGGTGACACCGGGCACGGTGAGGCTAGTGCCATAGGCCCAGTCTTGCTGCAGGGCGCCGCCTGCTTCAGCGTGCGCGTTATCCCATGCGGGTCTATCGATCTGATTCCAGAGTATGTGCATCAATGGGTCTATGTGTTTACGACGTGGCTATAATCAAGAATCAAAGCAAGAATCAAAAAAAGGCAGCGCATGATAAAGCGTTTTTTCAATTCGACTCCTCGTGAACTCATACTAGGCCACGATATTCCCAGTCCGCGTCTGACGGGCATGGGTTGGTTGCTCATCTTGCTGTATCTGGGCGTTCCCGCCATGTTGATTGGTGGCGTGCTTGATTTTATTCTGCAAGCCATCACGGGCCAATGTATGGGCGTTTGGTGTTTATTCTTAAAATAGCAATTCCATCGCTTGCTACGCCACCTATCAGCGATAAGGGTGGCGCAATTCTTCACTTTGTTTCACAATTGCAATAATTACTTGGTAATCTGTCAGTTGAAGGCTTTAATTATCAGGATGTGTGTCGATATACAAATCGATACCCTGCGCCCGCATCGCAATGGCGCTTGAGGGCTAGCACAAGGAGAGGCAGATGTTATTTTTCGTGGGAATTGCCGTCGTGTTTGGCTGCGTTTTTGGCGGCTTTATCATGGCGGGCGGCAAAATGGCTCCGATTATTAAGTCCGCGCCGGTTGAGGGCTTCATTATTGTGGGTTCTGCGATTGGCGCTCAGCTGATCGGAAATAGCATGGGCATTTTTAAAGGTGCCTTTGGCGGTATGGTTCGCTGCATTAAGGGTCCCAAGTGGGCCCCGCAGGACTATCTAGATCTGATTCTACTGGTGGGCAAACTGCTCAACGTGATGAAAAAAGAGGGCGCTGTGGCCCTTGAAGCCCACGTTGAAGGTCCTGACTCATCTGCAATTTTTGGTGAATATCCCAAACTGGCCGCAGACCACTCCATCGTGCATATGATTTGCGACACCTTGCGTTTGGTCGTTATCGCGCAGGGTAATCTGGATGCAGATGCGGTCGATGACGTGATGAAAAATGCGATCAAGACCCACCATCACGATGAAATGAAATTCCAAGCCACTCTGGCATCTATCGCGGGCGCTTTGCCTGCGCTGGGTATCGTGGCCTGCGTTCTTGGTGTGGTTAAGACCATGGGCGCGATTGACCAGCCGCCACCGGTTTTGGGTGCGCTGATTGGTGGTGCGCTGGTTGGTACCTTCCTTGGGGTTTTCGTGGCGTACGGTGTGTTCGACCCTATGGCAAACCGTCTTGGTCAGATCATTGACGAAGAAGGCCAAGTTTATAAAGTCATCAACGAGATGATCGTGGGTACGCTCAAAGGCTATCCCGTGCCTCTCGTTATTGAAGGCGCCCGTGGGGTGATCAGTCACCATAACCAACCTGGGTTTGCCGAAGTTTTTGATGGCTTGCGAGGAAAATAATCGCGACTCGAATCGTCAGTTAAATTTAAAAAACCTGCCTTTATTGGCAGGTTTTTTTATATGTCAGCTATCTGAAAGCCACATTTAAAATTAGTTTGCGGTTGATTGTTAAATAGATATTCTTACTGAAAAAAAGACTCAATAAGATTGACCCGACGGCAAAATCCAACCAAACTCAGGCCCACTGTTGAAACCTTCAGTGAGTATTTGCGGAGATGGATTTCAACGAGCTGCGGTCGAAATAGTCAAAACAATAAAATGACGATTACAGTTTGCCTGAGATTTACCACTACTAGAAACTAGCACCAGCCGCATGTTAGTGGCTGGTTTTTTTTCGTGTTGATTGTCAGGTGATTGTTATTACAGGGGGAGTTGAAAAGGCAATGGGTGATTACACGAACATGTCCGCGTACTATGATTTGATCATGACGTCGGGGTATTACGATTATAAAAAAATTGTCGAAAATATCGTTAGAGATAATAGCTTTGGTAGTGTGCTTGAAGTCGGTTGCGGCACAGGCTTGATACTTGAAGAGCTTGGGCAGCATCATCCGAGTACGGAAATTATGGGCGTGGATTTGACCGAATCCATGTTGTCCATTGCGTCAGAACGTCTGCAAAAATTTCCAAATATTTCCCTCTCGCTGCAGAACATTACGCAGTTTGACCTGAAAAAAACTTACGACCTCGCATTCTCTTATGGCGGGGTTTGGTATTTTGTGATTGATGGTGATAACGAGCCATTTTTGGTCAGCCATCTGTACGATGAAGAAGATAATCATCGCGGTCTGGCGCGTCTGGCTGATCATGTTAATTCCGGTGGCAAGCTGCTACTAGGTATTCAAGGCCCGCATCATGATTATGAAAAGCCGGTATCGAATGGCATGATCTATTCACAAAAAATTGAACCTGCGCAGCATGGTTTTATCAAGCATTACTACCTCGCCGATGATGCAGAAGTGGTGATGTCGCAAACCATTAACTACCGTACCTATAGTTGGGACCAAGCACGTGAATTACTGGGAGCCTATGGTTTCCATCACGATGGTGATGTAGGACAGTACAGTCATTTCATTTCCTTCCGTAAGGCCTGAGCTATCAATGAATGCAGCGAGTAAGAATGCAGCGCTAAAGCCGCGCCTGTTTTTTGTTGGAGTCGGCAACATGGGCAATCCCATGGCTGCCAACTTAGTCAAAGCTGGTTACGACGTGACCGTGTTTGATCGAGCCGTTGAGAAAACTACGAACCTCATTAAGCTTGGTGCTAAGG
Source organism: Oxalobacteraceae bacterium (assembly GCA_947454305.1). Taxonomy (GTDB): domain Bacteria; phylum Pseudomonadota; class Gammaproteobacteria; order Burkholderiales; family Burkholderiaceae_D; genus Pernthalerella. The sequence goes on from CANGJE010000016.1 coordinate 24,783, forward strand.
CTGCTGCCAGTTTGGCCGAAGGCGCTTCGCAGGCGGACATCGTGCTGACGTCTTTGCCCGGTCCGCCGCAAGTGCGCGAAGTCATGTTAGGTGAGGGTGGCTTAATTGCAGCACTGCGTCCAGGCACCACCATTATCGATACCACCACCAGTGCGGTTGATTTGGTAAAGGTGTTAGTTGATACCTGCCAACAACGTGGCATTGATTTTCTTGAAGCGCCGGTGACTAATGCGATTGATGCTGCCGCCGAAGGTCGTCTGTCTATTTTTGTCGGTGGTGATATCGCCGTGTTTGAAAAACATCGCCCATTGTTCGATGTGTTGGGTACAAAAATTTTCCATGTGGGCGCACCGGGTAATGGCGCCACTATTAAGCTTCTGACTAATTTATTGTGGTTTGTGAGTGCCGCGGCAATTGGTGAAGGATTGATGCTTGGTGCCAAAGCCGGCGTGCCTTTACCGATAGTTTGGGAAGCAATTAAATCGAGCGCAGGAAATAGCTGGGTGGCAGAACATGATGTGCCTTCGATTTTTGCTGGTAATTACGACCCTAGTTTTTCCTTGGCTTTGTGCTGCAAAGATCTTGGTTTAATTAATGACATTGCACGCAGTCAGGGCTATGAGCTCACCATGGGAAAATTTGTAGAATCATTGTTTCAGCAAGCCGCTCAAACCTACGGTGAATCTGCTGCTGAGCTGCATGTGGTTAAATTATTAGAAGATAGAGTGGGCATGTTATTGCGACCACCTCACGGCGAGCCGACTACCGCAACGAAATAAACATGAGCACTATGGATTCATCCGCTAAACCACTGACACGCCAATCACAACTGATGGCCGAAGCACATCAGCACATGCCTCAGGGCGTGGCTGAAAACTATCGCTATTGGGGTGACGATCGTACGGTATTCGTTGAGTCATCCAAGGGCTGCTGGTTAACCGATTGCGATGGTAAGCGTTACGTTGATTTTCGTTTGGGATATGGCCCTATCATTTTGGGTTATCGCGATGAGCGCGTAGATCAGGCCGTGATTGATCAAATCACACAACGCGGTACCTTATCGGGTTTTGCCACTGAGCTCGATACCGAAGTCGTCAAACAAATCAAAGCGATGTGCCCGAATGTAGAGAAGATGCGATTCGCAAACTCGGGTACCGAGGCCGTAATGGGTGCTGTGCGAACAGCGCGTGGCTATACCAAGCGCGATCGGGTCGTGATTGTCGAAGGCGGCTTTCACGGTTTGTATGACGAGATGATGTGGAAATCCGATATCGAGCATTGGGATCCTAAAGGCAGCATTCCACCGTCGGTGATTCCTTTTGGTGGCGGCATTCCTGCTACTGCGCGCAATTTGGTTGATCTGATTGTGCTTAACGATACCGAGATGCTTGAGGCGCTGTTTGCTAAACGCGGTGAGCAAATTGCGTGTGTGGTGCTAGAACCCATCATCGGTAACGCCGGCAGTATCTCGGCCACGCAAGCGTGGTTACAACGATTGCGCGATTTGTGTACTGAGCACGGCACGATGCTGATTATCGATGAAGTAAAAACCGGTTTTCGCGTCGCCAAGGGCGGAGCGCAAGAGCTGTACGGTATCTATGCCGATCTCACCAGTTACGCTAAAGCCATGGGTAATGGTTACCCCGTTGCGGCATTTGGTGGTCGTGCTGAAGTGATGGATGTGGTGGGATCGAATCGCGGCGGTGTAGTACATGGTGGAACTTATACCGGTAACTTAGTTGCCTTATCGGCTGCACACGCGACTTTGAAAATTTTATCCGATACAGATGCGCTAAACACCGTCAATCGGGTCGGCAATCAAATTCAAGATTTATTAGGACGTGTATTTACTGCTGCAGGTATTGAGTATGCCTTCGCGGGCCCACCCGCAATGCTGGGTATTCATTTCACACCGAATGTGCCCACTAATTATCGTGACTGGCGTATCACCAATAGTGATCTCTACCGTGCGTTTGCATGGAAGTTGATTGACTATGGCGTGATGCTGGAGCCTGATTCGCGCGAACCATGGTTTTTTTGCGAGTCGCATAGCGAAGTCGATTTGTCTTGGTTGGAAGACGTTGCGACGCGCGCGATGAATGATGCTTGCGAGATGGCAGCGCAAGGCAAGCTATAAGATTGACTCGTCCTCACCACTGCGTTGAGCAGTAAATGATCGCTGGAAAGCTCGCAGCCCACGCCCAAAAAAATCGATTTAATCCAAAAAATCGAAATACTAAGAAGTGAAACAGGGCGGCGACACCGCACCAGAGCATGGCCCATTGCGGCCCTGCCAGCGCGAGTGGAAACATACACTCCCACACAATGAACGACCACGAGGCGATCACGGCAATCGGTTTTTTTCTGAACAGGCTGTGATCCGATAAGGGTCCGTACAATCCGCCATCCAGAAAATGTATCAGTACACGTCCGCTGCGCCAATCGCTGCTAATCAGCTTGATCGCGCCTGAAATGAAATACGACGAGATAGCGTGAATCGTGATGTACCATAGGCCTGCTCGCCAAGCGATGACGGGCCCCACAAAAGGCTGTGCCAGTTGAGAAACCAATAATCCAGTTAGCACCACCATAGTCATGAAATCGCTTCCGCCATTAAATGCGCCGCGCCAGCGTATGAGTATGATTAGTGAGCTCGCAAAAAGAAAAATCGCGCTAACCATGCTGACGCCAACATACAAACTAGCCGCAGCACCTAAACGCAGTAGCAAATGTGCCTGATGCACGCGTTCTTGAAATAACCAGTCAAATAGCTTTTGCAGCCAGACAGCGGTATGTGCCACATCACCACGCTGTAGCGGCCACGACCACACGCTACGCGCATCAGCGAAGCGGCTCAACCGTAAAAATTCCAGTGTTTGTAGTAACAAACTGGTCGCTAGCAAGCACTCGAGTGCGCGCACGGTAAGGTAAAGATTCATGGCAGCCAGCTCAGCATTGGTGAGGTCAGTACGGCCATATCCTCATCGGGCTCTACATACGCAGGAACCAATCGAAGTTGAAACTGATAGTGCGTCGGTGTTATCCGAAGTGCGATCGAAGTTGAGAGCAACTCGCAGGTAATGAGGTGCCGCGCTAGCTGCATGACTAAGCGATAGGTGACCAGATCGCGCACATCACCATCGTCCGGCATCGCCACAATATCCGCACTCAAATGATCAACCAGATTTTGATTCGCTAAGGTGAGATTGTTACGTGGGTTATGCAACCAGTCGCTCAAATGAAATTCAGCTCGGGGCATGAACATTTGCCACTCAGTCCATTGCTGACTCTCATCGTGAATGCGCCAGAATAAGCGCGGCTGATTCCCTGGCCCATGATAAAAGCGCCAGTTAGGGAAAAAGCTTCGCAGCAAAAATAGCCAGGGTCCACTAATGACCTGTCCGCGTCGTTTCAGGCTGATTAGCAAAAATAAAAAATACGCTGCAAGGAGCAAAAGGCTGGCGGTAGTGGTCGTCATATGGGCGCCCAGCGTATGCTCAGATAGAAAGAAATGGCCATGGCGTCAGTTTACGACAGACCAATCACTGACCTGAAAATTCACTCACCGAGTTCTTTTGAAAACTGGCACAAGCTGTATGAATCGTGTCAGGTCAGCGGGGGTGCGCTAAAATCACACCTTAGTGAATAGTAGGAGATATCAATGAGTCTGGCGCTGGAACCACGCCATTGGGTGTTAGTGATTTTTATTGGCTCTGCGCTGTATGCGCATTTTCGTGGTTCTGTGCGATTTGGATTAGTGCGTGCGTTGACAGACTTCACAGTGTTAATTGCCCCCGTCAACGCGCTGATGTATTTGTTTTCGCGCACTCCACGCACAGCCTATATTGATCAAAGTGCATTTCCTGAACTTGAGTTGCTGACTAAAAATTGGGAAGTTATTCGCGACGAGTCGATGGCACTGGCAGAGGGCGGTCAGATACGTGCCGCCGCCAGCTACAACGATATTGGCTTCAATTCTTTTTTTCGCACTGGCTGGAAGCGCTTTTATCTCAACTGGTATGGCAAAGATTTACCTTCGGCAGTGCAAAGCTGTCCTAAGACGCTGGCGCTGTTAAAGCAACTACCTAATATCAAAGCAGCGATGTTTGCTTCCTTACCACCGGGTGCAACGCTGGTTCGTCATCGCGATCCCTATGCGGGTTCGCTGCGTTATCACTTGGGGCTAGTCACACCGAATAATCCGGAGTGTTTTATTGAGGTCGATGGCCAAAGCTATTACTGGAAAGACGGCGAGGCCGTCATGTTTGATGAAACCTTTATTCATCATGCAGCCAACCGTACTGATCATCAGCGCGTAGTGTTGTTCTGCGATGTAGAACGGCCGCTGTGGACTGCGCCCGTGCGATGGTTTAATCGATTATTTGCCAAGTACGTGATGTCATCGGCCGCCTCGCAAAATCTCGAGGGTGAGGGTATCGGTTTCCTGAATCGTTTTTTTGCTCTGTTTTATCAACTAAGACTACAAGGCAAAAAACTTAAGGCGTATAGCCGACGGCTTTATTACCTACTTAAATGGGTCGCTATTCTTGGCGTGCTTTGGTTGATTTTTTGGTGATAGTTTCTTATTTACAAGAATTCTGAGAGTTGCTACATTGGCGGCATTCTGAGTCCCCCGTTTTGCCGCTGATGAGATTTTCTTTGACCCATCGTCTCTTAGTGTTCCCCTTGCTGCTTAGCTTGAGTGGCTGCGCCAGCCAGTCTGAGCTAACCGCTATTCGTCTTGATAAATCCCATCCCCAATACGCCAGCCGCGAATGCCGCAACAGCATCTCCGCAGGTGAAGTCCACAAAGATTTGAAAACAGCCACGATGGTCGCGTCACCAGCTTTAGTTCTGCTGTCAGGGGGCTTATTGCTACCCATATTAGCGATGAATACGGGGCTTGATGCCGCCGATAGAGTGGATGCTTCTGACATGGCTAATCGTTGCGGCAGCCGTGGTCAAACTTCCTCTGAAATCGCTTCCGACGTTGCCATTGGTGCTGCCTTGGGTGCAGCTGCAGGTTTACCTGCTAAATGATGATCAAAACGCACCTGCTGTCTGGGTGTTCGGTTCTTTAATGCGTAGCTAACATGAGCGATCGAGACACTACCGGTGGATGGCTTTGGCACATGCGTGCTTTCGTTCGGCGCAGGCCATGGCGCCCAACGACTGAGTTGATTGCGGAATGGCTTGATGGCATACAACCCGCCCATAAAGAATTACTGCTCATAGGTGGCAGCGCGGGTTGGATGATGTCGAGTCGATGGTTGCAGCGATTTGAACGGATTGTACTGATCGATATTGATCCCTTTGCGCCGACTTTGTTCCGATGGAATCATGGCCGCGCATTGAGGCAATCATCGACTCGTCTTGAATTTTTGCAATGCGATGCGCTGCGCGATCTGGAAGCACTGCTACCCGCGTATCCTGAAGCGTCCATTTTTTTCGATAACGTGCTCGGTCAGCACGTGTACCGAGTGCCTGATTTTGATCGCGCCGAGAGCGAACTTAATCAGATCGCGCAACGACTCTCAGGACGCGATTGGGGTAGCGTGCATGATTTGTTCTCTGGTCCGGCTAATCCTAAGACGTTGCCTGCAAAGCCTGTGATGAGTTTTGTTGGGACACTGTCTGCGCAGGGGTTAACTGTGGATGGCATGATAGGCACTCCACTCCACAGACGTTTACTCGATCAGGTGGGCGGCATTGATGAGTGGATGGATCATGTGACGAGCAGCGTTTTTCCGCTGGGTACCCACGCCCGTCTGATTGCCTGGCCTTTTGTGCCGACGTATGTGCACTGGTTGCAGGCGGGATGGGTTAGTGCCGCACCCCTGATTACTAAAGACCAAATTTGAAATGTCGATTCGCCATAACCGGTAGAATAAGCCGTTATTTACCCTCGTTTGAACCTGAAGGGCTTGGAATGAAATTTACGCTTTTGTTTGCCTCAGCTGCCGTTGTGCTTGCCACCAGTGCGCAGGCCGGTGGTCCACCGACTGAGTGGGCTTATGAAGGCCCTAAAGATGCCAGACATTGGGGACAGCTCGATCCACTGTTTAAGACATGCTCCGCGGGTAAGCGTCAGTCGCCGATTAACCTCGATGTTTCAGAGGTTGAAAAAGGCGGTTTAAAACCCATTCCATTCAGCTACAAAGCAGGACCGGCTGACGTGCTCAATAATGGACACACACTTCAGATCAACGTCGCCAATTCGGGAACAGCGCGCTTCGATGGCTTGGAATATCGCTTAGTTAACGTGCACTTTCATACGCCTAGCGAAGAAAAAATCAATAGCATGCTGTCTCATATGTCGGCACATTTTTTTCATCGAGCCGGCGATCTTAAGTTGGCGGTTGTTGCAGTGACCTTCAAGCTAGGGAAAGAAAATGCGGCATTGAAGCCCATGTTTGACAACATGCCTGACAAAGAAGGAAAAAAATTCGCATTAGCTAGTTTTAATCCGGCAGATATTTTGCCTGCTGATCCCACGTATTTTTTCTACATGGGTTCCCTGACAGAGCCGCCTTGCACTGAAGATGTAAAGTGGTACGTCATGAAAACACCGCTTGAAATTTCGTTTGCTCAGCTAGATGCTTTCAAGAAGCTGTTCCGAATGAACGCTAGGTACACGCAGGCGATTAATGGCCGTCGCATTCAGATGATGGTGCCAGATGGAGAGGGTGGGCCAGCTAGCTCGCCAGCGGGAGCGGGCGGCAAGGCCAGCGGCCACTGAGTCAAGTATAAGCAGATGACTGCATCAGCGCTGTTAGATTCGTTCCAGCGACTGATGCAGACGTAGAAGTTTTTCTTTGAGTTCAGGCCGAGCATCAATCAGGTCGGCATTTGGTACGATAGGCGTTCCCTGTACCGTATCGTTTTCGTGAGTTTGCTTAGATGCTTGCCAGCTAGGTAGCAACCAATAGATGGCACTTAAGCTTAGGCTCACCATTAGCCAAAGTATCCATATACTTCCTGCGGGTACTGCGCTTAATTGACCTAGTGCTGAAAGCTCAGTCAACCAACTACCCCATCTCAGTCGCAGCCACCACAGCAAGTTGCCTTGAGCGACGCTGATCCACAGCGATACTGAAAAAAAGAATAGCCAGTTCAGTGCAAGCAAGTAGGACGAGCGACGCGCACTGTCTCTCATAGTGCCCTTAGGCCTTGAGAGCGGCGACTAGCTTGTCGCTTAGCGACTCAGCGACTTGCATACGCAGTCGTGATGTTTCATGAACTTCTTGTTCGCTGCGATAAGCAGAAGAGACTAATTCCGAAGCCAAATTACGCACGCTTTCTACTTCTTGGATCAGTGCTTGGATACGGTCTTCCAAGGCTTTTTTCTCTTGTAGCTTCGTACCTATCAATTTAATGGCTGCATGGACTTGATTCCATGCTTGAAGGCGAGGGTCATTGATTTGCAGGCTGTCGAAAACATCTTGTATCGATTCACCTAGATTAACCAGAGCCTCAGCTGAGAATTGCTCCACCTCGGCAGATTCAAGACGTGTCTCTATTCGAGGTTCTACTATGGGTTCTATGCGGGCTTCTTTGCGGGGATGATCATGAATCGATACAACTTCAGCGGTGGTTGCTTCAGTCCAGCCCGCCTTAGGTTCGAAACGCATCATTGTAGGCTTTGAGGATGTTTTTGCCATAATCAAACATTTCCTGTAGAAAACTGTTGTGTTGTCGAAAAACATTGATCTATACTCGCAGTTATATTATGGCAAAATTTCCTTGAAAGCAATACTTTTTGGGGAATAATCCAAAAAATCAATGGCTTGCATGAAAATCAGAGGATTCCCATGAGCAAGGCACTAAAAATACTGATTACCAGCCAAAAGGGTGGAGTTGGCAAAAGCACTGTATCTGCCAATCTAGCGGCCTACTTTGCCTATATATCGGGTAAAAAAACCACGCTAGTGGATTTTGATCACCAGGCAACTTCAGGTAAATGGGTTAAAAAAGCCTATCCCATAGGTATTCATTGCCAAACCGTTGATCTGCCGAACGCTAAAGGTTCAGGCGTTGCCTTACTCAAAGCTAAAGAAGCCTTGCGCAAGGCAGTTGAGACCATGGAAGTCGTCATTGTCGATCTGACCTGGACCGATGTTCTGCCTCCTGATTTTCTCTTTGAATTTGACTTGGTGTTAGTGCCAAGTTCGTTATCGCGCGTTGAGTTGGACAGTACGCTCGAGTTCGTGAATCGTTTCTCGTTTGTATTCAATTCGCGTATGCGCAACCCACCGAAGTTGGTGATCGTGCCTAGTCGCGTGGACAACTTAAATACCTATGAAGGTATTTTCTCCAAATCATTTAGTGCAGGTTTCTTCCTCTCGCCGCCAGTGATGTACAGCACCAGCGCAGGCGACTTTTTTGGGAATGAATTCTTCGTTATGACCAGCAATCAAGAGATACGTGAGAACTTCCTTGATTTCGGTCGCTCTGTTGAGCAACTTGGACAGACTGAAGCCGATATGCGCTCGTCATCAAAACAAGCGAGCCTGACTCACAAGGTAAGCGGTTCTATATTGGATCGCTTCCGTGCAGTTCGTAATTCCACTGCTGAGCCTTCAACAGCTAAGCGTCCATTACCGAATGACAACGCACCCGCAGGTGTTGCTCCGCGTTCGCGTGTTAAGTCGTCTATTCCCTCATTTTTGATGATGGGTCGCGACGGCTAAAGCCTCACTACTTAATTAACCACCACTTATTTTTTGTCTTCGCCGCCTGGCGGAGGCGGTGGTGGTGGTGTGCCGTAAAGTAGCGTCGCCACTCTCGGATTATCTGCAGCAATCGCCTCTAGTAGTGAATCCACCACCGAAGCTAGTTTTGCCGAATCCGCTGTGCCCATCCATTGGGAGCGGTTATTTCTAAGCATCAGTAGCTGTTCAACCGAGCATTGCTTTGCACGTTGCTGCAGCCAGCTAAGTGCACGAGTGCGGCGCTTGGTCACGTCTTGCTCATCAATGCCGATAGCTCGAAATTCAGCGACCACGCAGGGCGGTCCTTCTACCTTGGCAGTTTTTGCTGTGGCGCCATCATCAGTAGTGGTGGCGTTTGCAGCTGGCGCTGCACCAGTTGCCGGTTTTTTTGCATCAGGCTTGGTATCGGCAACCGTTGGTGTCGCGCCTGGTTTGTTGGAGGCGTCTGTTGGTTTTTTAGCGTCTGTTGCAGCAGTCGCGGTGGGTTTCGCAGCGGTCGCAGGCGCAGCACCTTTTGCATCAACCTTCGACGTATCGGCTTTGGTATCAGTCTTAGGATCTGCTTTCGTCTCTGCCGGTTTAGCTGCAGCAGGCGTCGAAGCCGCTGGTGCATTTTGGCCGTGAGCCAATGAGATCACTAGCGCCAGCAAAAGAAACATAGGCATGGTGGTAAATACGCGCATGCCACTTATCCTTTGGGCGTTTGATCTTGGTACAGGATGGTGATGCTGATCCGACGGTTGCGCGGGTCGGCCGGATTATTGGGAACGTACGGTACGGTATCCGCGACGCCCTCGATACGATAAAACCGACTCGGTGGCAGGCCAGCCTCCGCGAGTAAACGACGCGTTGCTTCAGCTCGCATGCCGGACAGCGACCAGTTGCTGTTGATTCCATCGTCGTAAGCCAAACTATCGGTATGACCACGCACCGCCACCTTATTTGGCATAGACGCAAGTGACTTGGCAACTTCACGGATTAGGGTGAATGCCTTCGCTTGCATTTTGTTGGTACCCAGACCGAACATAGAAAAATCAGCCTTGTCGATGATCTCGATACGCAGACCATCTTTTTCGCGAACGAACTTAACTTGATCTTTGATTTTCTCTAACTCTTTATTCATCGAGAGTTTTTCTTTGACTTCTTGCTCTAGTTTGTCAAAGTTTTTCTGGTCAGCTTCGGCAGCGATTTTCGCGCGCTCATCGGCTGAAATTTCTTCCGGATTTTTATTCTTGGTTTCGTCTTTGGTTTTGCCATCGCCCGATTGTGTGCCAGCTTCCGATCGTGGCGTTTCTCGTTTCAAGAAACTGGTGGTTTTACCCGCATACGGCATGGCATCGCTGTCCATCACCGAAAAACCGCCGATCAAACCGCCTGGTCCGGGTCGTTCAGCCATTGCTACCGCACTATGCGAAGTGGGGCGGAAATATTCGGCGATACTTTTTTTCTGACTATCATTGGTGGCACCCAGCAGCCACATGAGTAGAAAGAAGGCCATCATGGCCGTCATCATGTCTGCCAGCGCAATTTTCCAAGCACCGCCATGCGCACCCGCATGGTCAGCATCCAATTTCTTCTTTTTAATTATCGGCGCAGGGCCGGCAGGCGCAGCCGCCTCATCCTCGGCGGGAATACCTTCCTCGTCGGGGTCGATAATTGGCTCGTCGTTTACGTCTTCTTTTGCTTCTTCGTCAGCCATCGTGCTTTCTCATGCAGACTTGTCGGCTTATATATCGACTCATGCCGCTTAAAATGAAGCCACGCCTGCATCAGTAGTGTGAGTATTGTGTGGGCGTGTCCTTTATGTAACATAATACCGCACATATTTCCCCAAAGCATATTTTCCAGCCTGCCTTACTGCCATGACTTTTCGTGTTCTAGCCCTGTCGAGGGTACTGATTCTGGCTTGCCTCTGGGGTGGCACGGCGGCCCACGCTCGCAGCCCAAGCTCGCCCGAGGCGAATCCCGAAGCAGCCACAGGCCTTACTGAGACCGCACTAGTCCGCTCAAAACGTTGGATGGCCGCTGCGGCCAACCCGTTGGCAACGCGAGCCGGCGATCAAATGCTGCGTGAAGGCGGATCGGCGGTGGATGCGGCGATTGCTATGCAATTAGTGCTGGCACTGGTTGAGCCTCAATCCTCAGGTTTGGGTGGTGGGGCTTTCCTGCTGACCTATGACGCGGCGAATGGTCGCGTGCAAAGCTATGACGGTCGCGAGACTGCACCAGCGGTGGCCGATGCCAACCGTTTTTTGAGCGATGGCAAAGCGATGCCATTTGCCGCGGCCGTGAATAGTGGTAAATCCGTCGGAACTCCCGGGCTATTGCGACTGCTAGAGCTGGCTCATCGCCGGCATGGCCGCTTAGCGTGGTCGCGTTTGTTTAAGCCCGCCATAGATTTGGCCGAGCAGGGTTTCTCGGTATCGCCACGCCTTCACGCGCAAATTGCAGGTAATCGTGATTTGTATGCACAACTTAGTGCACGTGATTATTTTTATCCCGCAGGTGAGCCTGCCCCTATTGGATACGTTCTGAAAAATCCGCAACTAGCGGAGGTGCTACGCAGTGTTGCTAAACAAGGTGTCGACGTTTTTTATCAAGGTGAGATTGCCCAAGCTATCGTCGATGCCGTGCATGCACATGCTCAAGCGGGTGATTTGAGTTTGGATGATTTGAAAAATTATCGTGCGAAAGAGCGCGTACCTGTTTGCAGTAACTACAAACAACTACGTCTGTGTGGCATGGGCCCACCGTCTTCAGGTGGCATCGCCGTGTTGCAGATGTTGGGCATGTTAGAGCAACATCATATGGATCAGATGATGCCTATGTCGCTCGAGGCAGTACATTATTTTTCAGAAGCCGGCCGTTTAGCGTTTGCTGATCGTGAGCGTTATGTAGCGGATCCTGATTTCATATCGGTTCCGGTGGCTAACTTGCTTGATCCGAATTATTTGCGCTCACGCGGAGCGCAAATCGATAGTCGCGTCAGCATGGGTGTTGCTTTACCCGGTGATGTATTTAATTTGCTAAAGAAGCGCGGTGCTGATAATGCGCGTGATCTACCTTCGACCACGCATTTGGTGGCTGTCGATCGTTACGGCCATGGTGTTTCGATGACGAGTACGGTTGAATCGGAATTTGGCAGTAAGATTTTTGTGCGCGGATTTTTATTGAATAATCAGTTAACCGATTTTTCATTACAACCGAAAGATGCCTCTGGTCAGCTGGTCGCCAATCGAGTGGAATCAGGCAAGCGCCCACGCAGCTCGATGGCACCCATTATCGTGACTAAAAATAAGCAGCTAACTATGTTGGTCGGGTCGCCAGGCGGAAGCTCGATTATTAATTTCGTAGCTAAGACATTGATCGGTGTGATTGATTGGAATCTCAATGTCTACGAGGCGATCAAACTTCCCAACATGGGCAGCCGTAATCGCGATACGGAAATTGAGCGGGGTACATCGCTTGAATCCCTTGTGCCTGCATTGCGTGAAAAAGGACATCGAGTGAATGTTTTCCCTATGCCCAGCGGTGTGCAGGCAATAGTGCGCGATTCATCGGGGCTGACTGGCGGCGCTGATCCGCGCCGTGAAGGCAGCGTTGCGGGTGAATGAGCAACGCAGTCGTGAATTGAATAATGTCGCGTTAGATTTCTATCTTGGTGCCTAGTTCGACGACACGATTCGGTGGAATTTTAAAAAAGTCTGAAGGCTTGGCTGCGTTTTGCATCATCCACGCAAACAAACGCTCGCGCCAAATCGCCATGCCGGGTAAGTTACTCGGGACTACCGTGTCACGCGCAAGGAAGAATGAGGTGTCAGCAAGTTCCAGTTTCATTCCAGTCTGAGCTTCAAGCAAAGCCAGTACGCGATTAATGTCAGGCGTTTCTTTGAATCCGTGGACGGCACGAACAACATACACATTACCGCCAAGTTCTTTGACTGTGAGACGCTCTTCATCTTTAACGTAGGGCACATCCCATATCGACAATTTTAAAAATATGACGCGCTGATGTAGCACACGATTGTGCTTTAAGTTGTGTAGCAAGGCGACGGGAACAAAATCTATATGTGCGGTTAAAAAAACCGCCGTACCCTCAACACGGTGTGGAGGGTGCGCCAGTAGTGCAGAAACAAATTCTGGCAAACGAATTGAATCGGCTTCGACACGCTCTCGCAGCAAGCGTCGTCCTTTATGCCAGGTAGTCAACATCAAGAAGCAGATTGCGCCTAAACCTAATGGGTACCATCCGCCGTCTTTTACTTTGATCAGGTTGGCGGTCCAGAAAGAAAAATCCACAATAAAAAATAAGCCAACGAGTAAGAATACAAAGATAGGTTTGATCTTCCACTCGTTGTACATCACCACGCCTAGCATCGTAGTGGTAATTAGCATGGTGGTCGTCACCGAAATACCGTAGGCAGCAGCTAAATTGCCCGACTCTTTAAATTGAATCACGGTAAAAATAACCAAGGCAAGTAACGCCCAATTCACCATGGGCATGTAAATCTGGCCACGCTCAGTTTCCGAGGTATGCAGAATTTCCATGCGCGGTAACAGTCCGAGCAAGATGCCTTGATTGGCTAATGAAAATGCACCAGAGATCACGGCTTGCGATGCAATCACCGTTGCTAATGCCGCCAAACCCACCATAGGCCAAAGAGCCCATTCAGGTGCCATTAGATAGAAAGGATTTTCAATGGCTTGTGGGTTCGATAGTACCAGCGCGCCTTGTCCAAAATAATTCGCTAGTAGCGCAGGCAGAGCCACAAATAACCAGGCCATGCGAACCGGCTTACGTCCGAAGTGACCCATGTCGAGATACAGCGCTTCAACGCCCGTCACACACAGTACAACTGATCCCATTACGATATACGCTTGCAATGCATGGGCTTGGATGTAGGCAACCGCGTACAGTGGCGACACCGCCGCTAATATTTGTGGGTTGTTATAAATATTCACCACGCCCAAAATGGCGAGTACCGAAAACCAAATCACCATGATGGGACCAAATAAGCGTCCCACAGCCGCCGTGCCATAGCTTTGTACGTAGAAAAGCAGAATAACAATTATTAAAGTGAGTGGAATCACATAGCGTTTCAAATCGGGCGTGATGACCTCCAGGCCTTCAATCGCCGATAGCACAGAAATAGCCGGAGTAATCACCGATTCACCCAATAACATACAGGCGCCTAATGCGCCCAGCATGAGTAGGCCAGCCGAGATTTTTTTTCTATCTGAGCGCGTGGCACGTAATGCGAGCGCCATCAGCGATAGCACGCCGCCTTCACCATTGTTATCGGCACGCAAAACAAACACGACATATTTGACGGTGACGATCAAAATCAATGACCAAAAGATCATCGAAATGATGCCCATCACCGCCTCAGGCGAATAGGGTATGCCGTGCTCGGGGCTGAAGCATTCTTTTAATGCGTACAGTGGGCTGGTACCAATGTCGCCAAACACAACACCAATCGCTGCTAAGACCAGAACCGATGTCGATGCGTTAGCGTGATCACTGGTCGCTGATACGCGTACCGGATCCATAATGGATGAGGTTGAAAATTCGGGATTGCTAATTGACACAGTTAATTCCTGTTTTGATTACGCTGTAAATGGTGTGGGGCTGTTGTGATTCTGTAGATGATAGGACGCTGATCACTTATTCATACAGACGGGGTGCAAAAATAGTCAAGGCAATGGGCGTGTCACGACCACGGCACCACGAAGTTTGCCGACGCTATAACCTGTGGCTTGATCTTTGGGATATTCCAAGCGAATCTTCTCTGCCAAGCTGGCGGGAATATCCGAGGCAGCTCCATGACAATTGAGGCACATGGGCTGAGTAATGATTGCTTTCGCATAGTGCAGCTCACGACGTCCATTAGCACTGTCTGCTATTTTCCAATAATCAATCGTTGCCGCATTTTCGCCTGCAGCTAGACGGGACTCAAACTGTGCCAGCGCTTCTTCTTGCCACTTATTGGGTGTTCCCATGGCGGGGTTACGAACTCGCGTTCCAACACGTGTCATAGTGACTCCATGTTCTGCAGATAAGCGCTTTGCAATTGCAGGTGAGGCTTCTTTGCAAACGCTCACTGCGGCCTCTGCGCCATCACTTGATAGTGTGGATTTCAGTCGCTGCCCTAATTGATTCAGCAGATCATTAACCATGGCGCGAGTTGATTGCTCAAGCGCAGGATCGATTGTAGGAGGAGATTGAGTATTCTCTGCACCTGTAGCGAATGTGCTGACCGTACCAACCAAGAGCAAAAAATAAAACACCAATTTAGACAGGAGCATTCGACTCAT
>CANGJE010000017.1 GCA_947454305.1 Oxalobacteraceae bacterium
ATGACCATGCCCCACACCATGCCCGTCATCATGCCACCCAACATGCGACTCAAGTTCATTCCATAGCTGGCGTTGAGCGCTTGAACGAACAGCGTGCCTCCAACGGTCATACCCAATAGCATCCAGCTTGAGCACAACATGTTTTGTGCGAACAATGCACACAATTTTCTACATTCGGGTCGCATCAACCGTAATGTTGGTACAGCCGCTAATCCTCCGGTAATCATCATCACGTGCATACCCGGAAGTAGCGTGAGGTGATAACGCAAGGATTCGATCACCGATCTGCCGTTCGAGGAGATGCATAAAGCCTCCAACATAGCTATTGGAGTTTGCAGGCAGTCCCAGGCAAAACCCATCAGCATTCCGCCGATACCCAGCGAAAGCATCACGGTGGGTGGCGACAGTCCAGACCTTTGCGGTCGCAATAGCGCTAATGCCAGACAACCGCTTGCCACAGCAGCAGTCATTAGCAGAGTCCAGCTCCAGCTATGGGTTTTTATGAATAGCCAATAGCTCCAAAACCCCAGTATGCAGGTCAGTAGTAGCCATCGCCAGCCTTTGCGTTTGATCAACATAGTAGTCATTGTTGCAACGGTTGTTCGACGTTAGGATATCCGTGCGGTTATCAAATAGGTAATTTCCTGGTCGGTAATTGATCTGCATCAGTTCTGAGGCTTCCTGCAGCGGAACTAACTATTAAAGGAGACGCTGTGATTACTTCGGATTTCGACTATCACGCACCGGGTACGGTGGCAGAGGCGATTGGTTTGCTCACTAGCTTGGGTGATGAAGCAAAAATTCTGGCGGGTGGACACAGCCTATTGCCGATGATGAAGCTGCGCTTAGCTGAACCGGCTCATCTGATTGATCTAGGCAACATTCATGAATTGCGCGGCATACAAAGCCAAGGTGATGTAATTCGCATTGGTGCGATGACGACTGAAAATGAATTGATCACCTCGACAATAATTCGCGAAAAATTACCGTTGTTAGCAGAAGCCGCGCGACAAATTGCGGATCCTCAGGTAAGAAATCGCGGGACGATTGGAGGTGATATTGCTCATGCCGATCCAGCCAACGACCAACCAGCGATTGCGATGGCATTAGATGCCACGCTGGTGCTGCAGGGCGCGCAAGGGATACGTCGTGTCGCCGCGGTTGATTTTTTTCTTGGTCCTTACATGACCGTCATGCAAGCAGATGAATTACTCGTTTGTTTGGAAATTTCAGCACTGCCTACAGGAACAGGTTGCGCCTATCGAAAACTCAAACGCAAAACCGGTGACTGGGCAACGGCAGGAGCGGCGGTTGTCTTACAACGGTCGGGTGATGTCATTACCAAGGCACGCATAGGGTTGACCAATGTTGCGCCGACACCCTTACGTGCGATGGCAGCAGAGCAGCTAATGGTTGGCAAAACGCTTTCACCGGATCTTATTAATGAGGTTGTGCTTCATGTGCGAACCATTTGTCACCCACAAGAAGATTTACGCGGTGATGTTGAATACAAAACTGCGATGGCAGGTGAAATGACTAAGCGCGCCATCAATCTTGCTGCCGCACGCTGTTCTTAATCATTCATGAAAAAAACGAAACATCGAATAAAAAACCTACGGGGGAGTTTATGAGTAAGCAAAAAATAGCGTTAGCTATCAATGGAAAAAAAGTTGAGGCCGAGGTTGATTCACGACTGTTGTTAGTTCATTTTTTACGTGAACAGCAAAATCTCACAGGAACTCACATCGGTTGTGACACCAGTCACTGCGGTGTGTGCACGGTCGATGTTGATGGGCAGTCAATTAAGTCGTGCACGACGCTGGCAGTGCAGTGCAATGGAAAAAGTGTCACGACGGTCGAAGGGCTCGCCAGTGGTGCAGTGTTACATGCAGTTCAGCTCAGCTTTTCACAGGAACATGGATTGCAATGCGGCTTCTGCACCCCCGGCATGATGATGCGCGCCTATCGCTTCTTGCAAGACAACCCCAACCCGACTGAGGATGAAATTCGGATAGGCATGTCCGGCAATCTTTGTCGCTGCACTGGTTATCAAAACATCGTTAAAGCCATTCAGAGGGCAGCCGAGATGTTGCGCATTCAAGCCAGCGAAACTGCGACAGTTTGATTACTTATTTGGCTCAACGAGCTATTCAAAATAAAGAACGGAGATTTTCATGAATGCACCTGATCGCAAAGCGGCGTTGATGGGTATAGGCGAATCGCGCCCTCGTAAAGAAGATGCGCGTTTTATTCAAGGCAAGGGTCGGTATGTTGACGACATTAAGCTGCCTGGAATGGTTCACATCGATATTGTTCGCTCACCTTTTGCTCATGCACGTATTAAAAAAATTCATAAAGAAGCCGCACTTGCTATTCCAGGCGTGCTTGCGGTACTGACTGCTGATGATCTAAAGCCTTTGAAATTACATTGGATGCCAACCCTTGCCGGTGATGTCGCAGCGGTATTGGCAGATGAAAAAGTTCATTTTCAAATGCAAGAGGTCGCAGTTGTGGTTGCGGAAGATCGCTATATCGCTGCTGATGGTGTTGCGGCAGTTCGTGTGGATTATGAAGAGCTACCTGTTGTGATCGATCCTCGCAAGGCACTGGAAAAAGATGCGCCGGTGTTGCGTGAAGATTTAGCGGGTAAAGAAGAAGGCGCTCACGGTAAACGCTATCACCATAACCATATTTTTAGTTGGGAGGCGGGTGATAAGGAGGCAACCGATGCCGTGTTTAGTCAAGCGGCAATCACGGTTAAGGAAGATCTTCTGTATCCCCGTGTACATCCCTGTCCTCTAGAAACTTGTGGTGCGGTAGCTTCATTCGATCCTGTGCGCGGTGAGTTAACCACGTATATCACCAGCCAAGCGCCTCACATCGTTAGAACGGTGGTGTCGATGTTGTCTGGCATTCCTGAATCGAAGGTGCGCATTATCTCGCCAGATATCGGCGGTGGATTTGGGAATAAGGTAGGGGTTTATCCGGGGTATGTGTGCGCCATCGTGGCATCGATCGTGCTAGGGCGTCCAGTCAAATGGGTAGAAGACCGAATAGAAAATTTATCCTCAACGGCTTTTGCTCGCGATTACCACATGACAGGCGAGCTAGCGGCCACTCGTGAAGGAAAAATTTTAGGCTTGCGAGCACATGTGATTGCCGATCATGGTGCGTTTGATGCATGTGCTGATCCAACGAAATATCCTGCGGGCTTGTTTCATATTTGCTCAGGCTCGTATGACATTCCTGTAGCGCATTGCATGGTTGAAGGTGTTTACACCAACAAGGCACCCGGTGGTGTTGCGTATCGTTGTTCATTTCGCGTAACCGAAGCGGTGTATTTGATTGAGCGCATGATCGATGTGTTGGCACAAAAGCTCAAGATGGATAAAGCAGAAATTCGACGTATCAATTTTATTCGCAAAGATCAATTTCCCTACAACTCAGCATTTGGTTTTGAATATGATTCCGGTGACTATCACACGGCATTAGACAAAGTACTCACCGCCGTTGATTACACCGCCTTACGTGCCGAGCAAGCGGCCAAACGCGCCGACCCTGATTCAACGACATTGATGGGTATTGGTCTAGCGACCTTTACCGAAGTCTTGGGTGCCGGCCCCAGCAAGATGTGCGACATCTTAGGCGTAGGTATGTTTGACTCGTGTGAAATTCGTGTGCACCCAACGGGCAGTGCGATTGCACGTATGGGAACGATTTCACAAGGTCAGGCCCACGAAACAACCTACGCACAAATTATCGCAACTGAGTTAGGTATTTCATCCGAGGTGATTCAAGTCGAAGAGGGCGATACCAGCACCGCGCCCTATGGATTGGGCACCTACGGATCGCGCTCAACCCCAGTAGGAGGTGCAGCGATTGCGATGGCAGCGAGAAAAATTCATGCCAAAGCAAAGAAGTTTGCAGCGCATATGTTAGAAGTTGGTGAGAACGATCTCGAATGGGAAATCGATCGCTTTAAAGTTCGCGGCGATGCTGCACGTTTTAAAACCATGACAGAAATTGCCTGGGCGGCTTACAACAAACCACCCGCTGGTATGGAGCCGGGTTTAGAAGCCGTGCATTACTACGATCCACCTAATTTTACGTTTCCGTTTGGTGTGTATTTGTGTGTGGTGGATATCGACAAAGGAACCGGCGAAACCAAAATTCGGCGTTTCTATGCCTTAGACGATTGCGGCACGCGTATTAATCCAATGGTGATTGAAGGTCAGATTCATGGTGGCTTGACTGAAGGTTTTGCTGTCGCTATGGGTCAACTGCTTTCCTTTGATGAGCAGGGAAATATTCAGGGCAACACGCTGATGGATTATTTTGTGCCGACAGCCGTGGAGACCCCGCATTGGGAAACTGATTTCACTGTGACGCCTTCACCGCATCATCCATTAGGCGCAAAAGGCGTTGCCGAATCACCGCACGTGGGTTCGGTGCCGACCATCACAGCGGCCATTGTCGATGCCTTTGCTCATTTGGGCGTAACGCATCTTGAGCTTCCACACACGGCTTATCGTGTTTGGAAAACGCTCAAAGCCCATGGCATGGCGCACTAAGGTCAGGCTATGAAGGTCGAACTAGAGAAATCCTTCGTTATCAAAGCAGCGATTGCCGATTGTTGGCGATTGCTGTCTGATATTCCTCGTGTTGCGACCTGCATGCCGGGAGCATCGATTACTCAGGTGATCGATGCTTCGCATTTTGTTGGTCTTGTGATGGTAAGCATTGGGCCAATGCGACTTCAATTCGCTGGTGAGTTGGAACTGATGATGACCGATGCATCTGCACGCAAGTTGGTGCTGATGGCTACAGGCACCGATAAAAGTGGTTCATCAGCGACGATGAAGCTCACCACGACCTTGGTGGAAAAAGAAAATCACGAAACTCTTTTGCATGGGCACGCCGAGATCACCGTAAATGGGCAACTGGCTCAATTTGGTTCGCGGATGATCGGTCCTGTATCGGACGTCATTTTGTCTCAGTTTGCAGATCACTTTAGACAAAAGCTAATGCAGCCTTCGATTGCAGCTGAAGCATATGTAAAACCAGAAAAGCCTACACTCAATGCATCGATTCTTTTATGGGCAAGTGCTAAAAAGCTGCTGAGTAGTTTATGGGGTAAATCCGATTCACCTTCAACAGATGACAACCATCGCAAGTCATCGATTTGGAGCTGGCTGTATCGTAAATAAGCTGTAGTTTGCGATGAAGTCGGCGATATGCACCGCCGCTGTGCATGGTTTAATAAGTCGAGCAGGCTAGCTTTCATGAGCTCGCTTTAGTTCGATTTAGTTCACTTTACCTTCTCAAACCGGCAAGTCTTCTTTCATCGCGTTGATCACTCTATACTGTTAGCGTACTGAGCTGTCTTTGGTTATTAATTGGCACGCCCTTAAGCGCACAAAACTATAAGGATCAGCTATGTCCATCCCACTCAATGAACTCGGTGCCAGTGCTCTAGCCAAAAAATTAGCGGCTAGGGAAATCAACGCTGAGCACGTAGTGCGCGCTTGTTTGGATCGCATCGATGCTCGCGAAGAGGATGTTAAAGCCTGGGTTCATGTGGCAGCCGATGCTGCTATTAAAAATGCGCAGCAGCTAGACAAAGGCCCGATTCAAGGCTTGCTACATGGTTTGCCCATAGGCGTAAAAGACTTGTTTGATACCGTTGATATGCCGACCACGTATGGCTCGAGCATCTACCAATCGCAGCAACCGGCGGCTGATGCCTCGGTGGTTGCTTTGTGTCGTGAACAAGGCGCGATTATGTTGGGCAAAACAGTGACGACAGAATTCGCCACATTCACACCGGGTAAAACGCGCAATCCTCATCGACTCACCCACACACCGGGTGGCTCATCAAGTGGATCTGCAGCGGCGGTCGCCGATCATATGGTGCCCTTGGCATTTGCTTCTCAAACCGCGGCTTCAGTCATTCGTCCAGCAGCGTTTTGCGGCATCGTTGGATATAAACCGAGCTTTGGTTTAATTAATCGTTCAGGGGTAAAGCCTCTATCGGACTCACTCGATACTCTGGGATTTTTAGCGCGCTCAGTAGAAGATGTGGCGTTGTTTGCAGCGGCTGCTAGTGGCGATCACAGTCTGCTTCATCTCGAAACATCCATCGCACCGCGCATCGCCTTGTGTCATACGCATGAATGGTCATTCGCCGATGAAGATACTCAACGCGCTATGCAACATGCAGCATCGATGTTTGCCAAGGCGGGTCATCGTGTGCGCGAAATGACGCTGCCGGATAGTTTCGCTGGATTGCTGCAAGCGCAAAAAGAAATCATGGGTTTTGATTTAGTGCGCTCACTGGCTTACGAGCGTTTGCAGCGCTCAAATGAATTGAGTCCCGGCTTGCGCGAAGTACTCACAATGGGACAGCAGATTTCAATTGAACAGCATCGTTCTAATTTACAGTTGGCGCATTCGGCGAAAGCGGCAGTCTCAAGTGCATTTGGCGAATATGAAGTGGTATTAGCGCCCAGCGCGGTGGGTGAAGCTCCCGCCACCTTAAGTCAGACCGGTGATCCTGTCTTTGGCCGTGTCTGGACTTTGCTCGGTTTGCCCTGTGTTCATTTACCTTTTTATAAGGGCAGCTCAGGTATGCCTGTGGGTTTGCAAGTGATAGGGCGTCCGGGTGAAGATAAGGTGGCGCTACGTGTGGCGGCCTGGCTTTGGCAGCAGTTCAGCTAATTAGAAAAAAAAGATGTGCGGTAGCGTGCTTGTATAAATTCTGTAAGGTTGGCGTTTTATAGTTTTGCTTAACAGACTGTAGCGGGGAGGTCTGTGACGACTATTCCATCCCGTACCGAGACATCGTGGAGAGATAATGAAATCAATAATGACAGCGCTGGCCTTGTTGGGTTTGCTTGCTTTGAATCCTGCGTTTGCGGCGAATGAACAGCAAAACAAAATGGCCACTTGTAATAAAGATGCGACTGGCAAGAAAGGTGATGAGCGCAAGGCATTTATGAAAGACTGCCTTAGCAAAAAGCCTGAGGCACCTGCAGAAGCGCCTAAGAATTCACAGCAAAACAAGATGGTGACCTGTAATAAGGAAGCTACAGGTAAAAAGGGCGACGAGCGCAAGAAATTCATGAGTGAATGCTTAAAAGCTAAGTAAAGCGTAACCCTACAAGTAACCTGTAATTATGAAAAAACCCCCTGTTACTAAAGGGGGTTTTTTCATTTAAGTCCCTGTAATAACAGAAGCCTCTATTTTTCACGTTCAGTGATGGACGAAACCTGCTTTCACGAAGTAAATTTCGGACTGGACGATTTTCTCGGTAGTCGATAAAAATTGCCAAAAAAGTATGTATGTTTGGCTGCTTAAGATAGTGCTTGCGCAGCGCACTGATAACCATAAAAAACGGAGACACTCTGATGTCGAATCAAGTCAAATTCTTATTACCTGAAGACCGCATTCCACGTCGTTGGTACAACATTCAAGCGGATCTGCCTAAACCACTTCCACCGCCACTGCATCCCGGAACACTCAATCCGATTGGTCCGGATGATCTCGCTCCGTTGTTCCCGATGGAATTGATCATGCAAGAAGTTTCGCAGGATCGTGAGATTGATATTCCTGAACCTGTGCGCGATGTATATCGCCTCTGGCGTCCGGCGCCATTGTTCCGCGCATACGGTCTTGAGAAAGCACTCGGCACACCCGCGAAAATTTATTACAAATATGAAGGCGTGAGTCCGGCGGGTAGTCACAAGCCGAACACCGCGATTCCGCAAGCTTTTTATAACAAACAAGCTGGCGTGAAACGCTTAACAACGGAAACAGGTGCGGGTCAGTGGGGTACATCGCTGTCATTTGCAGGGTCACTGTATGGCATTGACGTGACAGTGTTTCAGGTCAGAGTGTCCTACGATCAAAAGCCGTATCGTCGCGCTGTGATGGAAACGTATGGTGCACGCTGTGTGGCATCGCCATCGAACGAAACTAACTATGGTCGTTCAGTGTTAGAAAAAACACCGGGCCATCCGGGTAGTTTAGGTATTGCGATTTCTGAAGCGGTGGAAATCGCAGCGACGAATGACGATACCAAGTATGCGTTGGGCTCGGTGCTCAACCATGTGTTGATGCATCAGACCATCGTCGGTATCGAATCAATGGAACAAATGGCGATGGCCGATGCCTATCCTGATGTGATCGTTGGTTGTACGGGCGGCGGTTCGAATTTTGCGGGTATTTCATTCCCATTCATTGGTGCTGGCTTGCGTGGTGGTCCTAAGCCTCGCATCGTGGCAGTTGAACCAGCCGCGTGCCCATCACTGACGCGCGGTAAATACGCGTATGACTTCGGTGATACGGGTCATATGGCTCCACTGACCAAGATGCACACGCTCGGTTCTTCTTTCACGCCACCGGGTTTCCACGCAGGTGGCTTGCGTTATCACGGCATGGCGCCATTGGTGTCGCATCTGAAAGAGTTAGGTTTGATTGAAGCCGTGGCCTATCACCAGACGGAATGCTTTGCGGCAGGCGTGTTGTTTGCCAAAACAGAGGGTATCGTGCCTGCACCGGAAGCTAATCATGCAGTCAAAGGAGCTATCGAAGAGGCACTACGTTGCAAGCGTGAAGGTAAGAGTGAAGTCATTCTCTTCAATCTCTGCGGTCACGGTCATTTCGATATGGCGGCGTACTCGGCTTACTTTTCGGGTGACCTCAAAGATGACAAATATGACGAGAAAGAATTGGCGATGGCTTTATCTGGTTTGCCTAGCGTTCCAGAAGCTGCCTGATTGTTATCTCAACTGAAGTGAAAAGGCACCGGGCTTAGGCCCGGTGTTTTTTTGTAACTCTACCTTACACATGTCAGCTTGATGTCAGGATTTGATCAGGCCTAAGACAGCTTGTATAAGTACGCTGCGGCATCATTTAACGAATTAGCGCAAAAATTTTTTAATAGGCGATTTTGTGAAGTTTTCTTTTACCCTGCTGAATGCGATGCTGACCATGGCATTTGCAACCAGCACGTTTGCGCAGGAGCCATCCTGGCCACTGTCGCTGTCGGAAGCTCAAGCCTTGGCACGTGAGCGAAATTACGATCTCAAGCTAGCCCGCATCGCTATCGATAGTGCGAAAGCCAACGTCCTAATTGCGGGCGCCGCGCCAAATCCCAGCTTAACCCTCGCCACCAATAGTATTAACACCACCAATGGCGGTGGCAGCGGTCATCTATGGAATCGATCGATTGATTCCATCGCTCGGATAGATCAGCTGATTGAACGCGGTGGCAAACGAGAGCTGCGTCAAGAAAATGCACAGACATTGATGCAAGCTGTTCAGTCCGATGTCGTCGATACTGAGCGACAGCTGGGTTTGATCGTTGCCCAAGCCTACATTGATTTGAAAGCAGCCCAAGAAAAACGTGCTGCCACCCTTGAGACCTCGCGTCTAATGGAATCCATGTTGGCTGCAGCTCAGTTACGCAAGTCCGCAGGTGATGTTGCAGGTTCGGAAGTGGAGCGTGTGCGCGTTGACGCTTTGCGTTCACAAAATGATGTTGAATCTGCAAAGAGTGAGTTGGCGATAGCTCGACGCACATTGGCGTTGATTTTGGGATTAACCGAGCGCATGGATAGCCTTGAGGCCGTTGACCCTTGGGCGGAATTGATCCGTCCTGAACCTTTGTCGGAGTCACGGTTCAAAGGAATCATCGCGCAACGACCCGATGTTCGGGCTGCAATGGCGCGAGTTGATGCTGCCGATGCAGGTAATCGTTTGGCGCATTCATTACGAACACGCGATGTTTCAGTGGGTATGCAATACGAGCATTTCCCTCAACCGGGTGATGCGCTTCATGGAAATGGCAGCAGCGTAGGTTTTTCTGTTCAGGTGCCGCTCTTTACCAACTATTACTATAAAGGCGAGATTCTTGCTGCACAGGCAGCACGCACTGCGGCTGAACAGAGCTTGCTGCAAGCGCGTGCCATCGCAGACAATGAAATTCGTTTAGCGTGGTCGACTCTTAGCAGCGCAGCTGAGCGAGTTCGCCGCAATCGCGATGAGTTATTACTCTCCGCAGAAAAAGCGGCTAACGCAGCCGAATTTGCTTATAAAAATGGCGCGGTTGGCATCATGGATGTGTTGGATGCGCGGCGCACCTTGCGTGCCACGCGTCTTGATGCATTGGCAGCGCAAGTTGAATTCAGTAAGGCATTGGCTGCATGGCAGGCAGCTACAGCAATCACTCAGGAATCCCGTTAATGAAAACAATAACTAAAGTGGTGGTCTTGCTGACCATCGTCGGGGCGGCAGTAGCGACTGTGGCAATCGTTGAAAATCGAAATGCCAAACATGAAGCCGAATTAGATAAAAACAAACCGCAAACTCACGAACCTGGGGTAGTGCATTTTGAACGTGGCGAGCCACAACTATCATCGATTCGAACGGAGTTGGTATCCTCAGAAGCGATGCCCGCGGCCGATCCAGTCAATGGCCGTTTGGTGTACGACGAAAACGTGACCTCACGCATCAGTTCACCGATTGCTGGACGTGTGATTGCTTTGCGTGCAGGTGTTGGCGATCAAGTCAGTCGTGGCGCGGCTTTATTAGAAATCGATTCGCCTGATCTAGCAAGTGCTGAGGCTGAATTGTCTAAAGCGACCAGTGAAGAAGCACGTAAACGACTAGCTTTTGAGCGAGCAAAAAATTTACATGAGCATGAAGTCATTGCACGCAAAGAGTTTGAATCGGCCGAGGCAGATTATCGACTTGCGCAAGCAGATTCGCGGCGTGCATCACAGGTGCTGCGTAACCTTCAGGCATCGGGACACGAAAATGGAAAATTTTTATTGCGTTCTCCGCTCGCTGGTGTCGTCGTCGAGCGTAATGCAAATCCCGGTCAAGAAGTAAGGCCTGATACTCAGTTGCCTCTATTTTTGGTAACGAACGTTAGTCAGCTATGGGTACTTGTTGATGTCCCCGAAAAATCGCTCTCACATGTGCATATTGGTCAAAAGGTGAGTCTCGAGACCGACGCATGGCCTGATCAAATGTTCAATGCCACGGTTGAGCGTATTGGCGTCGCTGTTGATCCGGTTACTCGTCGCGTGCAGGTGCGTTGTTCCATCAAGAATGCTGATCTCAAGCTCAAGCCTGAAATGTTTGCTCGCGTATCGTTTCTTGCTAATGGCGAAGTAAAAGGCATCCGCGTGCACAACACGAGTTTGGTTACTGAAGGTATTTACGTTTACGTTTTTGTTGAAACCGAACCGGGCACGTTCCACAAGCGACAAGTCAAGCTAGCGTTGCGTGGTAATGATCACTCTTTTGTTGAATCGGGTCTTGTTGAAGGCGATCGCGTGGTGGTTGAGGGAGCGTTGTTGTTGAACTCCGAGGCGGCCGCTGATGCTCAATAAGCTGATTGAATTTGTTCTGACCCAGCGCGTCTTCGTGCTGGTAATGACGGCGGCTCTCTGCGCATTTGGCTATCGCGCCGTATCGAATCTAACCATAGAAGCTTTCCCTGATGTGCAAGATGTGCAGGTATTGGTAGTCACTCAGTACCCAGGTCAAGCACCGGAAGAAGTCGAGCGGAATGTGACGTTACCGATTGAGCGTGAAATGTCCGGTGTGCCGCGCCAGACGCAGCTGCGCTCAGTCAGCATTTCTGGTTTGTCAGTTGTTACCTTGACCTTCGGTGACGGCACGGATGATTACTTCGCACGTCAGCAGGTTTTAGAAAAACTACAAAACGTCACCTTGCCACCGGGCGTGCAGCCAACGCTAGCTCCACTGACGACAGCGGTCGGTGAAATTTATCGCTATGTATTAGAGGCGCCTAAAGACATGCCCATCACTGAGGTGAGGGCGATACAGGATTGGGTAATACGTCCGAACTTACGCATCGTGCCGAATGTGGCCGATGTGGTGAGTTTTGGCGGCACGATCAAAGAGTATCAAGTTCGTATTGATCCGTATGCATTGAAACGCTATGGCGTGTCGATTGATCAGCTAAGTACAGCTTTGATGAACAACTCGGCCAATGTTGGCGGCGGTTTTGTGCGGCGTGGTGATGAAGCATTAGTTATTCGCGGTATGGGTATTTTTACGAGCGTTGCTGACATTGGTCGCGTGGTCGTGAAGGCGAAAGAGGGTAAGACGGTATTGGTCTCTGATGTGGCCGAAGCTACCATTGGTGCGCGCAGTCGATCAGGCATCGTTGCATATAACGACAGAGACACCGTGGTTGAAGGCATCGTACAAATGACCAAAGGCGGTAACGCTGCGCGGGTGGTCAGCGAGGTTAAAGATAAGGTTGAGCAAATCAGCGCCAAGCTTCCACCTGGCGTAAAAATTCATGCGATTTACGATAGAACGGAGCTGATTGCGCACACCGTTAAAACGGTAGCAGAAAATTTATTGGTCGGTGCTGCCTTAGTGATCGCCATTTTGGTGATTTTTTTACGTAATTGGCGTGCAGCGTTGATTGTGGCTACGGTGATTCCATTGTCGCTACTATGCGCGTTCATCATGCTGGATATACGTAATATTCCCGCTAACTTAATTTCTCTGGGTGCGGTTGACTTCGGCATTATCATTGATGGTGCAGTGGTGCTGGTAGAAGCGTTGATGGTTCGCCTTGCGCTCAATACGGTTGAGCCGGGTTTAAACAATGAAGCAAGCTCAGCGCTGCGCTTGGCTTCGTTACGACGCACGGTCGTGGAGATGGGTCATCCGATTCTCTTTGCTAAAGCCATCATCATTGTGGCCTTCATTCCTATTTTTACGTTTCAGCGCGTTGAAGGAAAAATCTTTGCACCGGTCGCTCTGACCTTATCGTTTGCGATGCTGGGTGCCGTGATACTCACCATGACATTAGTGCCGACGTTGCTAGCTGTGACTATGCAAAAGCACACAATGGAAGAAAAGCACATAGGCTGGATGGATAGTTTGCAGCAACGCTATCGACTATTTTTACGTTGGGCAGCATTACATCGATTTGTGGTGATTATGTCGTCAGGCGCTGTGATGACCGTAGCATTTTTACTTTCGCCATTATTAGGTAGTGAGTTTGTACCTAAGCTCGATGAGGGCAATATCTGGCTCACTATATCGCTGCCCCCAGCGACATCGTTAGATACGACCAAAGGGATAGAACGACAAGTCAGAGAAATATTGCGTAGCTATCCCGAAGTCAAAAGCGTGGTCTCGCATGTAGGTCGACCGGATGACGGCACCGATCCTAAGGGCCCGAACAACATGGAGATTTTGGCGGATCTCAAACCTGCCGGTGAATGGCGCTTTGCATCCAAAGAAGCTTTGGTTGCTGACATGGGTAAAAAGATAAGGAGAATCCCAGGTGTTCCGACCAATTTTTCGCAAGTCATTCAAGACAACGTGGAAGAAGCCTTGTCTGGCGTCAAAGGTGAGATAGCCATCAAAATTTATGGTCCTGATCTAGAAATTCTGAGCGAAAAAAGTGAGCAGATTGCGCACATACTCAAAGGTATACGCGGCTCTGCCGATGTGGCTGCCATACCTATTAGTGGCCAAAGTGAATTAGATATTGCTATTGATCGTGAAAAAATTGCACGACTTGGTGTGAATGTGGTCGATGTCAATTTGGCGATACAAACGGCGCTGGCAGGAATGGCGGTGAATACTTTTTATGAAGGCGACAAACGGTTTGATGTCACTGTGCGTCTAAAAGAAAACTATCGAAACGCCATTGATGATGTCGCGCTCGTGCAGGTGAGTTTGCCGAATGGCGCTGGTACGGTGAGTTTGGGTGAATTAGCGCGCATACAAACCCGACAGGGTGCCGCACGGATTAGTCGCGAGGCTGGCGGACGCAGTGCATCAGTCAAGGCGAATTTGTTAGGTCGCGATCAAGGCAGTTTTGTTCGGGAAGCGCAGAAAAAAGTTCGCGAAAAAGTGGTACTGCCGCCCGGCTATACGATTACTTGGGGTGGGCAATTTGAAAATCAACAGCGTGCGGTTAAACGTTTGGCGATTATTGTGCCGATTACTTTGTTGCTGATTTTCTCGTTGCTGTTCTGGGCGTTTGGATCGGTTCGTAAAGCGATTTTGGTGCTGTTGATCGTGCCGGGTTCCATGATTGGTGGAATCGCCGCACTGGCACTCGCAGGTTTGCATTTCTCAGTATCGGCTGCGGTAGGTTTTATCGCCGTGGCGGGTATTTCAGTGCAAAACGGTGTGATCATGGTGGAGCAGATCGTTGAGTTACTGCACAAAGAAAAGAACGTACTTACGGCGGCGATTGAAGGTGCGGTATCGCGGCTGCGTCCCATTTTAATGACCGCTTTGATGGCGGGTTTGGGTTTGCTGCCGGCGGCGCTTTCACACGGCATTGGATCTGAAACTCAGCGTCCTTTTGCGGCGGTAATTGTCGGTGGTGTGATTTCAGCTACCTTCTTTACGCTATTGCTGTTGCCCTTGGCTTTCCCATGGTTTAACGATGATGCGGCGCCGATTATTCCGCCGTCCCCACCGATTCCTCCAGCGAATCCTCAGTCTCTGGCAAAATAACCGAGTAAATACGATGGACCCAACATGCATGTATTGCTAGTAGAAGATGATCCGGTGCTGGCCGATGGCATTGCAAGAATTTTGCGTGGGCATGGCATGGTCGTGGATGTCGTGCATAACGGTGACGATGCCGATCGTGCCCTGCAAGCGCGTGAAATGTCGGTCGCCGTGCTCGATATTGGCTTACCCGGCATCGATGGTTTTGAAGTCGTGCGCCGTCTGCGCTCGCGTGGCAGTCAATTGCCCGTGTTGCTGTTGACTGCGCGCGATGACGTGCAAGATCGCGTGCGCGGTTTAGAAATGGGCGCAGATGATTATTTAGTTAAACCGTTTGCCGCACCAGAGTTGGTAGCGCGTCTGAAAGCACTTGTCAGGCGTAGTCACCCCCGGCCAGTCGATTTGCAATTGGGTGGCTTGCAGCTGGATCCGTTTGCGCGACGTGCCACGATTGATGGTTTAACGATAGAACTGTCCGCTCGCGAATGGGCTGTGCTCGAATATCTGATGCAACACGCATCGCGCGTCGTCTCTAAGCAGCAAATCATTGATGCTATTTTGCCGTGGGGTGAAGAAGTGACCTTGAATGCGGTTGAAGTCTACATTTCTCGTATACGCGCAAAAATTGACAAGGCCGGTATATCTATTAAAACTATTCGTGGGTTCGGTTATATGCTGGAGCAGTCTGCACGATGAGTTTGCGCGGCAAGCTACTGCGATGGCTAGTCATACCGCTGATGCTTATAAATTTGGCCGGTGCGACCGCTATTTACTGGCTGGCTTGGTTACCTGCACAAACAGCTTTAGATCAAAGTCTGGCGGATGCGGCTTGGGCTCTGGTGCCGCATATGCAGGAGTCAGGAAATTCGGTTGAGTTGCAATTATCTCAGCAGGCTGAGCAAGTCTTGCGGGTTGATCACTTCGATGAAATCTTTTTCGTTGTTCGTGACTTGCAAGGTAAAACGATTGCCGGCGATCTTGATTTCCCAAAGTTGCGTGCCCCTGAAAATACTAATACGTGGGTTGCTTACCTCTCTGCTATGCGTGGCGAAGATATTCGCGCCATATCGTTGCGCACAGTCGTCGGCGGCGAGACAGTGCTTATCGGTGTGGCAGAAACACGGGTAAAGCGACTGCAGTTCAAATTACGTATTCTTCTCTCTTTGGTTGCTCTTGAATTGCTCTTGTTATTGCTGATTCCAGCCGTCGTTTGGGTCGCTCTAAATAAAGGCCTATTGTCACTGGGTGAGCTGCAGCAAAATTTAGAGCTTCGTAAAACTGATGATTTATCTGAAGTGCCTTTAACCAAAGCACCGCGTGAGGTAGTGCCTTTTATTCGCGCCATTAATGGTTTGTTGGCGCGAGTTCAGGACAGTGCTCGTGCAAAACAAGATTTTTTAGCGAATGCAGCGCATCAGCTACGAACGCCTTTAGCAGGTTTTAAAGCTCAGCTTGAGTGGTTGCAGGCGCATCATCGTGATGATCCCGATACGGCCCAATCGACTGCCTTGATGATGGTGTCCACGGAACGGATGGCGCGACAAGCTAATCAGTTACTGGCGCTGGCGCGTTCCGAGCCGGGTGATTTTGAGCGCGATCGTTTAGAGCGTTTATCGCTGGACAAGTTAGTGACGGAGTCGGTCCAAAATTTTGTCGATCAGGCGAACCAAAAAAATATCGATATTGGTTTTGATTTACGGCCCACCTTTATCAAAGGTGATCGTTTCTTATTGCGTGATTTGGTCGACAACTTGGTCGATAACGCGATTCGTTACTCGCCCGAGGGTAGTGTGGTGACGGTGAGCTGCATTCAAGACTATGGCTTTGGCGTGCTGACCGTCGAAGATAACGGCCCCGGTATTCCAGACACTGAAAAAGAAAAAATCTTTAGCCGTTTTTATCGACTCGATCAATCGCAACCGGGTAGTGGCTTAGGTTTGGCTATCGTACGCGATATCGTCAAAGACCATGACGCATTGATCGAAGTGCGCTCGGGCGAACATGGTCGAGGCACCGTGTTTACCATTCGTTTTCCTGTCTAGCGCTACTGCTCCTTAATGCCGCATTCCATGATTCGAGGCGGATGATCAGATTTAATGGATAATTCGGTCTTCTAGTTACAGGCGGGAGCGTCGCTGGTGTACAGCGTCAAAGAAATTTTCTATACCTTGCAGGGTGAAGGAGCGCAAACCGGCCGCCCGGCGGTATTTTGTCGCTTTGCCGGTTGCAATCTGTGGTCTGGCCGCGAGGCCGACCGTGCTTCGGCTATTTGCCAGTTTTGCGATACTGATTTTGTTGGCACCGATGGTGTCTTGGGTGCTAAATACGAATCGGCCGAGGCCTTGGCTGCCGTGATTGATGCGCAGTGGCCCTCAACCCGTTCGAGCTTGCGGAAGTATGTTGTCTGCACCGGCGGTGAACCTTTGCTACAACTTGATGATGCGCTGATCGCGGCCTTGCATGAACGTGGATTCGAAGTGGCGATAGAAACCAATGGCACTCTGGCCGTGCCTGCGGGTGTTGACTGGGTCTGTGTCAGTCCGAAGCAGGGTTCGATGCAGGTGGTTAATCAGGGTGATGAAATCAAGGTCGTTATTCCGCAAGCGGCGCAAGATTTAGAGCACTTTGCGGCGATGAACTTCCGCTATCACTTTTTGCAGCCCATGGATGGGCCAGACAAAGAAAAAAATACTCAACTAGCGATAGACACCTGCAAGCACCATCCGCAATGGCGCTTGTCGATACAAACACATAAATTGCTGCATATACCCTGAACTAATGATAACCATTACACGCAAACTCGAATTTGATGCAGGCCATCGAATTCCAGATCACAAAAGCCAGTGCCGTAATCTGCACGGCCATCGCTACACCATTGAAATCACCTTGGTGGGTGAGGTGATTGAAGAAGAGGGCAGTTCTGACAACGGCATGCTGATGGATTTTTCTGATGTGAAATCACTAGCTCATCAGCATTTGGTAGATATTTGGGATCATGCATTTATTGTGTATGAAAAAGACATACCGGTACGCGACTTTTTAGCCGGAATACCTGATCACAAAACCGTAGTGATTAACAAAATACCGACGGTTGAAAATTTAGCGCGTACGGCGTTTGATATTCTCAAACCTGTGTATTGGGATCGTTTTGGTACAGGCTTGAAATTGCATAAACTCGTTTTGCATGAGACGCCCAACTGTTGGGCCGAGATTACGGAGAGTGCGTGAGCGATCAGGCCTTCATGCGATTGGCGATGAATGCCGCAGCAGAGGCAAAACTGGTCGGTGAAGTACCGGTTGGTGCGGTCGTTGTGAAAGACGGCGAAGTGATTGCGGTGGGTTACAACCAGCCGATTGGGCAGCATGATCCAACCGCGCATGCTGAAATCAATGCGCTGCGATCCGCCGCGCAAAAATTAGGTAATTACCGATTGGTCGATTGCACGCTGTACGTAACCCTTGAGCCCTGTGCAATGTGTGCGGGTGCAATGATGCATGCGCGTTTAGCGCGCGTAGTATTTGGAGCTAGTGACCCCAAGACCGGAGCCTGCGGTTCAGTCATGAATCTTTTCGCAGAAAAAAAACTAAATCATCAGACCCAGCTCGACGGCGGCGTACTGGCCGAAGAATGTGGAAAAATGCTGTCCTCTTTTTTCGCCGAGCGTCGCCAACAAGTACGCACTGATTCGTGAGATTGCTATGACTATGCCTTCACGTCACATCGCTATTATCGCCCCCAGTGGCTATGCCACCGATCAGGCGGCGTATTTGCGCGCGTTGCAGCACCTGCGTGATTTAGGTCATCAGATTCATGATTTTAGTGCCGCAGATACGCGTTATCAGCGCTTTGCAGCGACCGATGCAGAGCGTTTAGCTCAACTGCACAATGCCGCTAAACATCCCGACGTTGAGTTGGTGATTGCTTTGCGCGGTGGTTATGGGTTATCGCGCTTATTACCTGATATCGATTTCGACTTGCTGGCGAATAGCGGCAAGCGTTTTATTGGGCATAGTGATTTCACGGCGATTCACATGGGTTTGTTGACTCAGCAGGCTGTGAGTTTTGCCGGGCCAATGATTTGCGATGATTTTAGTCGTGCTGACGTGAGTGAATTCACGCACAGTCATTTTTGGCAGGCGCTATCTTCACCCAGTTTTGAAGTGAACGCCAAAGCCAGCGGTAATCCAGTGATGGAATGCGAAGGCAAACTCTGGGGTGGCAACCTCGCCCTACTGACGCATTTGGTCGGTACCCGCTGGATGCCTAAGGTAGAGCAGGGTATTCTTTTTGTTGAAGACATCAATGAACATCCCTACCGTATTGAACGAATGATGCTGCAGTTATTGCATGCAGGTGTTTTACAGAACCATCGTGCAATTATTTTGGGTGATTTTTCAGCGTATAAATTGACTGATTACGATAATGGCTATGACTTTGCGGCCATGCTGGCCTATCTGCGTAAGCAGATTCATGTGCCGATTCTGACTGGACTACCTTTCGGTCATGTGCGTGACAAACTGACACTGCCAGTCGGAGCGCATTGCCGTCTCACGTCTAATTCGGAAGCATTTAGTCTACATCTGAGCATCTGATACTCGTCTTTGTCTGTCTTCATGCTAGACCGGTGTGCCAGTGATAAACTTTACGACTTCGCTACAGATACGAAACACTGAGTGCTCGTATCCAGCGCTATTTTTCTGAGACATGATGGGCCGGAGCCCGCACCGTATGGAAATCAAAACAATAGAATTTGAACGCCCCTTAATGGAGGGTGGTCGTGGTTTGGCCTCTGCGTGGTCACGCGTGCCTGAGGCCATATCGTCGGATGAACGGCTTCAGCTCAAAGACAAAATTCGTCGCCTGCTGAAAGAAAAAGGCGCCGTGCTGGTTGCGCATTATTACGTCGATTCAGATCTGCAGGATCTGGCGGAAGAAACTGGCGGGTGTGTTTCGGATTCGCTGGAGATGGCTCGCTTTGGCCGCGATCACGCCGCTCAAACTTTGGTGGTGGCGGGTGTCCGCTTCATGGGTGAAACAGCAAAAATTCTTTCGCCGAATAAAACGATACTGATGCCTGATCTGGATGCGACCTGCTCGTTAGATTTGGGTTGCCCTGTGGACGAATTTTCGGCGTTTTGCGATGCGCATCCTGATCGCACCGTCGTTGTTTACGCCAATACGAGCGCAGCGGTGAAAGCGCGCGCTGATTGGATGATCACCTCGTCGATAGGTTTAGACATCGTCGCGCATTTGCATGCGCAGGGTAAAAAAATCCTGTGGGCACCTGATCGTCATTTGGGTAGTTACATTCAAAAACAAACCGGCGCTGACATGCTGTTGTGGCAGGGTTCGTGTTTGGTGCATGATGAATTCAAAGGAATAGAACTTGAATTACTCAAGCGCGATCATCCGAATGCAAAAATTCTTGTGCATCCTGAGTCACCTGCGTCGGTAGTGGCGTTAGCTGACGTAGTGGGCTCAACCTCGCAATTGATCGCTGCCACAACGGCGCTTGATGCGAATGAATTTATTGTGGCTACTGATAATGGCATTTTGCACAAAATGCGCCAGGCCGCACCGGGTAAAGTATTTATCGAGGCGCCGACGGCTGGTAATAGCGCTACGTGCAAGAGCTGTGCGCATTGCCCTTGGATGGCGATGAACTCACTGCAAAATCTGGCCGATGTTTTAGAGAGCGGCCGCAATACTATTTCAGTCGATGAAACGATTCGAGCCAAGGCCGTAACGTGCATCGATCGTATGCTCGATTTCGCAGCGGCACGAAAAGCAAATGTTCGTCCTTCTGCCGATTTGGCAGCAGAACAAAATTTGTTTGCGGGCCTTGGCCCGGCATGAGTACGCTGAATAATCCGTTTGCGCCTTTTGATGCAGCGCTGTCGCTTGCTTTCGAAGACAACATTTGCGCTGCACTCGCAGAAGATATTGGGTCGGGTGATTGGACGGCGCAACTGATTCCAGCATCAGCACATGTCAAAGCGCGAGTGGTGGTGCGCGAACCAGCGGTATTGTGTGGTGCTCCGTGGTTCGAAGCAGTGATGCATCAAGTTGATCCTCGAATTTCTATCGCATGGCATGTGGCCGAAGGTGATGCGATGACTGCTGACACTGAGGTGTGTTCCTTGACTGGTCCAGCGCGTGCGCTGATGACAGGTGAGCGTGCAGCATTAAATTTTCTTCAGTTGCTATCGGGGGTCGCTACTAACACGCGCGAGTATGTGAATTTGATTCAAGGTACGCGCGCCTCTGTTCTAGATACACGTAAAACAGTACCTGGCTTACGGCTTGCACAAAAATATGCGGTGCGCGTGGGCGGCGGAAAAAATCAGCGTTTGGCTTTGTACGATGGAATTCTCATCAAAGAAAACCACATCGCTGCGGCAGGTAGTATTTCGGCGGCGATGGCAGCGGCGAATGCTTTGAATTCTGGCGTAGGCATTCAAATTGAAGTTGAATCGCTCGACGAGCTGCAGCAAGCGTTAGATGCTGGTGCAGTATCTATATTGTTAGATAATTTTTCTATAGCGATGTTGCAAGATGCTGTGAAGATAACAGCAGGGCGCGCTGTACTCGAAGCATCGGGTGGCATTGCTCGATCAACCATACGCGCGATTGCTGAGACCGGCGTTGATCGCATTTCTATCGGCAGTCTGACCAAAGACATCAAAGCCACCGATTACTCGCTGCGCGTCGTTTAATCAGCGCAGCGTTTGATTAGCTTATAGTCAAATCGCTACGACTTGCGCGAACCAGTTTTACGTTTAGGTGATAACACGGTGGGCAATGCCTTGGGCAGCGTGTCGGGATAGTCCAGGCTGTAATGCAAACCTCGACTCTCACGCCGCGACTTTGCGCTACGTACAATCAGCGAAGCGACTTCGACCAAATTACGTAACTCCAGCAGATCACGCGTGATGCGGAAGTTTGCATAGTATTCATCAATTTCTTCTTTCAGCACGGCTAAGCGATGCTGTGCTCGTTCCAACCGCTTGCTGGTGCGAACGATGCCAACAAAATTCCACATGAAGCGACGCAACTCATCCCAGTTTTGGGTAATGACGACTTCTTCGTCGGCGTTGGTGACACGACTTTCATCCCATGCCGGTAATTTCGTCTGCTTAGGCTTGGCTTGAAGTTCAATATGCTGTGCAGCTGCGCGGCCCAGCACCACGCACTCTAATAAAGAATTACTCGCTAAACGATTCGCGCCGTGTAGGCCTGTGTAAGCTGTTTCGCCAACAGCATATAAACCAGGCAAATCAGTGCGACCGGATAAATCGGTCACGATACCGCCGCAGGTGTAATGGGTCGCTGGGACGATAGGGATAGGTTGTTTTGTAATGTCGATACCTAGTTCAAGGCAGCGTGCATAAATCGTCGGGAAGTGTTCTTTCAAAAAGTCAGCGGGTTGATGGCTGATATCGAGTTCAACGTAATCTAAGCCGCGTTTTTTCATTTCAAAGTCAATCGCACGTGCGACGATGTCGCGCGGTGCGAGTTCGGCGCGTTCGTCATGACTGAGCATGAAGCGTTGTCCGGCAGCTGCTCCTGCAGCAGCAGGCAGCTTGAGTAGTCCACCTTCACCGCGCACAGCTTCGGTAATCAAGAAAGATTTAGCGTAGGGGTGATATAGGCAAGTCGGATGAAATTGTATGAACTCCATATTCGCAACGCGACAACCAGCACGCCAGGCCATGGCAATGCCGTCACCGGTCGCTGTATCGGGGTTGGTGGTGTAAAGATAGACTTTGCCTGCACCGCCGGTTGCCAGCACGGTGTGATCGGCGGCGATCGTTTGTACCTGACCTGTGGTGACATCTTGCACGTACAGGCCCATACAATGTGGCGCGCCGTTGTGCACACCGACCTTGTCTGAGGTGATCAGATCAATTGCATAGTGATGTTCAAGTAGCGTGATATTCGGATGACGACGCACTTGTTCTTCCAACGTCACTTGCACAGCGTGACCGGTAGCATCTGCTGAGTGAATGATGCGACGTTGGCTATGCCCACCTTCGCGGGTAAGATGAAAGCCCATCTCGGCATCATCATCGCGAGTAAACGGTACACCTTGAGCAATTAACCACTCAATCGCAGCGCGACCTTGTTCAACGATGGCGCGGGTCGCTCCTTCATCACACAACCCGGCGCCTGCGATGAGTGTGTCGCTCACGTGCTGATCATGGCTGTCAGCTGAATCAAGTACGGCAGCAATCCCCCCTTGGGCCCAATCACTGGCACCGTCGCGTAGCGCGCGCTTGGAAATGACGACGACTTTGCGGTGGTCGGCGAGGTGGAGGGCAACGGACAGGCCAGCAAGGCCGCTACCCACAATGGCAACATCGAAATTCATGAATAAGACCGGTGATTAGGAACGTTAGGGGCGTGAAGGCTAGAACTATAGGCTATTTGGTATGACTTCGTGCTCGCAGGTCCGTTTAAGGGATGAGCATGAATGCGTGTCATCGTGTCATTTGAATGTCTTGCGTTCGATCTATATCAAATTCCCGAGCGACATGGAAGGAGTGTGATAATTTTTTCAAGTATAATCGCGACCACGTTGAGATTCGAGTAGCAGTGGTGCAGGGCTTTCTGTAATTCCTTACTTGGTTGAGACGCTTTTCTGGCGGTATCCCCGCCGTAACCGAACTAAGATAGGAAGTAAGATGGCAACAGGTACTGTGAAGTGGTTCAACGATGCAAAGGGATTTGGCTTCATTACTCCCGATGAAGGTGGCGAAGATCTGTTCGCGCACTTTTCCGCAATTCAGTCGCAAGGCTTTAAATCATTGGCGGAAAACCAGCGTGTCAAGTTCGACGTAACGTCGGGACCTAAAGGCAAGCAAGCTTCGAACATCCAAGTAGTATAAGTAAGTTAAGCCCCGGTAACCCCGGGGCTTTTACTTTATGTAGTAGGTCATTGATAGTCAGTCGTTCAGTTGTTCAGCAGTCCAGTCTTCCATTCCAGTCTTTTCCTTACTTTTTCCAATAATTCTCCTCCGCGAATGCGCGCCTGAGAAAATCCACGAACACTCGTATTCGCAGCGGCAAGTGCTGGCGCTGAGCGAAGACAGCATAAATATCATTGCCCGGAGCTGAGAATTGGTCGAGCACCGTCTCTAGCGTGCCTGATTCAATCTCTTTACCCACTTCCCACATAGAGCGCCAAGCTAAGCCTTTACCGGCGAGCGCCCAGTCGTGCAGCACCGTACCGTCATTGCACACCATGTTGCCGCCTACTTTGAGGGTGACGCTTTTACCTGCTTGCCTGAACGTCCATCCGCG
The DNA here is from genome assembly GCA_947454305.1 of Oxalobacteraceae bacterium. GTDB lineage: Bacteria > Pseudomonadota > Gammaproteobacteria > Burkholderiales > Burkholderiaceae_D > Pernthalerella. The sequence continues at coordinate 23,835 of CANGJE010000017.1, forward strand.
CTGGCTGCCAGCGCTGGAAATCGCCAGGCAGTTATGGCGCGACAAATCATCCGGTGCGGTGGGGCGACCGTGTTTACGAAAATAGTCCGGTGAACCGACCACCACGCGTTGATTGTCGGCGAGCTTGATACCGATCAGGCTCGAATCGGATAAGTCAGCGATACGAATGGCGATGTCGACGCCTTCGCCGATAAGGTCAACCACACGATCATTCAGATTTAAGGTGACGGTGACATCTCTGTGCTCGGCCAGAAATGACGGAATCAGCGGCGCCACGATCTGCCGACCAAATCCCGCTGGAGCCGATACGCTCAAGTGGCCACTAGGGCGAGCGCTGCGCTCCGAGGCTTGTGCTTCAGCGTTTTCGAGGTCTTGCAGTATGCGTTGGCAATTCTCCAGGAAGGCGATTCCCTCGGTGGTCAGGACGATTTTGCGGGTGGTTCTTTGCAAGAGTTTGACGCCAAGCCGCGCTTCTAATGCGTCCAGCCGACGGCTGATCACTGCGGGCGCAATGCCTTCAGCTCGCGCGGTCGCAGACAAGCTGCCGCGTGCGGCTACGTCCACGAAGGTGGAAATCTGTTTGAATTGATCCATGGCGACTGACCCGACATCACTCCATCAGGGTGCTATTTATGACTAAAACGCAATAATAGCGTTTACAAGGTCGGTTATAAGCACTTTGAGCGTCTTAATGCGATAGCCTTAGGGGCTGACTCCGTTCAGACCATGAATGTAGCTGGTGATGCCCGCCAACAGCATTTCGATAGCCAAAGCCGTCAGGATGAGTCCCATCAGGCGCTCAAAGGCAGTAATTACGGCAGGCCCTAGTGCTTTGAGCAGACGTTCAGCTGAAAGCAGCACCATCAACCAAACCGCTGCCACCATCATCAGCGCAATAACGTATAACCACATACTCATGCGGTGACTGGTAGAAAATAATAAGACGGTCACCAGTGCTGATGGGCCAGCCAGCCCGGGAATGGCTAAGGGAACGATGAGTGGTTCGCCGCCATGTTCAGGAGCAGGCCCAAAAATACCCCCACCACTGGGAAAAACCATTTTTAAAGCGATCAGGAAAAGAATCACGCCGCCACCAATACGCAAGGAAGTCGAACTGAGCTGCAGCGCTTCCAAAAAATAGCGGCCTCCAAACATGAATACCAACAGCAAAAAAAAGGCGATCAGACATTCGCGAACCACCACTCGCGAGCGGCGTTCGGGTTTCACGTGGGCTAACGTGCTGATAAACAAGGGAACATTGCCGAACGGGTCAGTGACTAGCAGCAGTAAAACAAAGGTCTGAAAAAAATTTTCAGTCACGAGCTTTCCTAATCCGTGTCTCGTTAGCAGGGGTTATTAGTCTCGACTGCGATAGGCCGATTGCAGAAGTTTTATGAGTCTTTTCTTAAGATCGGCTAGCATTCGGTCTGTTCACCTTAACCATTGAGGATGTAGTCATGTTTGACCAGCCATCGGGGCAATTCAATCGTCGCCATTTTTTGATAGGCGGTGCCGCGCTTGCAGGTTCGCTGGTCGTGGGTTGGGCGCTAATGCCGCCCCGGCAGAGGCTGGATACTTCCACGCTGCCGCCTATGCGCCACGGGGATGTAAAGCTCAACGGTTGGGTCATGGTGGGTAAGGACAACCGCGTGACTGTCGTGTTGGCCAAGAGCGAAATGGGGCAGGGCATTATGACGGCCTTGCCGACCCTAGTTGCGGAAGAAATGGATGTGCCCTTGACTTCGATCAGATTGGTGCAGGCACCACTGGACAAAATCTATGGGGATACCTCGATGCTGGCGGATGGTTTGCCATTTCATCCCGAGGATCAGAGCGCGATTCACAACTTAGGAAAGTGGCTGTCTCGAAAAATCGAACGCGAGTTGGGCATTCAAGTCACCGGCGGCTCTTCCAGCGTTAAGGATAGCTGGCTGCCTATGCGGGAAGCGGGAGCCTCGGCTCGAGCGCGCCTGATGCTGGCAGCAGCTAATCGCTGGGGTGTACCTGTTTCTGAGTGCAATACCAGTGATGGGCGCGTGACTCATGCGAAGGGATTAAAAGCCAGCTATGGCGAATTGGCCGCGGATGCGGCTGAGCTGGGCGATGTTTCATTTCAACTGAAAGAAGCCTCTGCCTTTAATCAAATCGGTAAATCGCTACCGCGACTCGATATTCCAGCAAAGATTGATGGCAGCGCTGACTTTGGTATGGATATCAGGCCCAAGGGAATGGTGTATGCCGCGCTGTTGATGTGCCCACACTTGGGTGGTCGTTTGGCCAGTGTTGATACGCGTGCTGCGAATGACATGCCCGGTGTATTGAAAGTGGTCAGACTGAATCAAGAGCGCTCCGGTGCGCCGGATGCCGTGGCGGTGATTGCCGGCAGTCGTTGGACTGCACTCAGTGCGCTCGATTTAGTCACACCTGTATGGCAAGCCGGGCCGCATTCGCAACTGAATAATCAGACGTTGATGCAGCAGCTACGCCAGAGTCTTAGCGATGAATCAGGATTTACGTATTACAGCATCGGCGATGAAATTGATGATGATCAGTTACCCAAAGCAATCAAGGCGGAGTACAGCGCACCGTATCTTGCGCATACACCGATGGAGCCGATTAATTGCACCGCGCAGTTTATCGATGGTCGCTTAAAAATTTGGCTGCCCACGCAAGCCCCGTCGGTTGTCGCCGCAACCGCTGCTCGGGTAGCTGATATCTCAGTTGATCAAATCGATTTGACTGAAACTTTTCTCGGTGGTGGCTTTGGGCGTCGACTCGAAACCGACATGGTGGCGCAAGCTGTTGCGTTAGCGTTGGAAATGCCGGGTGTGCCGGTGCAGTTGATGTGGCGACGCGAAGACGATATCGCCCATGATTTTTATCGGCCTGCGTGCGTAGCGCAAATGGTGGCTGTTTTGGATGAGAAGGGCAAGGTCAACGCCTGGCAAAGCAAATCCGCATCGGCAGCGCCGATTCAACAGTTGCTGCAACGCGCTTTTAATTTGTCGCCCTTTGGCCCGGATAAGACAGCAGCTGAAGGTTTATTTGATCACCACTACGAAATTGAAAATCAACAGGTTGAACATGTGATTGTGGAATCACCTTTGCCGGTCGGTCCATGGCGTTCGGTGGGGCATTCTCATCATGCGTTTTTCAAAGAAAGTTTTGTCGATGAGTTGGCGCATACCGCCAAAGTTGATCCGGCTGAGTTTCGTCGTCGTATGCTCGCTTCGCATCCACGTCACCTCGCCGTGTTAAATGCGGCAGTAGAGCGGGCTGGCAAACCAGCGCAGTCTCGCGCTCATGGGCTGGCCTTGCATGCTTGCTTTGGCAGTATTGTCGCGCAGGTAGCGGAGGTCTCGATAGAGCAAGGCAAACCTCGCGTACACAAAATCACTTGCGCGATTGATTGCGGTACGGTGATCAATCCTGAAATTGTTGAACAACAAATGGAATCAGCGATTGCGTATGGTTTGTCCGCCGCTTTATACGGTGAAGTTCACGTCAGCGAGGGACAAATCGTGCAAAAGAATTTCAACGATATGCCTATGCTGCGTTTTGATGAAATGCCTGAGGTGGAAGTGATAATCATGCCGAGTACCGCAGCACCCGAAGGTGTTGGTGAGCCAGGTACCCCGCCGGTTGCTCCAGCGGTGGCTAACGCGCTATTTAATTTGACGGGCAAGCGTCTACGTAGCTTGCCACTGAAGCTGAGCTGATTAATTAAAAACTACAGCTCAGTCAGTTTGGTGAGTAAATTACATTCTTGCTGCCAGAGTGATCGTTCAGAAGTGCTGCTGGCTTCACGTCGCAGATCATCTTCGCTGCGTTCGAGCTGAGCTTCCAGTAACCGTCCAACCTGTCTGGGTTCGGGCATCATCGTGCCGTAAAAAGCGACGATGTCTTTACGTTGTATGAGGATGGTTGGAAAGTTCTCTACATCCAGATCGCCGACCAGATCGGATTGATCTTCAATATCTATCCATACAAACTGCTGCTCGGGATACTGATCAGCCAGTGCATCAAACCCCGCACGATATTGTTTGCATACATCGCACCAACCGGCGCATAAGCAGGCCACCACCCACTGACCAGAAGCCAGTGCGACGGAGAGTTGTGGAAACGTGTCGGGAGTGAGAAACAGACTACTCATGGGCTTATTTTACCGTAGGCAAGCAGCGTTTTAACTCGTCGGGGCTGTTAGCTTATTGTGATGGCATGACGATGCTCCTGAATGTACTGAGCGCGCACGGTAAAATGGCGTCATGTCGACTGTTTACCCCACCCTGATTGCGATTGAAACCTCCACTGATCTCGCCTCTGTTGCACTACTGCGCGCTAATCAGCTGATTTATCGTGAATCTCAAGGTTCGCAGACCCATTCGCAGACGCTGCCGCGCTTACTGCAATCTTTGCTAAAAGAGACGCAACTCGACGTGAGTCAGTGCGATGCGCTGGCGTTTGGCGCTGGCCCGGGTTCATTTACTGGTGTGCGCACCGCCTGTGGTTTAGCCCAAGGTCTTGCGTTTGGTGCCAATCTTCCCGTGGCTTCTGTAGTGACCTTACTCGCAATGGCTGAGCGTGCGCGACTCGCTGGTGCCGGTAATGAGGTATTGGCCTTGCTAGATGCGCGTATGGGCGAAGTGTATTGGGCGCAGTATCGTTTTGAGGGTGGATGGCAGGAAGTCATTGCACCACGTTTATCGCACGCGTCACACGTTGCTCCAGAAGGCTCACCCGCGTTATGTGGCAATGGCTTGATACATCATGGCGATGAGCTAACTCATTTGAACCATGCACAATCGCTGCCAGAAATCATGCCGCATGCAACTGACATTGCGCGGTTAGGTGCCGACATGTTTTTAAAAGAGCTCACCGTTCACGCCCGCGACGCACAACCTCTGTATCTTCGTAATAAGGTCGCATTGACCACGCTTGAACGTCAGGCTGGAATTCAAGCATGAGCCAAGTTCCTGTGAGCGAGATTTTTTCACCCGCTTCCTTGCTGATGGCGACTATGCGCGCACAGGATGTGGAAGAGGTGGTGGCGATAGAAAATCAGGCGTACCCTTTTCCCTGGACCCGCGGTAATTTTTTAGATTCATTGAATAGCCGATACGATGCATGGGTAGTGCGTGAGCCTGATGGTCAGATAGCCGGTTATTTTTTAGCGATGCCGGTGGTAGATGAGATGCATTTGCTTAACATTACAGTGCGTCCGACGCTGCAAGGCAAAAAGCTCGGTCGATTTCTGCTAAATAAAGTCATCGCATTGACGCGGGAAGCAAAAATGCAGTCGATACTGTTGGAAGTGCGTCCGTCGAATCCCCGCGCACTGGCGTTTTATCAGCATGTCGGTTTTCAACAAATTGGTATCCGTAAAAATTACTACCCCTCGACTGGAACGACTCGCGAGGACGCTATCGTCATGCGTTTGATGATTGTGAATCAAGACCATGAATTCTGAAAAATTAGTACGATTAGAACGCATGGGCTTAGGGCCTGTGTGGCAGTTGCGCGCGCGTGCGGATAAACCTGTGGCGGTGGTGGATGCGACCGAAGCTGTAGCACTCGATGCGGCCGACTTTTCAGGGCTTGATTGGGAAGAATTAGAAGCAACGATACGCGACTGTGCGCGTTGTGGATTGTGCCGCGGTCGTACACATGCCGTATCGGGTATCGGCGATCGACATGCGAGCTGGTTGTTTGTGGGAGAAGGGCCGGGGCGAAGCGAAGATTTAGAAGGTGAGCCGTTTGTTGGGCCTGCGGGCAAGCTACTCGACAACATGCTCAAGGCCATGCAACTGGCACGCGGCGTCGATACGTTCATTGCGAACATCGTCAAATGTCGCCCAGTTGATGCTGATGGTCGTGACCGGCCACCGGTGCACAATGAAGTGGCTGCATGTCGCGCATTTTTACAGCGTCAAATTGATTTGATCAAACCGACAGTGATAGTCGCGCTGGGAAAAACTGCCGCGACCTCACTCTTGGGCTTGAATGAAGAAACCAGCCTTTCATCGCTGCGCGGTGAGCCGCATTCGTATCGAGGCATTCCGGTGGTGGTGACCTATCACCCCGCTTATTTGCTACGCAAACCCGAAGACAAAGCGAAAAGCTGGCGTGACCTGTGCCTAGCTCAGAGTCTGCATGATGAACGCTGAAATGCGTTCGTACCAACTAGCCTTCCATGAGCGCTGGCACCCACTAAAAAATCCACATGTTCGTGCGATGGCGTGGTTGCTGTATGCACCGAATTTACTCGATAGCGAAGCGCCGCAATGGCAAGGAAAAATTGCGACCTTAGAAAACGCGTCTGATGATCATGTAGATAATTGGCTGCTTGAACTCGAGCGCGAACCGAATGAGTTGCAGGCGATATTAGATATCAATCGATTCACACGATTAGGCCGTTACGCGGAAAAATTACTTGCGGTGTATTTTGCGCATGTTAAGCGACTGCATGTGCATGGATTACAGGTGCGCTCTGGTAAAGATGAAACGGTGGGTGAGTTTGATTTTATTTTGCGTGAAAAAGAAGGGCTAGTGCATTGGGAATTTGCGACTAAGTTTTATCTGCTTTGTTCACGCAATGCCGCCTATGCGCAAATTCAGCAGGCAGATTATTTTGTAGGCCCCAATCTGGCTGATACGTTGGGCGCTAAGATGAAAAAAATTCTTCAGCGGCAGTTATTACTAGGCACTCATCCTGCAGCGCAAGCGTTGTTGAGCGAGCCTTTGGTTGCGGCGCAGGCGCTAGTTAAGGGTTGGTTGTTTTATCGAAAAGAAGAGCCTATCGATACCGCAGCTCTGGGTATCTCACCATCGCATTGCCATGGTTGGTGGTGTACGTTGGCAGAGTTTGACGATCATGTGGGTGAACATTGCGCCGTACTGCCGCGTCTTGCGTGGCTGGCACCAGCGCGATTGTCGCTTGAAGAGGGAATGCAGCGTGCGAATTTGCGCGATTGGCTAACTCAACACTTTCATGGTGATCCTATGCCAGTCATGGTTGCCACGTTTAAAAAACAAGGCAATGAATTATTTGAGGTGGATAGAGGCTTTGTTGTGCCAAACGACTGGAAAGAGCGCGCTAACGAGCGCGTAAGAGGATTGGTGGCGCCTAGTCGTTGAAAACTGAACGATGGTTACCTCAGGTGCCGAGGTGTTTTTTCTCGCCGATCAAATGCATGGAATCGTATTCACGCTGATTGGCAGCATGGCGACGCATAACCAGCCACATAATTCCCGCTACAAACAAGCCAAATAAAACGATCACTGTGTTAACACTGAAATCGAGTTTAATCAGCAAAGCGTACAGAGCAAGCATCAAAAGAATAGATGCATTTTCACTGAAGTTTTGTACCGCAATTGAATGACCCGCGCTCATGATGACGTGGCCACGATGCTGTAACAGGGCATTCATGGGAACGACAAAAAATCCTGACAGCGCACCGACCAACACTAATAAGGGATAAGCGAGTTCTACGCTATGTGCCAGCGTCATTAGCGTAACGATGATGCCCATCGCAAATCCTAAGGGCATGACCGTCAGTGATTTTTTCAGCGGTATGATGCGCGCGGCAGCCATCGCACCAAAGGCGACACCAAACGCCACCACACCTTGAAGAATAGCGCCCTTGGCGAGTGGCATATTGAGCGCTTGTTCTGCCCATTTCAAAACGATAAATTGCAAGGTCGCACCGGCACCCCAGAACAATGAGGTCACGGCTAACGAAATTTGTCCCAGCCTGTCTTTCCAAAGATTGATAAAGCAATGGGAAAAATCGACGACCAGTTTAAAAGGATTGCGCTCCTGCGCCGCGTAACGCGCGCCGGTATCGGGAATTTTGAGATTGAATGCTGCAGCCAGCAGGTAAGAACACATCACCACGCCTAAGCCGACTTCTAGCGAGATACTGAGTTCAAGATCATTCACAGGCAACATAGCGGTGATAGTGGCTGCAAATTGTTCGCTGACGAGTGTGCCGCCCAATACCGTGCCAAAAATAATCGACAGAACGGTCAAACCTTCTATCCAACCGTTGGCAGCGACTAATTTTTCAGCGGGTAGTAGTTCGGTAAGAATGCCGTACTTTGCTGGTGAATATGCCGCGGCACCAAAGCCGACCACGGCATACGCGATCAAAGGGTGAAAGTTAAAGAACATCATCATGCAGCCAACGACTTTAACTAAATTGGTGATGAACATCACCCGACCTTTAGGCAGCTCATCTGCAAATGCACCGACAAACGGTGCCAATAATACGTAGGAGGCGACAAAGAAAAGCTTGAGCATGGGCGTCATCCACGCAGGGGATTGATTCGACGCCAGCATAGAGATTGCTACGATAAGCAGCGCATTGTCGGCGAGCGACGAAAAAAACTGCGCTGCCATGATGGTGTAAAAACCGCGATTCATTCTGAAAAACTCAGCCAGAGTGTGACGACAGGCGTGCGTTGTTGTGTTGTCCGTTCGACGAAACTAAGTGCGAACATCTCATCACACCATCGATTGCATCCCTTAATTGGTGGAGTACGGTTGCCAGGCCGTAGAGCTCGGTATCAGTCGGCCTACATCCGACTCAGACCAACGGCTTTATACCATGAAATCTTCGCCCTAAGCCGAGTAAGCCGCTTTGCTAGCCAGGTGTCCGGTAAAATGCAGGGCTATACGCTGACCACTTTTTCCTTGATTCTCGATGCCCCGCCCAATTGTCGCTATCACCAACGTCTCGGCCATGCAATCTAACCTGGCCATTGCTCGCTCAGCTATGCCAGGCACCAAAATTTGGGCGGTGGTCAAGGCCGATGCCTATGGCCACGGGCTTGAGAATGGTTTACGAGGTTTTGCTGCTGCTGATGGTCTCTCCTTAATTGAGTTTGATCGCGCTGTGAGGCTGCGCGAATTAGGTTGGACTAAGCCCATCATGATGATGCAAGGGATGTTTGAGGCCAGTGACCTCGAACTTCTCAGCCACTACCAACTTCAGCCTGTGGTGCATAACATCGAGCAGTTAGAGATGCTGGCCAAGGCAACCTTAAGCAACCCCATTCATGTGCATTTAAAAATTAATACCGGCATGAATCGTTTGGGGTTTTTACCCGAACAAACGCGCGATGCGTATTCGCGTCTACAAGCAATGCCAGCCGTTGCCAAAATATCCTTGATTACGCATTTTGCAAATGCAGACACGCAGTCGGTATCTCCCGATGTGGCGACTCAAGTCGCTGCGTTTCAACAAGCGACTACGGGCATTCAATCTGAAATTAGTTTGTCGAATTCACCCGCGATTTTGATTCATCCTGAAATCAAGGGTGATTGGATCAGGCCGGGTGTGATGCTGTATGGCGGTTCGCCGGGTGGCGGTGATGCTGCATCGTTTGGTCTCAAAGCGGCCATGACCCTCAGTAGTCGCGTGATTGCTGTACAGGCTATTCGTGCGGGTGATTCGGTCGGGTATGGCAGCTTATTTCGTGCTGAGCGCGATATGCGTATTGGTATCGTCGCTTGTGGTTATGCCGATGGTTATCCACGTCATGCCAGTACGGGTGCTCCAGTCTTGGTGGATGGTATTCGTACGCAGTTGTTAGGACGAGTCTCGATGGATATGTTGAACGTTGATCTGTCATCCGTGCCGAATGCCCATGTGGGCAGTGACGTGACCTTGTGGGGTGATGATTTACCTATCGATGAAGTCGCAGCGGCAGCAGGAACGATTGGTTATGAGCTCATGTGCGCAATTACGCCACGCGTGCAACGAAAAATACGAGCATAAAGGGCGCTATGGCCAAGTCAAAAACGCAGTACAGCTGCACCGAGTGTGGTGGCGTCAGTAACAAGTGGGTGGGTCAATGTCCCGCCTGCGAACGCTGGAACACTTTAGTTGAATCAGTCGTTGAAACCTCCGGCAATCGTTTTTCTTCCGCTCAGGGTTTAGTTAAAGGTGCACCTGTCATGCGCCTGGCCGATATTGAAGCGATTGATGTGCCCCGCTTTGGTACAGGCATTGATGAGTTCGATCGAGTGCTCGGTGGTGGGCTGGTTGCCGGTGGAGTGGTTTTGATTGGTGGTGACCCGGGTATCGGTAAATCGACCTTGCTGTTGCAGGCCTTGGCGAACCTTTCGAAATTCAAACGCGCGCTGTATGTCAGTGGCGAAGAGTCCGGCGCTCAGGTGGCTTTACGCGCACGCAGGTTGGTGATTGATGCGGAAAATCTGCAGTTGCAGGCGGAGATACAGCTGGAAAAAATTCTATCGACGCTGGCCGAAGAAAAGCCAGATGTCGCTGTTATTGACTCAATACAGACAGTTTATTCCGACGCTTTGAGTTCAGCTCCGGGATCGGTGGCGCAAGTCAGAGAATGTGCGGCACAACTCACGCGGGTAGCTAAACAATCAGGCATTACGATTATCTTGGTGGGTCATGTAACGAAAGAAGGCACGCTGGCGGGGCCGCGTGTGCTGGAACATATCGTTGACACGGTGCTGTACTTTGAAGGCGATACGCATTCTAGTTTTCGTTTAGTCCGAGCATTTAAAAATCGCTTTGGCGCTGTCAATGAGCTGGGCGTATTTGCGATGACTGACAAAGGTTTGAAAGGGGTATCAAATCCTTCCGCCTTGTTTTTGTCTCAGCATGACACTCAAGTGCCGGGTTCATGCGTAATGGTGACGCAAGAGGGAACACGACCTTTACTAGTCGAGATACAAGCCTTGGTCGATGCATCGCATGCGCCTAATGCGCGTCGTTTGACCGTGGGCTTAGAGCAAAATCGTTTAGCGATGCTACTGGCGGTTTTGCACAAACATGCGGGAGTCGCAGCGTTTGATCAAGATGTATTTATTAATGCCGTGGGCGGGGTAAAAATTACTGAGCCTGCAGCTGATCTTCCGGTGCTCTTGGCGATTCAATCATCGATGCGCAATAAACCGTTACCGCGTGGCTTGGTAGCTTTTGGTGAAGTGGGTCTGGCGGGTGAAATACGGCCGGCGCCGCGCGGGCAAGAGCGTTTGCGTGAAGCCGCGAAATTAGGTTTTTCGATTGCTTTGGTGCCGAAATCTAATTTGCCTAAGCAAAAAATTGAAGGCCTTCAAGTCATCGGCGTTGAACGTATTGATCAGGCGATGAATCAAATTCGGGAAATGCAGTAGGTTTTACTCAGGTCGTTTTACTGCAGGGCTAGTGACGCTGCCTGCAGCCCACTTCGCACTGCACCTTCTATCGTGGCCGGATAATCGCCTTCAGTGTAGTCACCAGCCAGCCACAAATTATTGAGTGCGGTTTCATTCGGTGGTCGACGCAGATTCGGTTCACACGCAAACGTAGCGCGTTTTTCAGTAATAATCCAAGCCCATTCAGGTGAAGCCAACTCTTTTCGTTGAAACACTTTGGCGAGTTGGTGCGCGACAGCTTGCGCTAGTGCAGCTTGACCGAGTGCTGAGGCATTAGTAGATGCGCTGATAACTACTGCAAGTAAACCCGCTTGAGCGGTATCTAGTTGCCCACGATCGAACACAAATTGTCCCCACTGTGCGGATTCAGCATGATCTCTTAAGGCGAAGAACGGTGCAGCCAGTCGTACGGATGAGTGGTACTTCAGATAACACGTAGTAATCGGCTCATACGTAAAATTCAATGCGTCAGACAGCGCGGTGTTTAACGGTGCCAGCAAAGTTTGCGCTGCGTAGGCAGGTGTGGCGACGATTACTTTGTCAAAGCATTCATCAAAATCATCGTCCGTTATTTGCCATTGATATGTTTGCTGATTGAGTGCGCGCACATGCACACCCAAGTGCGCTTTACCGCCACGCTTTTCTATGTAATTGATCGCTGCATCGGGAAATAGCGCTGACAGATCACGCGTTGGCAAGAGCATGTCCGAGGCGCTGCGTGCTGCCCCCAAACTGTCACCTAATGTTTTTAAAAACACTTTCGCCGAGGCGCGCTCGGGTGGTGTGTTTAAAGCAGAGATGCACAGCGGTCGCCACATCAATTGAATCAAGCGTTCAGTTTGTTCAAAGCGTTCTAGTAATTCAGTAACGCTGCAGTCGACATCCAGTTGCCATTTCATCCAACGCGCGGCACTGGAAAAACGCGCTAGCGATAATTTATCGGCTACCGATAGCCCTCGTGAAGTCAGTAATGCATACAGAAGATGAAGGGGTGCGGGCAAACGTCCAGCGATAAACTCCATGCCATCGCTACCCGCTGGATAGCGCATTTGCAGCGGCAGCCTGAGTAGTGCTTGCGACGGTGTGATGCCAACAATTTGCATCAGTCGCAAGGTGTCGCGGTAGGCACCTAACAAAATATGCTGGCCATTATCGAGGTGATAGCCTTCATGTTGCACACGTCGCGCTCGGCCACCTGCCGTCCGAGCCGCTTCAAGTAAGGTGACTTGTCCGCCGCGTCGCGTTAATTCCACGGCGGCTGCGCATCCGGCCCAACCTGCTCCTATGACGGCAAATTTCACGTTGGTTGAATTCTGGCGGGGTAAATCCACGTTTTCCAAGCTAGCCATAGTTTGCGCAATGGCGTGAGTGAGACTTTGTGCTGCAACACACGCAAGCCATCATTCGATATTTCATCTAACAAAGTACGATAAATCACCGCCATAATTAACCCCGGGCGTTGCGCCCTGCGATCGCTCAAGGGGAGCAGGGCAAAGGCTTCGTTATAGTAAGCCTGTGCTCTGTGTAATTGAAATTTCATCAGCGCTTCAAAGCGATCACTATGCTTTGCGTTAAGCACTTCGGCAGCAGTCACTTCAAATTTTTGCAGCTCATTAATAGGTAAATAGATACGACCACGGCGCGCATCTTCACCCACATCACGAATGATGTTGGTGAGTTGAAAAGCCATACCTAACTTTTCTGCGTACTCCAATGTGCGCTGATCTGTATATCCAAAAATACTGGCCGACATAATGCCCACCACACTGGCTACATGCCAGCAATAACGCTCAAGCGCAGGAAAATCTAAATAACGTGTTTGGGTTAAATCCATTTCCATGCCATCAATCACTGCTAGTAGGTGTTCGCCACGCAGATTAAATGGTTGCAAATGCGGGTGTAATGCTTTGGTAACGGGATGGTTAGGCGAACCAGCCAGCATTTGCTTGATTTCATGACGCCACCACTGCAAGGTTGTTTGTGCAATCGATGCATCCGACGTTTCATCGACCACATCATCGACTTCGCGGCAAAAAGCGTACAGCGCAGTAATCGCCTGCCTGCGCTGGGGTGGCAGAAACAAAAAGCTGTAGTAGAAGCTGGAGCCGCTTTGCGCTGCTTTCTGCTGGCAATAATCTTCAGGAGTCATCAGAAATTGAAAAGGGTTGATTTACTGTTATTTCTCTGCATGGTATCGCAGTCTGGAACTGTGTCCGACTAGCTTAAGCGGCGACCGTTGAGCGATAGCGCACTGCACGCCATCCCAAAAGTAGCCAGTCATATTTTTTTAATGTGGGTCGTCTTTGGAAAACATCATAGTTGACTGCCTCGATTTTTTCCAGAATACGCAAACCGCCATGCACTATAAAGCGCAACTCCCAGCCTAGGCGGCCACCGACCTGGCTAGCTAATGGTGCGCCTTTTATCATCAGGCTGCGAGCACGGTTTACTTGATAGTGCATCAAAGCTCGCCAGCGATGATCTGCTTTTCCTTCAGCGATGGATTCTTCACTCACATTAAATTTTGCAAGATCTTCCTGCGGAATATAGATCCGAGATTTTTCACTATCGATAGCAACGTCTTGCCAAAAGTTGATGAGCTGTAGCGCACTACAGATCGCGTCGCTTTGCTCAAGCAAATCTGGTGAATACTGGTCAGACAGCGCCAGCATGATGCGCCCCACCGGATTGGCTGAGCGAGAGCAGTAATCCAATAATTCATCAAAACTGGCATACCGCGTCTTAACCACATCTTGCCGAAAGGCAGATAACAAGTCGCGCAAGAGTTGTGTGTTGAGGTGATGTTCTTTTAGTGTCAGCGCGAGTTGCTGAAATAATTCGCTGTGGTTCGCACGACCGGCATCGATGTGATCCAACTCTCGCTCATACGCATTGAGTGCTGCAATCCGTTCTGAAGCGCTGGCGTCACCCTCATCGGCCAGATCATCTGCGCTACGGGCAAAGGCGTAGATCACTCTTACCGGCGCTCGCAGTTCTGGGGGCAAGAGGGGTGATGCGATCGGGAAGTTTTCGTAATGAGCGTTAGTCATGGACGATGGCAATAGCGGTTCTTAGATAGTGCGAACGCGGACGATATCATTCGATATAATTACTAACTGGCAGGTCATTAACATTAGAAAACCGCGATAAACCGCTGTTTTCGCCCCCCGCAGTCATCCAAGGAAGCTTTTCTAAGCGAGTGCAACCCTGTTGAACTCTCTTTGCGCAGGCCGAATAGTAAAGGAAAAAACGTGCTCCGCTCCGTCTCACTAGTTCAATTAGGTCGTGCGCTAAGCGTGTCGATGCTGCTGTGTTTATTACTTGCGTCGTGCTCGCGTCCGGTGGAACGAGTCGAAGAAATTCGACCGGTTAGAGCGATGGTGGTCGCCGCAGGATCGGGTAAATCGATTATTGAACTCGCTGGCGAGATTCAGCCGCGTTACGAATCGCAACTAGGATTTCGGGTCGGTGGCAAATTGATTGCTAGAAAAGTGGAAGTTGGCACCTTGGTCAAGCGCGGACAAGTGTTAATGCAGCTTGATCCCTTAGACCTTCAACTAGCGCAGTCGCAAGCCAAAGCTGCTGTGAGCGCGACGGAAAGTAGTCTCGCACTGGCCAAGGCTGAGCTTGATCGCTATCGTGAACTGCGTCAGAAAAATTTCGTTAGTCAGGCGTTACTTGATGCGAAAGAAGCGGCTTATAAATCAGCAGTCGCCTCGCATGAACAAGCCAATGCGGGTTTAAAGGTGCAGGCGAATCAAAGTAGTTATTCCACGTTGTATGCCGATGCAGATGGCGTAATAACAGCGGTGCAGGCTGAAGTAGGTCAGGTGGTAGCAGCGGGTACTCCCGTGGTAAAGCTCGCACGAACCGCAGAAAAAGAAGTCCGTGTCAGTATTCCTGAAGATCAAATTGAAGTGCTGCGCCAAGTCACCGATTTGGCGGTCAAAACTTGGGCAAACTCTAACGTGGCCATCAGCGGTCGCTTGCGTGAATTGTCTCCAATAGCCGATCCAGCGACACGCACGTATACAGCTAAAATTTCTTTGCCCAGAGCCGGCCCTGAAGTCAGACTGGGCATGACAGCGACCGTGCAATTTGCTGCGCCGGCACTGCAGGGTATCCATTTGCCGATGACCGCGCTGGTAAATAGCAAAGAAGGTACGGCTGTTTGGGTGGTCGAGAGCGGAGTGGTTAAGCTCGTGCCAGTGCAAGTGGCCAGTGCAACGGGAACGGATGTACTGATCGCACAAGGCCTGAGTGCAGGCCAATCTGTGGTGACGGCAGGTGTGAATCAGCTTCGACCCGGACAGAAAGTGTCTTTGCTAGGGCAGGAGTTGTCGGCCATTCACGAAAACAATAAACCTGCCGCGGCAGGGGCGGCAAAATGAAAGAACGACTTAATCTTTCTCGCTGGGCACTCGAACACATTCCCTTTATTCGCTACCTAATCGTGGTGCTGCTGTTGGGCGGCATTATGAGTTACAGCAAATTAGGTCAGGATGAAGATCCACCTTTCACCTTTCGTGCGATGGTGATACGTGCTTATTGGCCGGGCAGTAGCTCGGTCCAAATGGCTGAGCAGGTAACGGATAAATTAGAAAAGAAACTGCAAGAGACACCTTTCGTCGACAAGATACGCAGCTATTCCAAACCCGGCGAAACGCTGATCATTCTCGAGTTGCGCGAATCGACTCC
>CANGJE010000018.1 GCA_947454305.1 Oxalobacteraceae bacterium
CAAGCTTAAATTCCAGCGTATACCGCGCTCTTGTCTTTTTCATCAGAAATCCTCCCATACACAAGATTATGCATCTCGTTATGGGATCCACTTTCCGAGGGCAAGGTCATACGTTGATTCGCACCCTTGTTGCCAAGATCAAAAATGCCCGTCACGGTGAGAATATTGCTATTACCTAAAGCCGACGATATGCGTAATTTGTCGCCGATGGACAAGCCTAAATCACTCGCCAGATCCATACCTATCAATATGTCGCTGCTTGTAAGGCGAGTGGACCCTATGATTATTTTTTCCGGCAAGGTCACAATCTTAAAATAATTTTCTGGCTCAATGCCCGTAATCGTCACTGAGCGGCTTGCATTACCGCGTACCACCAGAGCCGACCCTGCCGCAGTCGGTGATACCACCAGAACAGAGGGCATCGCGCGAATTTGTTTCACAATGTTTTGCCACTGATCGATAGATTTTAGTCGTTGTAGCGGCGCTTGAATTAAGGCGTTTTCTGAAAAATGATGCGATGTAGTCGAAGATACCCCTAATGTTCGTGCGACCTCTTTCGGTGGTAGTAACTGTATATGTGATTGTGCGGTAAGTACACGCCGTATAAAGTTCGTTTGCAACGCTGTGAGTAAGGCGGACATAAAAATAATAACGGCCACTCCGATGGTTACGCCAAGAATGATGAACCAAGTCTGCATTCTTCCTTCACGCAAGAAGCGTAACGCGACTATCCATTCAAACGGTAGCCAGAAGTTCATGGTGCTTCGCTATAGCTAATGGGTCGAATACGATCTCCTTCATTTACCTCATTAGTAAACGTTAATATACGATCATTAACGCGTAACCCGGAAAGTACTTCGCTCATTCCTGCGCTTTGCAAACCTACACGCAGAACTTGTTTACGTGCCTTCCCATCAGCGACTTTAAGTACCCATGGCTGCCGACTTTTGACGTCGTGTATGGTATCCGTCGGTACTAACATTGCTCTCAAGCGCGTGGCGACCTGAATATCCACCGACACCGTCATGTCTTGGCGTAAGTAAGCGGGCGGCTCAGGTACGTTAAGTTTGATTTCAACTGAGCCACGCTGAAGATCGACACTGGGATTGATATAGCTAATCGCGGCTGAAAAATTCAGTGCGGGATAAGCGTCAGCGGAAGCTCTTGCTAATTGGCCTAGCACTAACAGTGGTAGATTTTTTTCATCAATTTGAACCACTAATTGAGTCGTTCCTAAAGGGGATAGCGTCATTAATGCTTTGCCGGGTTGTACGACATCACCAGCCTCAACATCGCGCGAGATCAAGGTGCCAGCGATGGGTGTCTTAATCACGGTGTATTGACGACGTGAATAGGCAATTTTCGAGTTCGCCTCGGCTTGTGCCAATGTCGTGGCAGCAATTTGATAATCACTACCCGTAGGGTGAGTTGTCTGTACTTGTTTTTTCGCGGTTTGTAATTGTGCTTGTGTTAGATCGACATTCTTTTTTGCTTCATCTAATGCCGCTTGGCTGATAAACGACTTTGTAAACAAATCTACATTTCTATGCCATTGTTTTTCTGCGTAACTAACGTTGATCTCTGCTTGTACTAAGCTCTGCGCTGCTACCGGCGCCTGTACTTCGCGCACCTGACGCAACCGAGCTTGAGCTTGTAACGCCAGCATATCTGCTTGTTGAGCTGCCGCTCTCCATTCAGCATCATCGAGTTCAATGAGTACTTCTCCAGCCTGAACATTCTGCCCCTCAGTAACCGGTATATTTTTTACTACCCCGACGATTTGACTGCCAATGCTAATACGATGCGGACTTTCCACATGTCCCGTTGCGACTATGGTTTGAATAAAATCACGCTGCACTACTAAAGCAGCAGGTATGCGGGGACCCAGTACTACACGCGAGCCAAACGTAGCAACCAAAGCAACAATCGTAAATAAAAGTAGAAGTCGACCAAAATATCGTTTGGCTATGTTAGGCAGCTCTTTTAAATGCATGATCTTTCCCAAAGTGGCATGACTTTAGGAGTAATGACAGTTTGGCGCCTTGATAGCCATCATTTTTTGACGGTTGAGGGAAGGGGTGCCTTGTGCCTAAACCCGCCAGCCTTTTCAGCTGGCGGGTTTTTCTTTGGTATGCTTACGGAAATTGTTCTTTTTGTGGCCCAAAAATCGTATGAGCGCGTTTATTGAAGAAGAAGTTTTGTCAGTTCAGCACTGGACTGACCGTTTGTTTAGTTTCACTACCACCAGAGACCAGTCACTGCGGTTTTCTAACGGTCATTTCACGATGATAGGCTTGAAAATAAATGATAAGCCTTTGTTGCGGGCATATTCCATTGTTAGCGCCAATTACGAAAACCATCTGGAATTTTTAAGTATTAAGGTGCCCGACGGTCCGCTGACGTCTGTTTTGCAAAATATTCAGGTGGGCGACAAGATCATCGTCGGCAAAAAACCTACCGGCACATTGCTGATCGACTACCTTTTGCCGGGTAAGAATTTGTATCTTATTTCTACCGGAACGGGATTGGCTCCTTTTCTGTCTATCATTCGCGATCCCGATACTTACGAAAAATTTGAGCGAGTTTATTTAGTTCATGGCGTGCGTATTGTTAGCGAGTTGGCCTACCACGACTACCTGACTAACGAATTGCCCAATCACGAATTTTTGGGGGAAATTGTTAAGGATGCGCTGGTCTACTATCCGACCGTGACACGCGAAGCCTTTACCAATCAGGGTCGTATTACCGATTTAATTAGTTCAGGTAAATTCTTTACCGACATCGGTGAACAAGCCTTTGATCGTGAACGTGATCGGATAATGATCTGCGGCAGCCCCGAGATGCTCAAAGATTTAAAGTCTCTTCTGGAGCAGCGTGGCTTTAATGAAGGTAGTACCAGTAAGCCGGGTGACTTCGTGATTGAACGAGCATTTGCTGAAAAATAATAACTACGTTGCATCTGATTCAGGCAGGTAAATACATTAACAAAGGAGACTGACCATGGGATTATTTGATGTTTTTAAAGGTAAAACCCCTGAACTCAATCCTCGCATTGCGTTAGCTGTGGGATTGCTGTTTATGACGTCAGCGGATGGCGCAATTGAGCAAGAAGAGTTTGGTGTGTTGCTCACCAATCTGCATGGTGATGAGCGTTTGCTAGATGATGCGATGGCCTATGGCAAAGCCACTAAGTTTGATGACTATCTTTCCGCTAGTGCTAATTTGCTGAATGAGCCACAAAAGATTTGTATCTTGTTGAATCTCGCGGATGCACTCTTATCGGATGGACATGCAGCTCCGCAAGAACAAGCCTTGTTTGAACGATTCTTGAATGGGTGGGGCGTAAGTCGCTCGACGTTCCAGCCGCACCTTGATGTGATCATTAAGAAAAATGATCACTCAGTTTTGAAATAATAAATACACTTTTTAGTTCAGCTTTGATTGAAGCCTGAACATCAATCGAGCTTAGTGAGATAGCTTAATTAGATTTTGCACGATGTGAGTTGGCCGTATATGCCAACTTACATCGTGTTTTAGTTTGTACGCCGTATTTCAGCTTCGTATTTCAGCTTCGTATTTCAGCTTCGTATTTCAGCGCTGTAGTTCAGAGCTGTAGTTCAAAGCAGTGCCATAGTTTCTTGGGCTGATACACGGCCCTCATCCGTTGGGATCACCCACACTTCAACGCGGCTACTGTCGGATTGTATTGGCTGCACTGTATCACCGTTAGCCCGTTGATTACGTGCGCTGTCTATGGATACGCCCAGATAGGCTAATGACTGACCGACCTTAGCTCGACATTCTGAGTCGTGTTCGCCAATGCCGCCCGTGAATGCTAAAACATCCAGACCTTCTACACAGGCAGTCAGTGCGCCAATGTCGCGCACCACTCGATGAGTAAATAAATCTATCGCAAAGCGAGCGGCTTCAGAGTTCGAGGTCGATAACACGCGCATATCCGCACTTTCACCCGAGACGCCCAGTAAGCCGCTTTGTTTGTAAATCAGTTTTTCTATCGCGTCGTGATCCCAGCCTTGCTCCAGTAAATATAATAAAACCCCTGGGTCAAGTGCACCGCTGCGTGTCCCCATCATTAATCCATCAACGGCTGAAAAACCCATGGTCGTAGCGCGACTTTCGTGTTGCGTCGTGGCGCACAAACTCGCACCATTACCTAAGTGCGCCATCACGGTTCGTCCTGCTGAACGAGGCGAGATCTGTTTCAACACTTGGGTAATGTATTGGTAGGACAGACCATGAAAACCAAAGCGTCGAATACCTTGCTCAGTCAGTTTGCGGTCGATAGCAAAGGTGGTCTCTAGCGGTGAGAGTGTGCGATGAAATGCTGTATCAAAACAGGCGACTTGTTTTAATTGTGGAAAACATTCGGTGAAGGCTACAATGCCCGCCAAATTATGAGGTTGATGCAGAGGTGCCAAGGAATTCAATGTGGCGAGCTGACTCAGTACTTCCGGAGTCACGACAATACTCGATGTATACAACGTACCTCCATGAACAACGCGATGCGCGATGGCCTGCAGCGTGATATGCGAGTAATGTGCTTGAAGTAGTTGTTTTAGTTTGCTGAGAGCCGCTTCAAAGGGGTCTTGGTCAGCATCGATAGTAATCGTGACGTTTTGCTTCGCTTCACCTTTTGATGCCCATTGAATGCGAGCATGCCCTGAGGGTTCTAGTCCCTCAATGGCACCGCTCATTTCGGCATCACCTACATTTTTTTCGCTCACACTATAAAGCGCGAATTTAATGCTGGAAGAGCCAACGTTAACCGCTAAGATGCTCACGATTGGTGTTGTCGGTTGTGGTGAGCAATTAACTTCGCCAGCAACGCTGAAGCACAGCGGGCCATCGCAGTGTCTGATCGACTGGTTAACGCAATCGGAACGCGCGCACCTAACACCACGCCGGCACCGTAGGCTTCAGAAAAAGTCTCGGCTTGTTTAATCATCATATTGCCGGCTTCAAGATCGGGTGCTACCAAAATATCGGCCTGACCCGCGACTAGTGATTGAATATGTTTTAGCTCGGCAGCTTGTGGCGAGATAGCATTATCGAAGGCGAGAGGGCCGTCGAGTAGACCGCCGGTGATTTGTCCGCGATCTGCCATCTTACACAGCGCAGCGGCTTCTAAGGTGGACGGCATACCTGGGTTGACGGTTTCTACGGCAGCCAGGATAGCTACTTTAGGTTCGTTGATACCCATGATGTGAGCAAAGTCTATGGCATTTTTTACGATGTCCACTTTGTCTGCCAATGTAGGCGCAATGTTTAACGCAGCATCAGTGATACATAACGGCTTGGGGTACATCGGCACTTGGAAGCGATACACATGTGACATTCGGCGACCAGTATGTAGCTTGGGTTGCATAACGACGGCATGAATCAATTCATCGGTGTGCAAACTACCTTTCATCAGGGCTTCAACTTCACGATCAGCTGCCATTTTGGCAGCAACATCAGCCGCTTCATGGCTATGCTGAACGTTGATGATACGAATGCCAGTTAAATCGATATTTGCCTTTTCAGCGATAGCCCGCACTTTTTTTTCTGGCGCAATGATGATGGCGTTAATTAAGCCAGCATGTTGCGCATCCATAGCACCCCGCAATGATTCTTCATCGCAGGGATGGACTACACCGCAGGTCACCGCTTCCAGATGAGCGCCCAAGCTTAATAACTGGGTATGTTGTTCGTAGGGATTCGATAAACTGATTTTCGGCGCGTGAATTTTGGGTATGCGCAGCTTTGTGGTCGGTGCGAGTACGCGAGCTACGCCGGAGAGGACTCGGTCACCTTTTTGATTAACGAGTGAGCAATCAAGTTCGATGGAATTTTTTTCATCGTTTTTTGATTTGCACGTGACCGTTACGGTTAAGGTATCGCCGATTCGCACTGGTCGACTGAAATGGAGATTTTGTTCAAGATAAATCGTGCCGGGGCCGGGAAATACGGTACCCAGTACGGTTGAAATTAACGCGCCACCCCACATGCCATGACCAATAATTCCATGAAACAGCGTGTGACTGGAATACACCGGATCCATGTGAGCAGGATTGATATCACCTGAAACGGCTGCAAAGGCTTTGATATCGTCTGGAGTCAGTGTGCGCGTAATTTCAGCGCTATCACCTACGTCAATTTCCGAGTAAATAAAATTGACTAGCCATTCATCGTTGGCATTGTCTGCAGTAATTTTGATAGTTTTCATAATCTAAGCTTAAGCAACAGCGTGGCATCCTGCATCAACATAAATAGTTTGTCCTGTCATGCCTCTAGAGGCATCGGAGGATAAGAAAACCGCTAAATTAGCAATCTCTTCTAAGGTAACTAATCTCTTGAGGGGCGCTACAGACTTGCTATGTTCAAGCAATTCATCGAATGATTCAATCCCCGAAGCTGCGCGCGTCATGATAGGACCGGGTGACACCGCATGAACACGAATTGCTTGCGGCCCTAGCTCAATCGCCATGTACCTCACGAGAGATTCCAGCGCAGCCTTAACCGGCCCCATTAAGCCGTAGTGCGGTATGGCTCGCTGCGCACCTAAATACGTCATAGTGATCAAACTGCCACCTTCAGGCATGTGATTGACGCAAACTTTCGCTAATGTCGCGAATGAATGGCATGAAATTTCCATCGCTCTGGAAAATCCAAGGCTACTGGTATCGGTGACGTGCGCATGCAAATCATCTAAGGGTGCCCACGCAATCGAATGAATCACAAAGTCTAATTTGCCTAACTGTTTCGCAGCATCTTCCACCACCTGACTCAAGCCCTCAGGTTCTTCGACATTACAGTTAAGCAAAGGAATACCTAAAGAGTCTGTTAGTGGCTGAACATAGCTGCGTGCTTTGTCATTCAAGCAGGTGGCAATGATTTCTGCGCCTTGTTCATGGGCGATTTTTGCGCATTCCCAAGCAATGCTGTGATCGTTGGCGATGCCTAAGACAAGCCCTTTTTTACCTGCAAGATTAAAGGGTGATGGGTGTAAATAATTTGATACTGAGATTGTTTCTGATATTAATTCTGACATTGACTAAGAGCCTTTACGACACTACTAAAGATATAAAAAATTTTTAATCTAGATAACGCATCATGACGTACTCGCCCGGTGCATCGCACAACGTAGTTACGACCGATGGAGAGCGAGCGGGAATTTTTTTGCTGCTATGTTGTTCTAGCCAAGCAGACCAAGCTTCCCACCATGAACCCTCTGTTATAGATGTTTTGCGCGCCCAATCATCGGGGTCAGTCCAGCCGCTATCTTTGGAGGTATGCCTCAGTTGGTAATGACGATTGTGGTGACCAGGCTCTGAAATGATGCCAGCGTTATGTCCGCCGGCTGCTAAGACAAACGTAATGTCGGTATCACACAGTAAATGTATTTTGTAGACCGAGTGCCAGGGCGACACATGATCGCGCGCAGTACCTACCACCATCATGGGTGAACGGATATCCATGAGTGCGACCGCTGAATCATTTAATCTGAAATAACCCGCGGCGAGTGCATTATTAAGGAATAAATGATCTAAGTATTCATTGTGCATGCGCTCTGGCAATCGGGTGTGATCCGAATTCCAGCTCATCATGTCGATTCCGACTTCGTCTTTACCCAGCAGGTAACGCTGCGTGATTTGAGACCAAATCAAATCGCGCGAATTTAAAAACCTAAAGGAATCTAACATCTGACGACCAGAAAAATAGCCCGTACGCGACATTTCTTCGCGCAGGCTTTTTAATTGGTCGTGGTCAATGAATACACCCAGTTCGCCGGGTTCGCTAAATTCAACTTGGGCGGCTAATAAAGTCACACTCGCTAAACTGGGGTAGTGGTGATCGCCGTTGGATTGTGCTTTTGCTAGCCAAGAAGCAGCTATAGCTAAAAAAGTCCCGCCCAGACAATACCCCATGGTATGAACTTTATTGGAATCTGTATTTTTCTGTACGGCTGCCAGCGCATCGAGTACACCATGATTAACGTAATCACTCAGACCGACGTCACGCATATCCCCGTCAGGATTGCGCCATGAAATCATAAAGACAGTAAATCCTTGCGCAACCAAATAGCGCACCATCGAATTGTGGGGCGACAAATCGAGGATGTAGTATTTCATGATGCATGACGGAACAATTAGTAAGGGTTCCGCCTGAACTTGTTTAGTCGTTGGGCTGTATTGAATCAGCTCAATCAAATCATTTCTAAAAACAACCTTACCGGGTGTGATAGCGACATCTTTACCTACGGCATAATGCAAAGGTTCAACTTTGTCTGATGCTGGATTCGTTTTTTTCTGCAGATCGTGATACTGATCGTGCATAAAATTCTGCCATCCTTTGAGCCAGCTTTCACCTAAACTTTCAACGCCTTCTTTCATCACTTCAGGATTAGTCATCGCTGAATTCGATGGTGAAAGCGCATCCATCGATTGCTTGGTAAAGAAACTCACCAGATGCTGATGATGGGGATTCATGCCATTGATCTGTGCCGCATCATGCCACCAATCTTCCATCGTCTTGTAATTATTTTTGAAGACGTTATAGGGCCATTGACTCCAGGTAGGGTCTTTGAATCGCGCATCCGTATCTGGCTCGTCGGCAATCGCGGGTTGGGTCGTTAACTGGATGTTTTTTTCTGCAGCGTGCAAATAGCTTTGCCAGGCGTCAACCATGCGCAGTGATTGAGAGCCGGGTGAGGCACTCAAATGTGCCAGCCAATCAGCATAAGCCAGTCCTAACGAAATAGGCGATAAGCCATGTGCCAGTGTTGATAACTGCTTATGAGCCGCTGCATCCATTGATTGAGCCCATTTTTCCATAGCGGCTCGGTCGTATGAATTTTCATCGGGTGCTTTTTTCATGATTTTTAAATCTCGGATGATATCTATGGGTATTGCAAAGTAGTGATCAGTAAGTTTTTTCAGATGATCGAGATATTGTGTTTATACGCACTAACTAAAAAAACGAAAATCACTCCCAGCTATTTTTTTGCCAGACCAGAACGGGAATCGCTGTATGTGAGAGCACGCGTTGCGTCTGGCTACCGAGTAGTAATTTTTGAAGGCTATTGCGTGAGCGAGAGGCTATCCAGATTAAGTCGCAACGTTTTTTTTGCGCCGTGGCTAAGATCTCTTCATACGCATGATCGGCTCGGCTAATCACGATGTCGCAGCGAACGTCTGCTTTATTTGCGAGAGCTTTAATTCTTTCTGCGTTGTTACGCAAGAGCTCGTCTTGTAAATTTTCGACGTCTTCTAATACGTCTGACCCTATAGCTTCGGATAGCGAAAGCGCCGATATTGGGTGGATGACAGCGATGGTGACTAAGCTTGCATGGTTTGCGGCAGCAAATTGTATGGCCGCTTTAGCAGATTTTTCTGACAGAGGGGAGCCATCGGTTGGGACGAGGATTTTTTTAAACATAGCGGCTCTTAAAAGTGTGTGTCACGACTCTAGACACAAACTATTTGCGTCAGGTGACTGATTGCACTATAACAATTAGGGTGGTTATAAGAAATTGACTTGAGTCAAGTTTTACTAATAGTCGCTATGTACCGACCTTTATTACTGATTTCGCCAGATAAAAAATTGCGATATTGGCATGAATCCATGCTCTCGCCCGATAGTACTCAGGCGTGTGCAAAGAGTCTCAGCGTAGGTGAATTGATGTCATTAGATTCGCAGAGGGGATGACAGAATTTAGCGAGTAATTTTTTTGCCGGTTTGATTTATTTATTCAGCTCCAGATAGCTTTCAAAAATGGCCGCATGTACCTGCGCATTTTCTGCATCGTTCGGCCAGACATGGGATGCTTCGAAACGCACGTCATACGTAGGCTCGTCTTCAGCGTGAATGCCATGTCCATGCGCATCTGGAAAAGGGTAGTTGGGTGATTTGCTGATTACCACGCCGCATTTACCACGTAGGTAGCCAGGCATGCGCATATGGCCGGGTACATGTTCATCGCGTACACGCACTTGATCACCCGGTAAAAATGATTGACGCTGGGGGTGATTGCTGCGCCCCGGTGCAGCAGGAAGCGCCAGCGGATAACTACCCTGAGCGAGTTGCTCTAATTGCTCGCGAGTGACCAAACCTTTTTCTACACAAAGTGAGGCCAGACTTGTCAGTGAGCGTTCGTAGTAACTCGCGCTCAAGTAATGACGCGGCTCCATACGTTCAATCGCGTGACGATATTCATCCATATTGAATACGCCGAATTTCACAGCCAGGCTATACAAAGCGTTGGCGCGGATTTCCCAATCAGCGTGAAAAACAGCGGCGTTTTTGCTGTGACGTACAGGGCCGAATCCCTCTTTGCCGCCCAGATCATGCATGCCATCCATGGCGTTTCCTTTACAAGCGGGCCACGCCTATGAGCGCGTCCTTGTTGACCAATGCAGCTAGTTGTTCTGTTGTTAAACCTTCCGTACCTGCCGGACGTTCTGGCAACACCATGTAGCGTGTATCGGCGGTGGTGTCCCACACGCGTATTTGCATGTGTTGCGGTAAGTCGAGGCCCATTTCTTTGAGTACTGTGCGTGATTCACGGACGACACGCGCACGATATTCCAAATCTTTGTACCAGTCCGGCGGTAAACCAATGATGGTGAATGCAGTGCAAGAACACAGGGTGCAGCAAATCACGTTATGGATATCTGCCGTGTTTTCCAGCACGACAAAGTGCCGGTGGTGTGGCGGCATACTTAAACCCATCTCGTGAACTGCAGCGGTGCCATTGCTTAATAATCGCTGTTTGAATTCGGGATCAGTCCAGGCTCTTGCCACCAGCCGTGCGCCGTTGTCAGGCACCCAATGCTCATTTGCTAAGTCATGAAAGGTATCGATGAATTTTTCGGGCTCCATACCGTGCTGCTCTAGTACGGTTTGTATGGAGTCCAGTCGTTGTTCAATGCTGGCGACGGCGGATGGTTTGGCATTCATGGAAGTGCTCACGAGAGAGGTCTTGGGTTTATGCTAACACCCCTTCGGATTACTTTGTCCTTGTAAGCCCTGGGACTTATTGAGGGCTGGCCCTCCTTATGGCATGCTGTCCACAGACGCTAATGAATGATGAATCAATCGGCAAAACTGCAGGGAATAAACATGTCAAAAGAATACAAGCAAATTACCAAAGATATCTCGAGCTCGTTGGTAAAGTTGCGAGCGGAAGCGCCGGAGATGATGAAGGGTTTTAGCGACTTGGCCGCGGCTGCTACAAAAGCGGGCGCGCTGGATAAAAAAACCAAAGAGTTGATTGCACTCGCATTGGGCGTTGCCGCCCGCTGTGACGGCTGCTTAGGATTTCACACACAAACCTTAGTGAAACTTGGCGCCACCAAACAAGAAGTTATAGAAACCCTGGGAATGGCCATTTATATGGGCGGCGGGCCATCATTGATGTACGCGGCAGATGCGCTGACGGCGTTTGAACAAGCGCAGGATTGATAGGTTTTTTTAACGTTCTTGTAATCCAAGATTTGGATAATCTTACGGCTTGCAGGATATGGACTACTATCAGTTTGGCGCCTAGAATTACGAGAGTATTTTTTGGCAAGACTTTTAAAAACCAGGAAATACATCAACGATGAGCCCTCTTTACAGAGTATCCGCCGTATTTAGGTTCTGTTACCGCAATAATCTTAATAATATTGGAATTGATCAGAAGTTATTGAGCGTGTCTGGAGAGAGCGAAGATTACGTAATTGCTGCATTAGCAGTGGCTTTTCCAGAGCGCGATTGTTTTTCTATTGTGTCGTTAAGCTGGAAATAATGGCTAAACTAAGCGTTAATGTTTGTCGCACCTTCTGCTATTTTAACGAGTAGTTTTGCATCAAAAGCATAAAACATCATAGTCGGCAGAGCGAATGAGTCATGACTAAAATTTTAAATAAATTTAGAGACTTAGCGACGAACTTTAGGCGTGCGATGCGTTATGTATTTGGCGCGCGTGATAAGTACGTAGGCGATTACCGCTATGGCCAATATCATGGTCAAGGATCAATGACCTATGCTGATGGTGATCGCTATGTTGGCGAGTACCATGAAGGTAATCGGCATCGGCAGGGTATGTATAGCTTTGCCAATGGTGATAAGTACGTTGGCGAATACAAAAACGGTACCCGGCACGGTAAAGGCATGTATACCTCGCCTAGCGGTATCTCCTATGTAGGCGAATTCATCAATGGCGTTCAAGATGGCTACGGCATGCACGCGTTGGCCGATGGCACTCGCTATGTAGGGCAATTCAAAGATGGCCTGCCTTTCGGGCAGGGCACGCAATTATGGATAAATGGGAATGCCTACACAGGCGACTTCAGAGCTGGCAAGCGATACGGCATTGGACGATTCACCTGGCCCGACGGCACCTATTACATTGGTGAATACAAAAACGATAAACGGCAGGGCGAAGGAACAGAAATTCATATCGATGGTGATGTCTACGTGGGTCATTGGCATGACGATCAAAAGCATGGTTACGGAACCTATACCTGGGCTGACCAAGATCAGTATGTAGGCTACTGGAAGGCGGATCAATTTCATGGACACGGCATTTACATTAATGCCGATGGAACACGTCAAGAAGGCATCTGGGAAAATGATGAATTCGTAAAAGAAATCCGATCGACGTCGCGAGCGCAGCATTTGCAGTTAGTGCAGAACGTTGCTAACGGAGGATGAAGTTAATGGTCAACGAGTAGCTCATGGTTGACCTTAAAGCGGCCGCACCAACGTTAGCGTATCCAAAAATTTCTATTTGCTCGAGCGAGAAATTTTTATAATCAGAAAAATCAAAATGTATGAACAAGCCAGCTGAGCTGGCTTTTTTTAAGTCCGAAGGAGATGGAGAGTGACCAAGCGGGAGGAATTAGCAGGTAATTCACTGGGGACGGTTGAATCAGCCATCATGGGAATTGCAGGAACCGCTCCGGCTTTTAGCGTTGCAGTGACCACCGCGGCGATTGTGGCTTCGGTCGGCGTGTTGTCAGTCGGTAGTATTTTGTACTGCGGCTTGATCATGTTTGGGATCATGCTCGCCTTTATTCATCTGAACAAAATTACACCTCATGCTGGTGCTACCTATGCGTGGGTGGGGCATGTGTTTGGGCGCAAGTGGGGATTTTTTGCGGGCTGGGGTGTGCTGGTTGCGTCGATATTTTTTATGGTGTCGGCCACCATACCGGCGGCTACCTCGACGTTGGTTTTAATCGCGCCAGATTTTGTTGAAAATCCTAATTGGGTAACGGCTGTGGCCGGCATTTGGCTAACTCTGGTGACTCTGGTGGTTACCAAGGGAATTAAGCACGCGAGTGTGGCGCAACTCATTCTCACGGTGATTGAAACCATAGTCATTTTCGCGCTCATCATCGGTGCTTTCATTCAGTACGGTGGTCGACCTGCACATATCCCATCGATAATTTGGATCTCTCCGTTTTCTTTCACTCCTCAATTATTTGCGACCGGTGCATTAACCGCCATATTCTTTTACTGGGGTTGGGACGTCACCATGAATTTGAGTGAGGAAACCAAAGCCGGCGAAGGTGATACTCCCCATTCCGCAAGTCAGGGCGCTTTTTGGGCGATGGTGAATTTAATTTTATTTTTCGTCATCATGATGATCGTCGTTCTGATTGTATTGACGGATGAAGAAATCGCCGCAGCCAATACCAATGTTTTGTATGCGATTGCGAATAAATTATTTCCTACTCCATGGAATTATCTCGCTGTGTTGTCGACTATTTTGAGTACGGTAGGAACGATAGAGACACAGATTTTGCAATTCAGCCGCAGTATGTTTGCTATGGCACGCGATCAGGCGCTACATGGTCGCTACGCAATCTTGCATCCAGAATGGAAAACGCCGTGGGTGGCGACACTAGTGATTTGGTTTTTTGGGATTGTTTTATTGTTTTTATCTTCTTACTCGCCGTCAGTAAAAGCGATCTTAGAGAGTTCTATTTTGGCGATAGGATTTCAAATCTGTTTTTACATGAGCCTGGCGGGATTCGCGTGCGCATGGCATTACCGAAATAAATTGGGTGATGGCGTGTACGATGCCACTTCGTATGTGATCTGGCCTTTTTTGGCAGGCGCGTTTATGGTTTTTGTAGGTCTGTACAGCATTCCAACGTTTGATGGGCTGACAATTGCGCTTGGGCTTGGAGGAATATTGATTGGATTTATTCCGTTAGTACTGAACTCCAAACCAGTGACGTTGGAGTGATACTGCTTATGTCTTCATTAGTAAAAAATGTCCTTGAATAACTAGGTCGCCCATGGATCGCCTTCAAACGATTGAAGCTTTTGTTGCTGTCGCCGATTCAGGTAGCTTTGCAGCTGCGGCGCAGCAGTTACGAGTAGCAAAATCGGTCGTTACTGCGCGCGTACAACAATTAGAAGAGTATGTGGGCGCACCTCTATTGCATAGAACGACGCGCTCTGTGAGGCTGACAGAGCTAGGGCAAGCGTATGTAAAAGATTGTTCTGAGCTTTTGAGCAAATCAAATGGTTTGCTCGATGAAATGCGCAAGACACAAAACTCACCCGAAGGAAAATTGCGTATTCATGCCTTGCCTGGATTTGTGCTGGGTCACCTTGCCGTAGAGTTGCAAGAATTCCAGCAGCTACATCCTGATATTAATGTGGACTTATTTGTTTCAGACACGGTGATTGATCCAGTCAAAGAAGGCTTTGACTGTACTCTACAGATTTTCTCGCCAGCCTCTGAAGAGCTAATAGCGCGCAAGATGTTTCCCGTTCGTCGAGTGTTTTGTGCGTCGCCATCCTACTTAGCTGCAAACTCGCCATTGAACAATCCTCGCGAGTTACGTGAGCACCGCTTAGGTTTGTATTCTGGCTACCATACTCGTGACCGCTGGGATTTTTTTCGGGACCAAGAAGCAATCTCTATTTATTTGAAGCCGCCCTTATTGACCAACAGTGTTCATCTTCTAGCTGAATATGGCTGCGCTGGTGCTGGGGTGGTGTGCATACCGACCTTGGTGGCCTCTCGTTATTTAGTCTCAGGAGAGTTGGTTCCTGTATTGACGGACTGGCAGTTATCCTCTTTTTGGTTATCCGCGATTTACCCGCATAACTCGCGCCGCGGCCTGAAGCTTCAACTTTTCATCACTCATTTGATGAATAAATTTGCCGGCACTCCGCCCTGGGATCAAGTGCTGATTGAGCGGGGTTGGCTAACCGAAGAGCCTGTTCAGCTGGTTTAACCCTCGGTTCGCGTCCTATTTTCAAAGAACTCTGCGCTCATTGTTCGAAAATCACGAACAGATCAATCGCACTTTACCCCCTAGTAAACACGTAACTTGCTCCCTACACTCAGTCGCAGTTGGTTTTTGATTTTGTGGTGTTGCAAAGAAAATAACGATAAGGGGGCAGACATGACAGTCCAATATGAGACCAAATTTGGTTCGCTGAAATCCTATGAAAAAGGTGGCGTACAAGCGATCGATGACGATGTTCGTCACTATGCTTTTTCGAACTGCTTCGAAATAGCGAATAGTTCTAAGCCGTATGAAAAAGTGGTCTTCGGCCAAAATCAGATATATGTCCTAGAGACATTACGCGCAGAAGGATCTTCGCCTTGGTATACCTGTGCGCATGATGAGTTTGCGTTAGTGATGGATGGCGAGGTCGAAGTACATTTAATTAAACTTGATGATACTCAAGTCATCAAAAACGCTGAAAAAGATGGCGCGGTGCTCGTAGCAGGAGAACCCAAGGGACAGAAGATGGGTTGGATGAAATTAAAGCGTGGCCATCAAGGCATGCTCCCTAAAAACACAGCCTATCAATTTCGTAGCAAAGATCCTGGTGTGCTAGTTCTGCAAACCTGTAAAGGTGATCTGTCCGTAGAGAAGTGGGCCGATATTTGCCAGAGCGCTTAAATAAAAATCAACGATACCGGAGACAACTATGAACGCACCCGCCGACTTGGCAAAAGTGATTGCTACTGCACCCGACAAAACCATGGGCTACAAGGCTTTTACGCTGGGCTCATTTACTTTTCGTCGTGACGAATATTTTGCACACATAAGCTGGAACACACGAGATGGCCGGCCCTTGTCACACACCATGGATATCGGTAATTTTTTGCGTGCCTTGATGCGTGACTGTGCTTGGGGATTTTTTTATGGTGGCGTCAATTTTGATGCCGTGTTTGGGACCCTGAATCATTACAAATCAGTCGATATGTATGCGGGAGCTTTTAACGGAACCATGAAATC
This sequence comes from Oxalobacteraceae bacterium, assembly GCA_947454305.1. Taxonomy (GTDB): domain Bacteria; phylum Pseudomonadota; class Gammaproteobacteria; order Burkholderiales; family Burkholderiaceae_D; genus Pernthalerella. The sequence continues at coordinate 16,260 of CANGJE010000018.1, forward strand.
CGCAGGCGTCGATTTACTCGAAAATTTTCCGACAGAACAAATCAAAGCGACGTTCGAGACCATGTTAGATGACTGGACGAATAATGGTTTTGATCCATTCGCTGCTCCTCAAGAAACCGGTACGCCGTATGGTCGTAAACAAGGTGACAATCGCGCTGCTATTACGCGCGCACGAGAACTTGCTACGCGTTGTGTCGGTTTAAAAGGAGATTTGAATTTACGTACGGATGAACGAGGCGCTCCTGTCAATCGCGCCTTTGCCGATGTGCCGCAAGACTCACCTGAGTTACATCCTGAGCCAGGTTTTGATGGTGAGGTGCATGCGTTTAATTTATTTGCTTTTCTCTCCCGCTCGCAAGTCACCTGGAATCCTTCGTTCACCTCGGTGGTGAAGCATAGTTATATGTGCCCCACAACGGAAGAGCATATTTTGCCGATTTTGCATGCGAATGATCGTGTTGAATGGTTCTTTCAGATGTGCGATGAAATTCATTGGGATTGCGCCGACAAAAACACCGGTAAACCACTGGCGCGCGTCATTATGAAAGCCGGTGATATGGCTGCTATGCCAGCGTACTGTCGTCACCAAGGCTATAGCCCTAAACGTTCTATGTTGCTGGTTTGGGAAAACGGCTCTCCGAGTCTCGTCTATGAGATTCAAAAAGGGGAGTCTCCAGAAGTTCCAGTTCAGTTCTAATTTTCTCTGCACTGAGATTGCAGCGTCAAACCTGCAATCTCAGTGGATCGATCATTAGATGACGTTCAAATAAGCAGTTACTTCTCAACCCAAAAAGGGGCGTTCAACTGTATCGCTCCGGAGAATCAGCATGACTCAAACAATCGCTAAGTCGCAGATACCTGCGGCTTTGCAGGGCGCAATTCATACCAAGCTTTTTATTGATGGAAAATTCGTCGATGCAGAATCGGGCGAAACCATGGCGACGCTTAACCCGCATGACAATAGCGAAATTGCACAGATAGCACTCGCCGGTAAAGCCGATGTCGATAAAGCGATTCAAGCAGCGCAGCGCGCTTATCCGAAATGGTCGCGACTCGCAGCGATGGATAGAGGTCGAATTCTATTAAAACTTGCTGATTTAATTGAGGCTAACGCCGAGCAGTTAGCTATGCTGGAATCATTAGATACAGGCCATCCGATTCGTGATTCAAGGATACTTGATGTGCCACGCACTGCTGTCACGTATCGATACTTCGGTGGTATGGCCGATAAATTTCAAGGTGATGTTGTACCCGTTGAAGCCGGATTTTTAAACTATGTCAGCCGCGAGCCTTTAGGTGTCGTTGGTCAGGTAGTGCCTTGGAATTTTCCATTGATGTTCACCAGTTGGAAAATGGCACCGGCACTCGCAGCAGGTAATTGCGTCGTGCTTAAACCAGCAGAGATAACGCCGCTATCGAGTTTGCGCATAGCTGAATTAATGGCTGAGGCAGGGATGCCTGATGGTGTCGTCAATATTTTGCCCGGTCTCGGGCAAGTAGCAGGACAGTACATAGCCGAACATTCAGAGATCGCTAAAATCGCATTTACAGGTTCAACGGCTACTGGCCGTCGTATCGTTCAGGCGTCTGCAGGTAATCTAAAAAAAGTACAACTCGAGCTCGGTGGTAAAGGCGCCAACATCGTTTTTGAAGATGCATTTTTACCGGCAGCGATTAATGGTGCAGCATGGGCCATTTTTCACAATCAAGGACAAGCGTGTATCGCAGGTGCGCGCTTAGTCTTGCATGAATCGATTGCGGAAGAATTTTTAGAAAAATTTACCGCGCTTGCAAAATCTATTCGTCTGGGTAACCCACTTGATCCGAATACGGAGATGGGACCATTGACTAGTCAGTTACATCGCGATCGCGTTTTGTCCTACGTTGATATTGCACGCCAGGAGGGAGGTGAGATCCTTAGCGGAGGAAAAGCCCCAGGTGGAGATTTATCGGCAGGTTGTTATATTGAGCCCACCATAGTTCGCGCTAAATCGACTCATGACCGTATCGCACAAGAAGAAGTATTCGGGCCATTTGTTACCGTTCTCACTTTCAAAACAGATGAGGAAGCCCTCGCGATTGCCAATAGTACGGAATATGGTTTAGGTGCCGGTCTTTGGACGCGTAATTTGCAGCGTGCGCATTTAATGGCACGTGAGATCAAGAGTGGCATGGTGTGGATCAATTGCTATAAGCGCGTCAATCCTGGATCACCGTTTGGTGGAGTGGGTCAGTCAGGTTATGGTCGTGAGATGGGTTTCGATGTTATGCGTGAGTACACACAAGCGAAGAGTGTGTGGGTAAATATTGACGCACAAATCGTTCCGCATTACCCGCGGCCCGCGAAATAAATTATCTATGATCGACTTCGTTTATCAAGCTCAAGCGGCCCGCGTCATATTTGGTGCCGGTAGTTTGCAGCATCTTGAGCGAGAGGTACAACTCTTAGAAGCCGAGCGAGCCTTGGTTCTTTGCACGCCAGAACAACAAGTAATAGCCGAGCAGGTTTCGCAACTATTGGGAGTTCGCTCAGCGGGTATTTATCCAAAAGCGGTGATGCATGTACCTGCAGAAACCGCTGCCGCTGCAGTCAAAGAAGCGCATCGCTTAGGTGCTGATTGCGCTATTGCGATTGGTGGGGGATCGACGACGGGCTTAGGTAAAGCGATTGCACTTGAATCGGGCTTACCGATACTCGCCATACCCACGACCTATGCCGGTAGTGAGATGACTCCCATTTATGGAATTACTGAAAACGGACTGAAGAAAACTGGACGCGACCCACGCGTATTACCGCGCACCGTAATCTATGATCCTAATTTGTCGTTATCACTACCTGTAGGTTTGTCCGTAACCAGCGCAATGAACGCCATCGCTCATGCAGCCGAAGGTTTGTATGCCAAAGATGGTAATCCTGTGATGGATTTAATGGCGGAGGAAGGGATACGCGCACTAGCCTCTGCGATCCCGTTGATAAAAACTAATCCAGCCGATTTGGATGCGCGCAGTGATGCACTCTATGGTGCATGGTTGTGTGGAACAGTGCTTGGTAATGTGGGTATGGCGTTGCATCATAAGTTATGCCACACCCTAGGTGGAACCTTCAATTTGCCGCACGCAGAAGTTCACACAGTGATACTTCCGCATGCGATTGCTTTTAATGCCGCCGCTGCACCGAACGCAATGAAAAAGATTAGCCGTGCATTGGGTGGTAAGCCAGCGGCTCAAGGTCTGTATGAGCTATCGAAAACAAATGGTGCACCTGTCTCATTGAAAGAACTTGGAATGGCATTGGACGATGTAGATAAGGCTGCGCAAATCGCCGTTCAAAATCCCTATTGGAATCCTAGATCGATTGGCGTTGATAGCGTGAGTGCATTAAAAAATTTATTACAAAGAGCTTGGGAAGGTGAATCACCGATTGCTTCATAACGTTGGTTGAATGGCGTTGTTTTGTAGGTTGTACTTGATAGGCTTTATTTGAGGGTAGTAAAAATCGCAGCATAAACAGAAGGAGACAAAAACATGGCAATTACTAGAAGACATTTTATTCAAGGCGCGGCAGCCGCTGCGCTATTGTCCACCACTGGCATGGCATTAGCAGCTGACACCATCAAAATTGGTTATGTCTCGCCACAAACTGGCCCTTTGGCTCCTTTTGGAGAAGCAGATAAATGGGTCATCGAACAGATGCGTGCATCGTTTAAAGAGGGCGTCTCGATTGGTGGGAAAAAATATGCCGTTGAAATTTTATTGAAAGACAGCCAATCCAATCCTAATCGCGCGGGTGAAGTGGCGAATGATTTGATTTTGAAAGACAAAGTCGCATTGATACTAACCGCAGGTACACCTGAAACCGCTAATCCGGTTAGCGATGTGTGCGAGTTAAATGAGCTGCCTTGTATTTCCAGCGTAGTACCTTGGCAGCCATGGTTCTTCGGCCGTAAAGGTGATCCAGCTAAAGGCTTTAAATGGACGCATCACATTTTCTGGGGTCTAGAAGACGTGATTGAAAACTTCACTAATGGCTGGAATAGCGTTAAGACGAATAAAAAAGTCGGCGGCTTATTTCCCAATGACGGTGATGGCAATGCATGGGGTGACAAAGAACGTGGCTTCCCTAAACCTTTGTCCGCGATGGGTTACACATTGACCGATCCTGGTCGCTTCCAAAACGGTACACAAGATTTTTCAGCTCAGATCGCCGCTTTCAAAAAAGAGGGTGTAGAGATCGTTACAGGTGTGGTCATTCCACCGGATGCAAAGACTTTCCTCACGCAAGCGCGTCAACAAGGCTATAAGCCTAAAGTAATTACACTAGGCAAAGCACTCTTGTTCCCAGGTGCGATCGAGGCATTAGGAGAACTTGGCGATGGTTTGACTACCGAAGTATGGTGGAGCCCATCACATCCATTTACCTCGAGTTTGACAAAACAGTCGGCTAAGGATTTGGCGGGTGCGTACGAGAAATCAACCGGTAAACAATGGACGCAGCCGATAGGCTTCGCGCATGGTTTATTTGAAGTTGCTGTCGATGCGCTCAAGCGATCAAAATCGGCATCTGCCTCAGATATCCGCGATGCCGTTGCAGCGACTCAGCTAAAAACGGTGGTGGGCGATGTGAAATGGGGTGGTCAAGGGCCATTCAAAAACGTCAGCAAAACACCGCTGGTACTGGGTCAATGGAACAAAGGTAAGACGTACAAATACGAGCTCACCATTGTTAACAACAAAGCGGCCCCTGCGATCCCTGCAGGTGGAACGCTGCGTTTAATGAATTAATGTCATTCATTAGCTATGGCCTTACTTGCCCTCAAAAACGTCAGTAAGTCCTTTGGCGCTTTAAAAGTGACTGATGGAGTTTCGTTATCAGTGACTGAGGGTGACGTACTTGGAATTCTCGGCCCCAATGGGGCCGGGAAGACCACCTTATTCAATCTTATTTCTGGCGATCTTAAAGTCGATAGTGGTGAGATTACATTCGATGGACTTCGCATTAATGATGCGCCACCGTTTCAGCGCTGCCGTAACGGCATCGGCCGTTCTTATCAAGTACCTCAGCCATTTGGGGGAATGAGCGTCTTTGAAAATTTGGTGACTGCGGCCTGTTTTGGTGCCCAGGTATCAGAAAAAGAAGCATGGCAAATTGCATGGGATGTACTAGAACAAACCGGCTTACAAAAATTTGCGAATCAAGCAGCGGGTGGATTGACGCTATTAAATCGTAAGCGCCTTGAACTCGCGCGGGCTCTGGCGACACAGCCGAGATTATTACTGCTAGATGAAATTGCGGGTGGCTTGACTGAGCACGAAGCGCAAGAGCTGGTGGCAGAGCTGCAGCGAATCAAACAAAGCGGTATCACAATGATTTGGATTGAGCATGTTGTCCATGCTTTGCTCTCACTGGCCGATCAGCTGTTGGTGATTAATTTTGGTCGAACTTTATGCGAAGGTAAGCCTGAAACTGTCATGCAAGATCCGGAAGTAAAGCGCGTGTATATGGGCTTGGAGGTCTGACATGTTGCGTGCGCAAGGTATCACCGCAGCTTATGGCGACGCACAGGCTTTATTCGGCATTGATTTTTCGATGAGTGTTGGTGAAATAGTTGCTCTGATTGGTGCTAACGGTGCCGGTAAATCTACTTTTTTAAAAACTATCACAGGGTTACTACCGTTACGTAGTGGAGAGCTTGAATTTGAAGGGCAGTCACTGCGCAGTTTAGACGCGGGTGATATCGTTAAATTAGGAATAGCCATGGTGCCGGAAGGCCGACGGTTGTTTCCTAGCTTGACGGTTGAAGAAAATCTTTTGATGGGTGCACTGTCGGGTCGTAAGGGTTCCTGGAACCTTAGTCGTGTATTTCGGTTATTCCCAATATTAGAAGAAAAGCGGAATGTACCTTCCACGTCTTTATCAGGCGGCCAACAGCAGATGGTCGCCATTGGACGCGCCCTGATGAGTAATCCACGCCTTTTGCTATGTGATGAAATTTCGCTGGGTTTGGCTCCGGTAGTCATTAGAGAAATTTACTCGGCATTACCTAGCATTATGGAAGAGGGAATGTCACTCTTGATCGTGGAGCAGGATGTGCAACTTGCGATGCAAGCCTCATCACGTGTTGTGTGTTTACAGGAAGGTTTGGTGTCACTAGAAGGTAAGTCCAGTGAATTAAGTCGTGATCAAATTAGCAAAGCCTACTTTGGACTATAGATAATGACTGAAATTATTTTGCAGGGCTTATTACTAGGGGGACTATACGCGCTGTTCGCATTAGGACAATCATTGATGTTTGGCGTGATGCGACTGACCAATACTGCCCAAGGTGATTTTATTATTCTTGGTGGATTTTTTTCTATCAGCATGGTTGCTGCGACTGGCTTATCGCCAGGCCTGGGATTGTTAGTGCTCATACCATTAGCTTTTTTAGCGGGATATGCCTTACAACGTTTCGTGCTTAATTACACCTTAGGCCGTGATCCGTTGCCCTCGTTAGTGGTGACATTTGGTCTATCCATCATTGTTCAAAACTTTTTGCTTGAAATGTATTCTGCTGATCCGAAGTCGTTAGAGGCCGGTAGCATTGCATTGGCTAGTTTTTCGATGAGTAATCTTACGGTTGGCGTTTTACCCTTACTTACCTTTGGAATTGCAGTGCTTGCGACCATGTTGTTGCAAGCTCTATTTAGTTACACGTCGTTAGGACGATCATTTCGCGCTGTCTCTGATGATAGAGAAGCTGCGCAATTGATGGGCTTAAAGCCTGCGATTGTCTATGCCCAAGCTACGGGTATTGCTTTCATGTTGATTGCACTTGCTGGAGGATTGCAAGCGATGCGTACGACGATTGCACCTGCGGATGGACCGTTGTTGTTACTGTTCGCATTTGAAGCAGTCATCATAGGAGGCATGGGTTCGTTCTGGGGTACCTTGGTCGGTGCGCTGTTACTAGGATTAACTCAGCAGATAGGCTTTCGCCTGGATCCAGGTTGGGGTATCTGGTTTGGTCATTTAATGTTTTTAGTCGTACTAGTTATACGACCGCAAGGACTCTTCCCTAAGACCCGAGGCTAGTTTCTTTATTCATAAAGATCGCTAATTTATGCAAGCTTATGATGTGATACGCAGCAATCGCTTTTCTAAAGTACTGCCTTGGTTGACAGTGCTGCTGCTGATACCCGCCATCTCGCTTCCAATGTGGGGTGAGTCGAGCTGGATGCGTGAAGTCGTCGAAATAGCCTGCTATTTTTTGTTTGCCATGATGTGGAACCTTCTTGCAGGTTATGGCGGAATGGTCAGCATAGGTCAGCAAGCCTTTTTTGGCTTTGGCGGCTATACCATGCTCATATTAGGCAATGAAGCTGGCGTGAATCCGTTTCTTGCCATTCCCTTAGCGGCGATGTTCACTACATTGATTGCGTGGCCGGTTTCGTTACTAGCATTTAGGCTGCAAGGGGGGTATTTCGCTATTGGGTCATGGGTGATTGCTGAAGTTTTTCGATTGTCATTCGCCAATTTACATTGGGTCGGAGGCGGTTCAGGCACCTCGCTGACTGCGCTACGCGATATTGAAAAAGCGACGCGAGAAAGTACTACCTATTGGATTGCGCTAGCGTGCATCATTATTTCTATCGCAGGCATTTATTTGTTTTTACGCTCTAAGCGTGGACTGGCATTGCTCGCCATTCGTGATAATGAAAACGCGGCAGCGTCACAAGGTATCGATGTGCAGCGATTGAAGTTGGCTGTTTATCTAATTGCTGCAGGCGGTACGGGCTTAGCAGGGGCTTTGTATTTCGTTAGTAACTTGCGCATCTCGCCTGATGCGGCCTTCTCAGTCAACTGGACTGCCTTTGCAATTTTCATGGTGGTGATTGGTGGATTAGGACGAATAGAGGGTCCCATTATTGGTGCACTACTGTTTTGGTTTCTGAACAAATTCTTTAGTGATTATGGGACGTGGTATCTAATAGGATTAGGTCTGATTGCTATTGTCGTTACTTTATTTTTCCGTGATGGTTTATGGGGCGCCCTACATCGTCGTTATGGATTATCGCTTTTCCCTACGCATCGATTTTTAAAGCCAAGGAATTAAATGAAATTTTTGCATGAAGCAATTACACAGGCTGCTATTCATAGTTTTGATGATGCCGACAATCCACGTTTGAAGTTGATTATGCAGTCGCTCGTCAAGCATTTGCATGCGTTTGCCCAAGAAACGCAGTTGACTGAAGAGGAGTGGATGGCGGGCATACAATTTTTGACTGCAACAGGCCATAAATGTGACGATGTAAGACAAGAATTTATTTTGTTATCTGACACGCTAGGTTTATCCATGCTGTTGGTTGCTATGCATGACGGTACTCAGCAGGGTGCAACCGAAGCGACTGTCTTGGGGCCTTTTCATACGCATGATGCTCCGGCCATGCAAAATGGTGCTGATATTACTAATGGCGCGCCTGGCGAACCTTTGCACGTTACCGGCCGCGTCGTAACAACTGATGGTAAGCCGTTGGCTAATGCCGTAGTAGATGTTTGGCAGGCTGATTCAGAAGGCTTATATGACGTGCAACGAGGCGAGCTGAAAAGTGAGCGGCGTGCACGTGGTTTGATGTGTACGGACTCGCACGGAAATTTTTCGTTTTGGACGGTATTGCCAGAAGCTTATCCCGTACCTACTGATGGCCCTGTCGGGCAGATGTTACTCAACACGGGACGTCATCCATGGCGGCCAGCGCACATTCATTTTATGGTGAAGGCTGATGGATATCAGTCCCTCGTCACGCATATTTTCCGCGAAGGTGATCGTTATTTGGATTCGGATGTGGTGTTCGGTGTCAGACCTTCATTAGTAGGTAAATTTCAATCGCATGGAATAGGTAAGGCATCCGATGGTCGCGATATGAAAATGCCCTATTGGAGTTTGGATTACGAATTTTCGCTGCAAAAAAAGTAGCGATCGTGAATATTGGCCAAGTCGGCAAGCGCTAGGTAAGTGACGTATGCCTAGCCATCGTTAATTGATGAACGGGATCCCCGCTTGCTTAAAAAAATCAAACAAGTGATGTAACACGGCGTCGGGTTGCTCTTGTTGTACCCAATGGCCTGCGCCGGTAATCAGATGGCAACCCAGCATGCGCGTGCAAGCCTGCTGTTGCATCTTATCGAACGCTCCCGGGATTTGATGTACACCCCAATCACTTGCTCCTGCGATGAAACACGACGGTACATCAATGGTTAATCCACCTAGTAGACGTAATGAATCTATTTGCGCTCGACTGGTGAGGCAGCGATACCACTGCAGCCCTCCTTGAAAACCGGTACGTGTGTATTCTGCACAATAAACAGCAAGCTCATCATCAGGTAACCAATCACACTGAGCGATCGCATCTGCATCTGGCATTGCAGAGGCGACGCTCTCGGGCATATTTTTTCCGTGTTCCATCACGTAATAATGCGGCAGCAGCGCTAGCGCTTGTGCGCTTAATTCATCTAATGGATGAGGGCGATTCAAAGGCCAGTCGGCACTCTTCATGTGATAGTAAGCGCGCAAGAAAGCATGTAGGCCTTGCTGCGGATGATGCATGTCGTGGTTAGCCTGCGGCGTAGAGTAGTACCAGTGATAGTGCTGCCTTGGTGGATCGAGCTGTTCTAGCTCATTTACTGCATGCAGCAATAAATCAAAGCCATCAGCAGGTACTGTATCGTTAACTCGGAGCTGCCATGTGGGTGCACCAGCGAACGGCGCACTCATCATCACGACTGATTTAAATGTATCCGGTCGAGTCAGCGCAGCGATGGCAGCTAGTGGTGCACCGAAATCATGACCAATCACCGCATCGACATGTCTTTTTCCAAGCGCTGCTAAGAGCGCAAGTAGATCACGTGTCAGGTTAAGAAAATTAAACTCGCTTGGGTCAGCTACTGCGTCAGCCTGCCAACCCGTCGTGCGACCGCAACCCCTGAGGTCGGGTGCGATGACGTGAAAGCCTGCTTCTGTTAGTGGCACGATCAATTTGCGCCAGCTGTAGGCGATCTCTGGAAAACCGTGCAAGAGCAATAAGCTTGGGCGGCCGGGTGTTTCATGGCCTGCTTCGAGCACGTGCATATGCAGGCCGTTGATGTCGGGTAGATAACGCGATCGGATTTTGGTATGCAGCGGCAGGGGATTGAGCATAGCAACATCGCGCTTCTTAGTATCGGATGTCCATTATCTATGATTTATCTAGTCAGGCCCTTTAGCTCGACAGACCAAGTGAATACGTTTCTTGGCGCCCAAACGCATCGGTTAACTAGCGGCGCTTCGCTGCTGACAGTTGTAGAATCTCAGACTTTAGTGCGTTGCTAAGGCAATGCTGGTGTTTTAAAGATTTTTTATCGCTATGGCACTCAAATCAACTATTTATAAAGCCAACCTTCAGATCGCTGATATGGACAGGCACTATTACGCCGAACACGTTTTGGCGATCGCCTGCCATCCATCTGAAACCGTGCAGCGAATGATGGTGAGAGTGGCCGTATTTGCGCTACACGCTGATGAGCAGCTTGAATTCGGCAAAGGTATTTCTGATACCGAAGAGCCTGATCTCTGGCAAAAAGATTTAACCGGTGCGATAGAAAGTTGGATCGAGGTCGGACAACCTGAAGAACGTCGCGTCTTGAAAGCGTGTGGCAGGGCGAATCAGGTGATGATCTACGCCTACAGTAACAGTACTTCGATATGGTGGAAGACGATTGAAAGCAAACTTGCACGCGCAAAAAATTTACAGGTGGTACAAATCGCTTCCACTACAGCTTCTGAGCTTGAAAAGCTTTGCCAACGCAACATGCAGCTACAAGTCACTATTCAAGATGGTGAGGTTTGGATGCGGGATGCCGAATCGGCGGTTAAACTAGAGATGACGATTCTCAGGGCGGCTGGATAGTCGTTACCAAGATTACCACTGAGGTCCACATGAGTTCTATGTTTAATCCCCCACACCCTGGCTTAACCCTACGAGATGATATTCTGCCGGCATTAGAGTTGCAGGTTGGTGAAGCAGCTGCCCACTTGGGTGTCGATCGTACGACTTTATCCAAAGTACTTAACGGTCGGGCTTCTATCAGCCCTTCAATGGCGCTTCGAATTGAGCGCTGGCTAGGACGCGACCATGGAGGTGCCGCTGAAGTTTGGTTGGCACAGCAGGCGGCGTACGACCTGTGGCAGGCACGGCAATCGATCAAGGCGACCAAAGGATTATCTGGGGTTAAGGCACTCAAATTACAGTCTGCCTAACGGATGTAGGTCGAGCTTCAAAAAAATAATAAATTTAACTCGGGACTAGCTATGCAATCAATCGGAAAAATGATGGAGCGTCCGTTGCTGATTTCAGCAATTCTTGAGCACAGCGCCGATCAGTTTGGTCAACAGATTATTGTTAGTCGTGAGACGCACGGACCGTTGCATAGATATACCTTTGCCGACATGGCGAAACGGGCTAGGCAATTGGCGAATGCCTTAAGCAGTTTGGGTCTTAAGGCGGGCAGTGTGGTGGGATCAATCGCTTGGAATAACTACAGGCATTTAGAGTCGTATTACGCTGTATCGGGCAGTGGCATGGTTATGCATACATGCAATCCGCGCCTACATCCTGATCAACTCGCCTACATCATCAATCACGCTGACGATGAGGTTGTACTGTTTGATAGTACCTTTGCGCCACTGATTAAAGCTATCGCTCCCCATTGTTTGAAAGTGAAGCATTGGATTTGTCTGAGTGATAAAGCTAACACGCCTACAGTAGAAGGCATAGACGTAAAAAATATTGACGATCTGATTGCCCCACATAGCCAAACATTTCATTGGCCCGATTTAGATGAAAAGTCTGGCGCAGCCTTGTGCTACACCTCAGGCACCACGGGTAATCCTAAGGGGGTTCTGTATTCACACAGAGCGATTGCATTAAGTGCGTTGTCTACCTGTTTGCCTAATGTGTTGAGTATTTCTTCGCAAGAGGCCGTGTTGCCGGTTGTGCCTATGTTTCATATCAACGCTTGGTGTTTGCCGTATGCCACGTTAATGGCTGGAGCGAAGTTAGTTTTACCTGGCCCTAAGTTAGATGGAGCTAGTTTGTACGATTTAATGGAATCTGAGAAGGTCACGATTAGCGCCGGTGTGCCAACGATTTGGATGGGGCTGATACAGCACTTAGAACAAAATAATCTGAAGTTTTCAACAATGCGTAGAACAGGTGTGGGTGGCTCTGCTATGCCTAGAGCCTTGATTGCTAAGTTCAATGATGTATACAACGTCGATGTGCGCCATGGCTGGGGTATGACTGAGACCACCGCGATTGCGACGATGAGTAACTTAAGCGACAGCGAAATGGAATGGCCTACAGATAAGCGTCATGAGCTCGTTGCCAAGCAAGGTAAATCAGTCTTTGGCGTCGAGCTAAAAATTATTGATGAAGACGGCAACTCGCTACCCAGAGATGGAGTGGCGCAAGGTGAGTTGATGGTACGAGGTCAGTGGATCGTCGAGAAGTACCACAAAGCTGATAAAACAGCGCTTGTTGATGGCTGGTTCCCAACCGGTGATATCGCAACTATCAGCCCTGATGGCGTTATGCAAATTCGAGACCGTACAAAAGACGTTATTAAGTCTGGCGGTGAATGGATCAGTTCGATTGATCTAGAAAATGCAGCTGTCGCTCATCCGGATGTTGCTATGGCTGCAGTTATCGGAGTGAAGCACCCTAAATGGGATGAGCGTCCTTTACTGTTGATTGTTCCCAAACCAGAAAAATCACTAGAGAAGCAGCAAGTGATCGATTTTCTTTCTGAGCGTGTCGCTAAATGGTGGGTGCCGGATGAAGTGATTTTTGTGCAATCGTTACCCGTGGGTGGAACGGGCAAAGTGCAAAAGAGTGATTTGCGTTTGAAATACGGAAGTATTTTTACCGATTAGATAGGTTGAATCTAAATTATTACCTTTGTATTTTTGATTGATGGTTTGATCAATAAATTACCTAGGTGGACGCCCTGTAGCTAATCGACCATCCGCGCGTGCGGTCAAGTAGGTATACAGATCAAGGATATGCGCATTCACCGCTGGCTCACCTTGCCATGCAGGCATTTCAATCGGCGGCTCTTTGAGGCGCAATATATCGTCAATGCGGGTATCCACAGTGGATTGGTTGGAGGATGTTTTACCCAATCCATTGCCGAGGTCATAGCGCTTTAATACCAATTCAGCGAAATGTCGCGCGCTCATCTCCCGAACGAGAGGCAGTAAATCGGGAGCTCGATCACCACCGGTAGCGGCTGAGCTGTGACAGCTTGCACACTTACTTTGAAATACGCGCCAGCCCGCATACAAATCACCTTCTAGCGGCGGCGGTGGTTTGAGTTCACGTGCTGGTTTCGCATTGATGAATTCCATCGTGCAGCCGACCAGCAGTAGGGTGAGCAGCAAAGTCAGTGGCCATGTAAGCGGTAGATAACGAGTTATTTTCATACGTAGGTAATTAGTAGTTTTTCATTTCATTCGAAGGTTTTATCGTTGAATGAAAGCGGCTATTCCTCGGAGTGCTCGTTTTCTTTATCTAACGCGGCTATACCATCAACCCCGCCTTCAGCCGCATGATCGTATTGATAAAACCAAAAACTTAGTACGGCCGTCAGCAGAGCGATCGCTAATAATGATTTTGATTCTGGAATCGCATCTTTATGTTGAGCTGTTTTTTTACCCGTGATCATCGCCTTAACGAGGTTTTCTTTATGCAGAAAACTGGCTCCCACCACAGCAACTATATGGATAACGACAATAGCTAACATAATGTTTGCTAAAACCTCATGAACTTCTTCGACCCAATCACCATAGATTTCATGCAGAGTTGACCAACCGGTAAAGCTAACAATCAAGCCCAAAAAAAGTAGCGCAAGTATCGCTAGGGCACCAGCAGGGTTGTGTCCGACATCGGTGGGATGTTCGCGCCGAATCATTGAGCGTAAATAATGTATGGCTGCCATCGGGTGTCGGACGAAGTTTCTGAACTTAGCATGCGTGGTGCCGAGAAATCCCCAGATAATTCGAATGATCATCAATGCGGCTAGGGTATAGCCCAGCGTGAAATGGACAATTTTTAGTTCGTCTATTTCAGCGGTGAAGTAGGCACCAAAAAAGCAGAGTGCCAATAGCCAATGGATCAGCCGTACGGGTAAATCCCAGATAAGAACTTTTTGTGAGCTATCGTCCATTACCACTCTCCTCAATGAGTGGTCAGTATATGAACAGCTTTTAAAAATTCCTTGTCACTGGTCAAAGTAAATCGACAAATAAACTTGTAGGTAGGCGCGCTGACCCATACAACTACGATACTAAAAAAAGTATGCGTAGTTGTTTAGAATATTAACGATTGTTTCGTGTGATTGTTTTGCGCCGTGCAATGAGTGGCGCTATGGATAGTGCTGGTTGCGATCAGTGGCTGAGCGCTTTGGCATCCTTGCGTTGGCCACGAACGAGCCTGAACGCATATTCAGCAGCCTCGACCAGACTATTCGCATTAGCCACACCTTTACCTGCAATGTCGAAGGCCGTTCCGTGATCGACTGAGGTACGTAAAATCGGTAAGCCCAACGTGATGTTAACGCCGCTGATAGCTTGCCAACTGCCGGTCTCTGGATCAACTTTAAAACCCAACAGCTTGACGGGGATGTGTCCCTGATCATGAAACATGGCGACTACCGCATCGAACTGGCGAGCGCGCAATTTGATGAACACGGTGTCACCAGGCCACGGGCCACTGAAACCTTTGTCTGCGTATTCGCGCACAACAGGAGCGATGACTTCATCGTCTTCTTTACCAATAATGCCGCCTTCGCCGCAATGCGGGTTGAGACCTGCGACCGCTATACGAGGCTGCTCAATACCTAATGCTCGCAACGCTTCACGTGTGACATCGAACACACGGCGCAAACGCACAGGCGTAATACGACGAGACACTTCGGCGAGTGCACAGTGAGTAGTAACGTGAGAGACATGCATATCTTCGTGCGCTAGCATCATTACCGCATCGCGCTGCCCGGTTAAGTGGGCCAGTAATTCAGTGTGACCTTCAAAGAGATGCCCTGCGAGATGCAGCGCTTCTTTCGATAGAGGGCCGGTGACGATGGAGTCTGCTTCGCCTGCTTGCACTAGCTCGACGGCCTTGGCTACTGCGCGATAAGCCCATTCACCGCCGGCAGCACTGACCTCGCCAGTTACGAATGGTGCGTCGACCGGACCAACATCGACCATACGGTAAAACGGATGCCCTTGCGCGTTGACGGCGGGTAGTCCCATACGAGTTTCGATGTCGTGCATCGCCTTTGCGCTTCCCAGCACAATGAATTCAGCATCGCCGTTACCGACCACGTCAGCCATTAGTCGAACCGCTTTTGCAGTGATTTCAGGGCCGATACCGGCAGGATCACCCATTGTGAAGGCGAGACGAATAGGAGAAGCCATGGAAAATCCCTAGGTAAATGGTCTGAAAAGGTGCTTAGGCAGCGTAAAAATCAGGGTCAATTAAATCACAACCCTGCAGAATCAGTCATTATCGATCATTTGCAGCTCGAGTATGGCAAGATCGAAGTTCTCGCTTGGGTCTGCCAAGGTCTGCTTTTGAATGTTATTCGCCGCTTCACGAATGAAAATCGCGTTATCCATACCCACATTAATGCCTGCTCAACGTCGCTCAAGCATCATAGCGTTACAGCAGTTGCAAGCCGCAGTTTGCCGCCGCACCTAACAGTGGTTATTGTATGAAGCCGCTACGTATTCTTGCCGATGACTTGACCGGTGCACTCGATTGCGCAGCTGCCTTTGGCGCGGGCGTTCCAGTGCACTTGGGACATCCAGCGACGCAGAGTCAAGATGTGATCGACGTTGATATCGACATCGTAGCGACCGCAACGCGCGATGTGCCGCCGACTGAACTTGCAACTTTGCTAGAACCTTCGTTAGGTTGGATGCGCGGTGCTGGAGTCGCATTTAAAAAAATTGATAGTCTGCTTCGCGGTAATACGTTTGATGAAGTTGATTGGCTAGCGCGACAGGGCGGCTTTAACGGAGTTGCACTGATTCCGGCTTTCCCCGCACAGAACCGCATAACCAAGCAGGGGCAGCAATGGTGGTGTAAGCCAGATGGCTCAGTTGACCCCGTAGCAGAATCGATTACGCATAGCCTACAAGCGCGCGGGTGGCACATTGAAACGGGACATAAAGCGCCAACGTCACAAAGTGCAGCCACCGCATGGGTACCCGATGTGCTGAACGATCACGACCTCGATACGGTGGCCGATTTTGCGCTGAAGAATACGGGTTGGCTCTGGTGCGGTAGTGCCGGTCTGGCGCATGCACTGGCGCGTCGTTTACCCGCGCGTCCGCCCGCTGCTATCAGTGCCCATGAGACGGGACAGATTGTATTTATCAGTGCTAGTCATCACACAGTCACGCGTGAACAATGGCGCGTTTTACGCTCGTCTCCATTCCCTGCGATGTATTTTTCTGGTGAAGACCTGCATACGTTGAATAGCGGTTCACTCAATCACCCATTACTGATCGATCTATCTTCTGAAGCACCGCTCAGCGCTGCGCAAGCGACGAGCTTATTGCAAGCACAAACCAAAGTCATCGCACAGCATGCGCAGCGCCCACGTGCTTTAGTTGTAGTTGGAGGTGATACCTTGCTTGCCTTGTGTCGTGCAGTGGGTGCAAACAGTTTGGTGTCAGAAACTGCGCTCGATAGAACAGGTTGGGGATGCGCACGCTTGTCAGGAGGTGCGTGGGATGGTGTGTTGTGTCACACACGTTCAGGAGCGTTTGGTGCTGCGAATGATTTACTCGACGTGATGAACCTGCTTGAGAAAAATTCCAGTTGAACGCTCATTGAATTAACAAATCACGCTGTAAAAAAAGAAAATCCCTCGGCATCTCTACCGAGGGACTAAATTACAAACGACTATTATTTAATCGTAACTAGATAAATTTTTACAGTCGTTTTACCTACGTTTTTGATGGCATAGGGTGCTTGATCTTCGGGCTTATCAAGATAAAGCGTGTCGCCAGCCTTTAACGGAACAGGCACAGTTTTGCCGTCTGGATAGTGGCGTTCCAGTTTGCCGCCTTGGATAACATACGCTGCTCTTGCCCCGGCTCTCGCAACGCTGGGCGCTTCACCACCTGCTTCTAAACTCCAGAGTACGCCAACGGCCTTGTCGCTCTTAAAAACTTCCTTAACTGTAGGAACAGGGGCATCTGCTGCAAACACTACAGGCGAAGAAAAAACGAAAAACACAGAAGATATCAAAAAGAAACTAATTTTTTTCATTGCTATCCTTTCGAAGAGTTGGTTAACACGTACTACTGATAAAAATAATAGCGGACTTTTGTGACATCTATTCATTCGCTGATAATTATTTAAACCATCTGCCAACTTAAAACCCCTGCAACATACATCCATACAAATCATCCGCCCCGACTTGTCCGCCTTTGAGTAAGACTTCTTTGCCGTTGATGAGCGGATCGTCCGAGATTAATGTGCAGACATGCGCGTTCTGTTTGAAATGACTGGCTTTGATTTCCAACGCAACGGCGCCTAACTGACGCATGGTAAAGCTGGAAGAATCTCCACCAGCCACAATCAATCGTGTGAGTCCTGCGCGTGCTAATGCTGTATGCGCGAGTCGCGAATACAGCAAACCGATACGGTTAGCGATGAAGGCTGGTGCAGACACGTTTGCGGGTAGTTTATCGAGCACAGCAGCGAGATGATTATCGTCAGGGCCTTTCGCAGTGTAGATAACCATGCTTTTACCTGTAGACAGGGCATCCAGCATTTGGTCTTCAAGCGATTTCAACGTATGTTCATCGGTACTGATGAGTTGTTCGGGTGTGATGCGTATCTCTTGAAAACCTGCAGCAATGGCCCAATCGATTTGTGCAGCCGATAAAGCAGAACAACTACCTGATAACACTAACAAACGATCTACCGGTGCCAGTGAGTGTGTCGGTTGAGGCGCTGCGATTTGATTTTGTTCACGCAGATGCGTACCTAATGCATGCGCTAAGCCTTGCGCTGCCATTGCGCAGATGATGCGCGAGCGAGCGAGCTGCCACAGGCTAGCGGCACCTGTGACGACTTGCTGCTGAGTGTAGCCATCAAACACAGCGCTATCTTCATTGGCAATTAGCGTGCTAAGTGTATTGGGATTTTTTTCATGTTCATCTAGCACGCGTAAATCAATTAAACGTGTCGGTTTAAACCCTTGATCGGTAAGTATTTTTGCAAGATCCGATTCATGCATCGGTGTGACCGGATGGCGCGACATCACCGGATGTCTGTCCAGCCGGTAAACATCACTACCAGCGCGTGCGTAGTGATGACCAAATAAGGTGTAGCGACCAAATTCTGGTGTCGCAGAAAACACCGGTACGAAACTTTGTGGCCATACTCGACGCATCAGTTGTATGGCCTCGCCTAAACTACCTATCGATGGTGATGAATCAAACGTTGAGCAGCACTTGTATTGAATGAAATTCAAACCTAGCTGCTGAAAATTTTCTAATACGGGCAGTAATTCGTCAGCCATCTGTGCAGGCGGTAGAGATCGTGCGGTGCCAGCAATGCCGATTACATCGTAGTGTTGAGCAGCCTTCTTTAATGCGTCAGGCGTTGGGTTAGAAAAAAATAACAAGGTACGCAAACCATGCCGGGCATATTGCGCAGCATTGTCAGAAGCACCGGTGAAATCATCACCGTAAAAAGCCAGACGAATCATAAGTAGAAGAGGCTGTTGTTTTTTAATTGGTTATTTCAAAAATCCGATAGATATCCACGGTATGCAAGCGACGATAACGATACCGACAAACAGAGCGATCATGTAACCAAGAATAGGACGCAAGCCTTCATCAGGATGCGTCTGACTGACTGCGCAAGCTCCGTAATAACCCACTCCGAATGGTGGCGAAAATAAGCCTAACCCCATAGATAAGATCACCACCATTGCGTACTGCACTTCATGGATACCCATCTCGCGTGCGATCGGAAATAGTAAAGGGCCAAACAAAACGATTGCAGGTATGCCTTCGAGTACGCTACCGAGAATAATGAAGGCGACGATCGATACCGCCATAAACATAGCGGCGCCCCCGGGCAAGCCGGAGATCATTTCAGCTAATGCTTGTGAGAAGCCTGATTGCACTAGCGCCCATGCCATGGCGGTTGCAGTGCCTATGATGATTAAAATTGCGCCAGAAAGTGATACGGTTTCAACCAATATCGCGCCAAGACGACGTACATCAAACTGGCGGTAGATGACTAAGCCAACGAGCAGGGAGTAGACCACGCCTACGGTAGACACTTCAGTAGCCGTAGCCACACCTTCAATCACTGCTGCGCGTATCACGAAAGGCAGTAGTAACGCAGGCAACGCGATTACAAAGCACTGCAAAATCTCACGTAGGCTAGCCCGTGGTGGAAGCTCAATCGTTTCGCGGCGGGCACGCCAACCAATCAATAAGCAAAGCATCAGCGCCAACACTAAACCGGGCATTAATCCACCGGCAAACAGTGCAGCGATTGAAACACCGGTTACAGATCCAATGGTAATGAGCACAATACTCGGCGGGATGGTTTCGGTCTGAGCTCCCGTAGCAGCAAGCAATGCGACTAACTCGCCACGCTTTTGTCCGCGCTTAATCATTTCCGGGAATAGCACTGGCGCAATCGCAGCCATGTCGGCGGCTTTTGATCCTGAAATACCTGAAACCAAATACATAGCCCCAACCAATACGTACGACAACCCACCGCGCAAATGTCCCAATAGCGATGCTAAGAAGCTCACCATGGTGCGCGCCATGCCGGTCATTTCAATCACGAGCCCAAGAAATACAAACATCGGTACGGCGAGCAAAATCAAATGTGATACACCTTCATCAACGCGACCAACCACCACGCCTAATGGCATCGAGGTAGAGAGTGAAAGATACGAGAAGGTCGCTAACCCGAAAGCAAATGCGATAGGCATGCCTAACAAGACCGCAGATCCCACCACGCCGATAAAAAAGATCACGAGATTTGCATTACCCAGATCAGATAACACGGGCCCAATGCTGTGTAATGCTATTGCGAGTATCACCGCAATCAATGCAGCCGACAGCGTTTCACGCGTGCCGCGCATCATCAGCTTAACCAATGCAATAGCAATCATTAAACAGGTCGCAACTGGCATGGCGGCTGCGCGCCAGCCATCCGAAATCGACAGACCCGGTAATTCGATTTGCAGCTGCTGCATCAGATAATCAAAGCTGGGTTCAGCTAGCAGCGCTAAAAAACACAAGCAGGCTGTGTCAGAGGCCCATTCCCAGCGTGCGCGCCATACGTCATTGCATCCATTGACCAGAGCGGTCATGCGCATGTGAGCATTACGGTGCAGGGCAACGCTTGCGCCCATCATGGCTAGCCACAAAAAAAGTACGCTGGATAGTTCATCCGCAATGATGAGCGGTTTATGAAAAACGTAGCGCGCAACTACACCGATAAACAGTAACACTATTTCAATAGCTGCCAGCGCTGCGGCGGGCAGCGAAACTAGCCATCCTAATAAAGTATCAATGCGAGCAAGTGTACTGCTGGGAGATACGGACGAATCGCTATCCGCGATCATGTTCATGCAAGTTTCCCTGAGAATTTCTCGAGCAGAGCCCAGGCATCATCACCAAACTCTTTGCGCCAGTTAGCGTAGTAATTACTGCTGCGAAGTTTGTCGCGGAAAGACGCTGGATCAGCGGTGTTGAAGGTCATACCTTTTTCTTCGAGAGATTTACGTAATTGGGCATTCATATCTGCGATGTCTTTGCGCTGCAAGACGGCAAATTCATTGAAATTTTTAGCAGCGATTTCTTGTAAGCGTGGCGGAATTTTGTTCCAGGCGTTTTTATTTGAAAGCACCCAGAATCCATCCCACATGTGATTCGTCAAAGAACAGTACTTTTGTACTTCGTAGAGTCGCGCAACGGATGCAATGGCAAGTGGATTTTCTTGTCCGTCGACGACGTGAGTTTGTAATGCAGAATACACCTCGTTGAAGCTGATGCCGGATGGTGCAGCACCCAGTGATTCAAACAGCGATATCCACAGTTTGCCAATCGGTACACGAATTTTCATGCCCGACAAGTCAGCGACTGTCGCAATCGGTTTGACGTTGTTGGTGATTTGTCGGAAACCGTTATCCCAAATTTTATCCATCACGACCAGACCAGCGCCGGTGATTTGCGCGCGGATATGTTTGCCCAGATCACCGTCGAGTGCCTGCCAGACTTGATCATAATTTTTAAACGCAAAGCCCACACCGGAGATCGCAGCTTTGGGTACGAGCGAGGAGAGTGCATTCGCGCCTGATACGGCAAAAAATTCCAATGCGCCGCTACGAAGCTGCGCAAACATAGCCGGGTCGCCACCAAGCTGATTGTTGGGGAACACACGAATGTTTAACTTACCATCTGTTTGTTCTTTAATGGCTTTGGTCGCTTCTATTAATCGTGCTGACAAAGGATGGGTGGCTGGTAAATTCGTGCCGAATTTGTACTCGAATTCAGCA
Organism: Oxalobacteraceae bacterium; assembly: GCA_947454305.1. Lineage (GTDB taxonomy): Bacteria > Pseudomonadota > Gammaproteobacteria > Burkholderiales > Burkholderiaceae_D > Pernthalerella. Next base: position 37,882 of record CANGJE010000018.1, read on the forward strand.
GCGCGCGCGGTGTGTACCCAAGGGCCAGCGATGGCAGCAGCACCGGTAGCGATTAAAAATTTGCGACGGTTAAATTGGGTCATAGTTCTCTCCTTGTTATCGTTTTTATGTGCGTATTATGAGCGCGGGATTATCCAGCGAATTTTTCTAATGCTTCTCTGAGTTCGCGGTGTGTTTTTGCAGCGACGTCAAGCGGCACGTTATTCATCGCCGCTTCCCATGATTGCCTGAGCGCGGCAACGCCTGCTGCAATGCCTCCGGGATGAGCGAATAGTCCACCACCGGCAAGGTAAATCAGATCCGTTGATTGCAATGCAGCCCACGTGCCCGGTGCTTGATTGACTGTTTGCCCTGACGAAAACACCGGCATAACGGTACATGGCTTGTGTTTGAACAGCGGGATAAAACATTCGCGTGCTGAGGCGATTACGCTTTCGTCGTTTTCTTGAAACTTATTGGCTAAGCCATTGACATGCATTTGATCTGCACCAGCTAAACGCCACAGCTTTTGATACGCAATGTAAGACCAGCCATCTTTTAGATAGCCCCAGCCATTACGATGTGCATGGATGGGGAGCTGTGAATGTTTACGAAATGCGTTAAAGCCTGTCAAACCAACCGAGTTGAGACTCAGCATGGTTAAGGTGCCGCCGAGAGAGAGAACAAGATCATGCCGTCGTTTCATCTCATCGAGTTCACCGGTTAAGTTAAATGCATACATAACTTTTTTACCGCTGCGGTCTGCATGGCGATTAATCACATTCATCACTTTGCGAGCGCGCTCATCGAATGGACATGACGGACCATCTGCTTGTAGTTCATCATCTTTAATAAAATCAACACCAGCAGCACACAATTGATCAACAAACTCAGTTGTGCCATCAGCCGATAGACCCACAGAGGGTTTGATGATCGTGCCTACTAATGGACCAGTAGCTACTCCAGCTAAGTGGCGTGTACCAGCAATACCAAATGCCGGGCCGGGATAAGCGGCGGCGAATTCATCAGGTAATTCGATATCAAGTAGACGTAACTTGGCGACGTGCTTGAGTTCATAAAGATTGCCAGCGACTGTGGCTAACAAATTTGGTAGCGACGCACCCAGATTTTGCAAAGGCCACGAGAGTTTGAGTAGATAGCGTTTATTCGGAGCAGCACAAGGTTCATTCAGTGGCGTGATTTGCCAGGTGGCTGCTGCACGCGCTTTGAGTGCCTCATCTTCACCGGGAATAGCAACGAAGGTGCCGGATGATTGTTCACCTGCGATGATGTCTGCAGCACGTTCAGGTGCAGTAGCGGTATCAAGCTCG
>CANGJE010000019.1 GCA_947454305.1 Oxalobacteraceae bacterium
ATACGGTTTGCTACTTACGTTTGGTATTACGCTGATGTTAGAGGGCATATTTCGCTCTTTCTATGGTGTGTCCGGTCAGCCGTTTTCAGTGCCATCCCAACTCGCGGGTGCAACGGATTTAGGTTTTATGATTTTGCCGAATTACCGTGCATGGGTGGTCTTCGCATCGATTGTGGTGTGTTTGATGACCTGGTTCGTGATTGAAAAAACGCGTCTGGGTGCGTATCTGCGTGCGGGTACTGAAAACCCCAAGATGGTCGAAGCATTTGGTATCAATGTGCCGTTGATGGTCACACTCACCTATGGATTTGGTGTGGCACTCGCCGGTTTTGCGGGTGTGTTGGCAGCGCCTGTTTTGCAAGTATCGCCTTTGATGGGATCGAATTTAATCATCGTAGTTTGTGCGGTGGTGGTGATTGGCGGCATGGGCTCGATACTCGGATCAATTCTGACCGGACTAGGGCTAGGTGTGATTGAAGGCCTGACCAAAGTGTTCTATCCCGAGCTTTCTGCGACGGTAGTTTTCATCATCATGGCGATTGTTTTATTGATTCGCCCCGCTGGCCTGTTCGGCCGCGAGAAATAAGGAGTCGCCGCCATGTTGAAAAAACTCGGTTACGTTGCTGTATTAGTGGGCGCTTTGGCTGCACCTATGTTTTTGTATCCGGTGCTGCTGATGAAAATTCTGTGCTTCGCTTTGTTCGCGTGCGCATTTAATTTATTGATTGGCTTTACAGGTCTGCTGTCATTTGGCCACGCTGCATTTTTCGGCGGAGCATCGTATATCGCCGGACATGCGTTAAAAGTCTGGGGTGTTCCTACGGAGTTAGGTCTTTTGTTGGGCGTTGTCTTTGCTGCCCTGATGGGTCTGTTGGTCGGTAAGTTAGCGATTCGCCGACAAGGTATTTACTTCACCATGATTACCATGGCGCTGTCGCAGATGCTGTTCTTCGTATTTCTGCAAGCGCCGTTTACCGGTGGTGAAGATGGTTTGCAGTCAATTCCCAGAGGAACGCTGTTAGGTAGCATCGATCTGAAAAATGATCTGACCATGTACTACGTAGTGTTGGGCATAGTGATTGCCTCTTTCTTGCTGATAGTTCGCATTATTCATTCGCCGTTTGGTCAGGTACTAAAGGCAGTCAAAGAGAATGAGCCGCGTGCCATTTCTCTGGGCTACGACACGGATCGCTACAAGTTGCTCGCCTTTGTGTTGTCGGCTGCATTGGCTGGATTAGCCGGCTCAACTAAAGCCGTTGTGCTGGGTTTTGGCACCTTAACGGATGTGCATTGGTCGATGTCGGGTCTGGTGGTATTGATGACGTTAGTCGGAGGTATGGGTACCTTGCTGGGTCCTGTGGTCGGCGCCATCATCATCATTGCATTAGAAAATAAACTCGGTGATTTTGGTACCTGGCTGGCGACGATCACTCACATAGAATGGTTCAACACCATTGGTGAATCCGTCACGATGGTGACGGGATTTATTTTTATCATGTGCGTGCTTGCCTTTAGGCGCGGCATCATTGGTGAATTAGCGGCGCGTATACGTTGAGGTCTGATTTACTCACGTACCCCTATAAAAACTGAGATTCAAACAAATACGTTAACGACATGAGCAAAGCAAGTTTTCATTGGGAAGATCCCTTTCTACTCGATCAGCAGTTAACTGAAGAAGAGCGCATGGTGCGCGATGCAGCGGCTGTGTATGCACAAGAAAAGCTGACGCCTCGTGTACTCGAAGCATTTCGTAACGAGCGTACTGATCCCTCCATTTTCCGTGAGATGGGTGAGCTGGGAATGTTGGGAGCCACTATCCCTCCTGAGTATGGTGGTGCTGGTTTGAATTACGTTAGCTACGGACTTATCGCACGCGAGATTGAACGGGTTGATTCTGGTTTTCGCTCCATGATGAGTGTGCAAAGCTCATTGGTGATGCTGCCTATTTTTGAATTTGGAACCGAAGCGCAAAAACAAAAATATTTGCCTAAGCTCGCTACGGGTGAGTGGATAGGTTGCTTTGGTTTGACTGAGCCAGATCATGGATCCGATCCCGGCGGCATGGAGTCGCGTGCGAAAAAAGTTGATGGTGGCTATAGCTTGTCCGGTTCGAAAATGTGGATTAGCAATAGTCCATTAGCTCAGGTATTTGTGGTGTGGGCTAAAGACGATGAAGGCAAAATTCGAGGCTTCATCCTTGAAAAAGGATGGAAGGGTCTCTCGACACCGGCGATTCACGGCAAGGTCGGTTTACGCGCATCCACCACCGGCGAGATCGTGATGGATCAAGTGTTTGTTCCTGAAGAAAATGCGTTCCCAGAAATCCGTGGATTAAAAGGTCCGTTTACCTGTTTGGACGCAGCGCGCTTTGGTATTTCATGGGGCGCGATGGGAGCAGCCGAGTTTTGTTGGCATACCGCGCGTACCTACACGTTGGAGCGTAAACAATTTGGTCGTCCATTAGCCGCGAATCAACTCATACAAAAAAAATTAGCCGACATGCAAACCGACATTGCGCTGTCATTACAGGGATGTTTGAGGCTGGGTCGTATGCGTGATGAGGGTACGGCAGCGGTTGAAATCACTTCCATAATGAAACGCAATTCATGCGGCAAGGCGTTGGATATTGCTCGTGTGGCGCGCGATATGTTGGGTGGTAATGGGATCAGCGATGAGTATGGCGTTATTCGTCACGTAGTCAATCTTGAAGTCGTGAATACGTATGAAGGCACGCATGATATTCATGCGCTGATACTGGGTCGAGCCCAGACCGGCATTCAGGCTTTTTTCTGAGTATTGCTATGGCCGGTGCGCTGGATGACATAAAAGTTGTCGATCTTTCGCGCGTGTTGGCGGGGCCGTGGTCTACTCAAAATTTAGCGGATTTGGGTGCCGACGTTATCAAGATAGAGCGTCCCAGAGTCGGTGACGATACACGCAGCTGGGGTCCGCCTTTTGTGTCGCACACGGAAGGTGATGCTCAGGATGCCGCCTACTTTTTTTGCGCGAATCGAAACAAGCGTTCCCTCACGTTAGATTTCACGACAGATAAAGGTCGTGAAATTTTAATCAAGCTGATCGCGCAAGCCGATGTGCTGATTGAAAATTACAAAGTCGGCGGCCTGAAAAAATATGGCCTTGATTACGACTCACTATCGCGTATCAATCCTCGCCTCATTTATTGCTCTATTACTGGTTTTGGCCAAGACGGCCCGTATGCTGATCGACCTGGCTATGACGCCTTGGTGCAAGCTATGGGTGGTTTGATGAGTGTTACCGGCGAGCCTGATGATGTGCCAGGTGGTGGCCCGCAAAAAGTCGGTGTAGCGGTTGTCGATATTCTCACTGGCTTGTATGCGACGAATGCGATTCTCGCAGCGCTGTTTCATCGTGCTAAGAGTAATCAAGGTCAGCATATCGATATTGCTTTGTTAGATGTGCAGGTAGCAGCGCTAGCAAATCAGTCCGGTAATTATTTATTGAGTGGTAGCGTTCCTCAACGCATGGGTAGTGCTCATCCCTCTATCGTTCCGTATCAGCCTTTCGCTTGCGCAGATGGCCATGTGATGCTGGCTATTGGCAACGACGGTCAATTTACTTCTCTGTGTCGCGCAGCTGGACAAGCCGCTATCGCGAGTGACGAAAGGTTTGCAACGAATGCGATGCGCGTTCGTCATCGTGCTGAGTTACTCGAGGTACTAAAGCCTTTGATGAGGCAGCATGGCGTAGAGAGATGGTGTGAGTTAGCGCAGCAAGAAGGTTTTCCTTGTGGGCCCATTAATACGATAGATCGTGTTTTTCGTGATCCGCAAGTGCGCGCGCGTGAGATGCATATTCAGATGAATTCGCCAAGCTATGGCGCGCTGGATTTGGTAGCTTCACCAATGCGACTCTCTGCTTCACCGGTAAGCTACCGTCGTGCGCCGCCCTCGCTGGGACAAGACTCGCACGAAGTACTGCGTGAGCTTCAGTATTCGGATGATGAGATAGATAGCCTGCGTGATTCTGGCGTGATCTAGCCAAGCCTCAGAATCAATGAGTTGATACAGTTATTTTGACTGAGGGGTTTTTCTCTTGGTAGTCGAGGAAAGCCTGATGGGTGCTCAGGAAAATTTTATCCCGCATGCGTTCACCGAGTTCGGTTTGTTGCAGCCTATCCTGAACCGGTCCCTTTACTTCAGCAAATTGCAGCGTAATATTTCTTGCGGCTAGAGTTTTTTCAAGTTCAGTCAACATGCCCAATGCAGTCGTATCGAGTTGATTGACAGCCGACAGGATAAGCAACACGCAATTCGTTGTTGGATTTTCGCTGAGTAAGCCTTCAATTTTTTCTGCGATAAGTTGAGAGTTGGCGAAGTAAATGCTCTCATCAATACGCAACGCGATCAGTCCTGGAAAAACGGCTACCTGATGGCGCTCTACATTTCTGAAATGTTCTGTTCCGGGGACGCGGCCGACTAAGGCCATGTGCGGGTGACTACTACGCCATACAAGTACCGCGAGTGACATTGCGACACCAATCACAATACCTTCTTCGACACCAAACACAATAACGCCTGTAAAAGTTAGCAGCAGAGCGATAGCATCAGCTTTATCGTAGTGCCAGGCTTCTTTGAGTGTGCGAGTATCAATCAGCCCAGTAACGGCCACAATAATCGTGGCTGACAGTACTGCTTGCGGTAAGTAGTAAAACCAATCGGTTAAGCCAGCGATAACGATCGCCATTAAGACAGCAGAAACGATACCTGCTGCAGGCGTTTGTGCGCCTGCAGAAAAATTCACAACAGAACGTGCAAAACCACCCGTAACTGGAAAGCCACCTGAAAGCGCGCTGGCGACATTCGCAGCACCAATGCCAACGAGTTCGCGATTGGGATCAATACGTTGACCACGCTTGAGTGCCAGCGATTGACCAACGGAGACACTCTCGACAAATCCCACCAGCGATATCAACAATGCAGGCAACCAGAGCGTGTGGATTTGTTCCCACTGAATGGAAGGCAGTGCTATGGAAGGCAAGCCTCCTGGTACGCGACCCACAATCGATACTTTGTCGGTTTGATCAAGCCCATAGCTAGCGACGAGTGCAGTTGAAACGATGACCACGGCCATAGGCGCTAGTTTGGTGATGAGGTCAGAACTTTTTGCTGAGATACCTAGTTGCTTTAGTAACGGGCCGAGATAGTTACGTGCAAAGAATAGAAAAACGACTGCACCCAAACCCAATAGTGCTGTCGTTGTGTTGGTCTCATGCAGATGCTGTACAAGCTTGTTAAGAGACGACACAACGCCTGAAGAAGAAAACTGCAGCCCGAGCAAATACTTGAGCTGCCCGATGGCGATCAATATCGCGGATCCAGAGATAAACCCACTGATGACTGGATGGCTAAGAAACCACGCTAAAAATCCTAGGCGCAAAAAACCGGCAGCTAGCAGCATCACACCTGATAGCAGTGCAAGAAGAATAGACAGCGAAACGTACTCAGCGGAGCCTTGCGATGCCAGTGGCATCAACGCACTCGCCGTCATCAATGACGAAACCGCTACCGGGCCGACTGCCAGCGTCATGCTGCTACCAAATAGGGCATAAGCCACCATAGGCAGCAGGCTCGCATATAGCCCGATCTCGGGTGGTAATCCAGCCAGCATGGCATACGCCAAACTCTGGGGAATCAGCATGACAGTCACGATTAGACCTGCAGTGATATCCCCAGCGATGAATTGGCTCTGATAGGTTTTTAACCACTCTGGCAGTGGCACTCCGCTATTCATAGATCAATCCGACACAGGACGTGCAAACCATTCATGACCTTTGAGCATCAGATTCCAATACACACCGGGCAGAATATTTTTTTTCAATATCCAGGCTGATTGTCGTGCCACAGTGGGATCTAGCGGGAAGGTAGGTAGTAGCTTGCCGCCAAAACCAAATTCGGCCAACACGATGCGTCCTTTCTCGACCGTCAATGGGCATGATCCATAGCCATCGTATTTTGTAGGCAGAGGACGTCCGCTACGCAACGCGAGTAAATTCTCAGCCACCACCACAATTTGTTTACGTGCTGCTGCGGCTGTTTTTGCATTCGGTGATGAGCAGGCATCACCCAAGCTAAAAATAGTCGGGTAGCGATTGTGTTGCAGCGTGACTTGATTGACATCGACCCAACCTTCAGCATTAGCGAGTGAGCTTTCTTTGACAAAATCAGGCGCCGTTTGCGGTGGTACTACATGGATGAAATCAAAGCTCTTTTCAACTTTTACGATAGATCCGTTCGCATCTTTTTCTTCAAACCAGGCACGTTTTGCCGGTCCATCAATAGAAATTAACTTCGAATTGAAATGCAGATTGGCGCGATAGCGTTCTACGTATTTCATCAGCGGCGGCACAAAATCAGAGACGCCAAACAGAACAGCACCTGCATTGTGGAAATCAACCTGTATGTTTTTTAGTACACCTTGATTTTCCCATTCCGAGCACGAGAGATACATCGCTTTTTGTGGAGCGCCAGCGCACTTAATGGGCATAGGCGGTTGTGTAAAAATCGCTTTGCCTGATTTCATCTTGCGCACTAAATCCCAGGTGTAGGGCGCGAGATCAAATCGATAATTAGAGGTCACTCCGTTTTTACCGAGTGTTTCTTCCAGACCGGGAATGCCTTCCCAATGTAATTTCAGACCAGGGGCCACAATCAGGTGCTGGTAGGTCACCGGATTACCTTGATCGAGCATCACTCGACGATTATCTGGGTCGAAGCCTGTGACTGAAGCCTTAATCCACGTAACACCTTCGGGCATGACTGAAGCCATATCGCGAACGCTATCGTTCACATCAAACTCACCGGCACCGACCAAGGTCCATGACGGTTGATAGTAGTGTTTGTCACTTGGCTCAATGATGGCAATTTGCAGATTTGATTGACGCTTCTTTAGACTGGCTGCCAGTCCAATGCCCGCGCTGCCACCACCGACAATCACTATGTCTTGAGCATCGCTCCAGTTACAGGCAGACGCGGCCGATGCCGTCGAGGTAGCCGATGCAGCGGGAGACGTGGCGCTTGAAGCACCGCGAGCTAGTTGATTCAGATTTTGTGAGCGAGCGCCGCTGCGGCAAAAAGCCAGCAGTGGGGCGGGTCGGGTGGCAAGTAGTTCAGCAAATTTTCTGGCTTGCTGCTCGGTGATCTGGCCGCTGACGACGGGAAGGTACTCATAGTTGAGTCCGGCGGCATGTGCCGCGGCTTCCATCATCGCGCTGGTCGGTTGATCCGCACCGCCTTCGCCATCGGGGCGATTATTCACTACGGTCTTGAAACCCATGGCAGCGACTTCCGCCATATCTGAGGGGCTCAGCTGCGGTGCTGTCCCAAATTTGTCGGTGTGGCGTGTGATGTTTGTGCTCATGTTCTCTCCTCCAGGGCGGTGCTTTTTTATAAAGGGGCAGTGACTGCTATCAATTGACAGCAATCAATTTCATGAAATACATTATATTGACAAATAAACTGTAAGTAAATATAATGTGTTCAGATTAATTAAATGTGCGGAGCTGACTATGGTTACGAATTCTCGCCCTCAAGTTCATGGAATCTTTGATCCTGCTACTTGGACCGTGACCTATGTCGTCTATGCAAAAGAGGGTGCTGCATGTTCTATTATCGACCCAGTTCTCGACTATGACCCGAAATCGGGCCGCACCCGTACTGATACAGCAGATAAGTTGATTAAATTTGTTGAAGAAAAAAAGTTGCAGGTGGAGTGGATACTCGAGACTCACGCCCATGCCGATCACATTACAGCCGCTGCTTATCTGAAGCAAAAGCTAGGGGGTAAAACCGCGATTGGCGACCACATACCTGCGGTACAAAAAGTATTCAAGGGTATTTTTAATCTAGAGCCTGACTTTGCTACCGATGGATCACAGTTTGATCATCTACTCAAAGATGGTGAGGAATTTCATTTCGGTGAGTTGACTGGCAGCACCTTGTTTGTACCGGGTCATACTCCAGCATGCGTTGCGTACCAGATTGGTGATGCGGTATTTGTGGGTGACACGATGTTTATGCCGGATGTGGGAACCGCGCGTTGTGATTTTCCTGGTGGTGATGCAAAAGTACTTTATAGCTCAGTTAAAAAAATACTTAGCTTGCCTGACACTACGCGTTTATTCATGTGTCATGACTACCCGCCAAATGACAGACCAGTAGCATTTGAAACTACGGTTGCCGAGCAACGTGCAAAAAATATCCATGTGCACGATGGCATCAGTGAAGAGCAGTTCGTAAAAATGCGCACTCAGCGCGATGCAACGCTAGAAATGCCGGTACTGATTTTGCCTTCGGTGCAGGTGAACATTCGTGCAGGTGAGATGCCACCGAAAGATGACAACGGTATCGCGTATCTAAAAATACCGGTGGATGCTCTGTGAAGAGTCATCGCCTAGAAAATAAAGAACATAAAAAAACCCCGCGCTATCTGCGCGGGGTTTTTGTTTAAGCGCGTACTTTTTACAGGCCGCCGTTTTGCTGAGCAACCATCATGTACAGCATAGGTATCGACAACATCGTGTTGAACCGCGAAGTCAGCATTGCCAAACGTGCAGCGGCTGCTTTTTCCTCAGGCTCTACAGTGACAATACCCAGAGCTTTTTTCTGGTTAGGCCAAATGATGAACCACACATTAAACGCCATCACCAGCGCAATCCACATACCAATACCAATCGCGTGTACTGGCTGGCGCAGGCCCAATGCATCGGCCAAATAGCCATTCATCCATGCGACCAACAAACCAGTCACGACGGTAGCCAGAGCAGCGTAGCGGAACCAGAACAGTGCCGTAGGTGCAATCACTTTACCAATCGCAGGCTTTTGCTCGTCTGGGATTTTAGGCATCGATGGAATTTGTACGAAATTGAAGTACCAAAGCAGGCCTATCCACATAATGCCCGACAGTACGTGTAACCAGCGCATGAAGAACGCGCCCCAAGCATGACCCATTTGCGGACCGGCACCGGCCACGCTGCTAGCGATCAAGATCAGAAGGATCAAAATCACGATCCCGGCGATGATCGTTCGTCCTAAAGATTGCAGAATTGCAGCCATCACTACCTCCCAAAAATTTCACGTGTCAATTTTTATACGGGTTTCAATCCAATTGAAGCCCTTGTGAATCCGCGCGAAGTATAGCCTAAGCGGCAATTTCCCATGGAGTGGACTGAAAATCCCGCGATTCTGCTCAATCTTTAGCATTAACCCGCGCTGCGATGTCCACCAAGGTGCTGCCGCCGGCCAGGGTAAGTTTTACCCGTTGTGGAGGCTGTATCTCCGAGGGCTGGCGCAGTACTCGACCCGATTCGTCAGCCAAGATCGCATAACCGCGCTCTAGCGTACGCTGAGGCGCCAGCAGTTCAAGCTGATCGCTGGCGGATTTGAGTGCGTGCTGACGGCTGGTGAGTCGTGAAATGAAAGCCGTCTGAAGTTGCGCCGTTTTAGCGCTCAAGCGTGCGCGAGGCATGCGGGTATCTGGCAAGGCATGGTGTAAGCGGCTGCGCGCTTGTTCGATGCGAAAGCGTGCGCCGGTGATGGGTGTTGTGGCGCCATGACGTAATCGGCTGAGTAAGCTCGACAGTCGTAGTTTTTGATGGTCAATCGCCATGCTAGGGCTTTGTAATCGGTGAGCCATCCAGTCCAGTGTTTGCGAGTGATCGTCTAGCACTCGTCTGAATCCATCGCTCAAGTCCAGCGCATGCTGGTGCAGCTCAGCTAGCCAATCCTCCGTTGGAATGGCCGCCATTTCTGCGGCGGCGGTTGGTGTTGGCGCGCGAAGATCAGCCACAAAGTCGGCGATGGTGAAATCGGTTTCATGTCCCACACCGGAGACCACCGGAATAGTTGATGCAGCAATCGCTCGTGCAACACGCTCATCATTGAAAGACCAAAGATCTTCAAGACTGCCGCCACCACGACAAACAATCAGCACATCGCATTCGGCGCGATCAGATGCGGTATTAATAGCAGCAGCAATTTTTTCTGCCGATCCTTCGCCTTGCACAGCCGTGGGATACAGAACGATGGATACATGCGGCGCACGGCGGCGCAGGGTGGTGATGACGTCGCGTAAGGCCGCTGCTTGCGGACTGGTGACGATACCGATCTGACGCGGAAAAACGGGTAACTCGCGCTTACGATCAGCATCAAATAAACCTTCAGCGGTTAGCTTGGCCTTTAATTTCAAAAAGGCTTCATACAGATTACCCACACCTGCTTTACGCATTGCTTCGACATTCAGCTGAAAGTCGCCACGTGCGGCATACAAAGTGACTACGGCGCGCACTTCAATCTTGTCACCTTCGCGTGGAGCAAAATCAACATACTGGGCTCGTCCACGAAACATCACCGCGCGCACTTGGGCCGATGCATCTTTCAGTGTGAAATACCAATGACCAGAAGCGGCGCGGGTGAAGTTTGAAATTTCGCCACTGATCCAGGTCAGTGGAAAGCTGCGCTCCAACAAACGGCCGACGGCCTGATTGAGCTGGCTGACGGTCAGAATGTCGGAGTTGCCGCTATCGCTGGGTTGGCTTTCAGTGAACATGTATGCGGTCGCAGTGGAAAATGAATGCGTATTGTCGCTGCTCAGCGGGATTATCGCACTCATGAGCTCGTGCCTAGTTAGTGGGCGAAGTGTGAGCGGAGTGATTTTTTGTCGTTGAATCAGTGACTTTGCTAAACCCGAGCGAGCTTATTCACAGACTTGCCCACACGTTCTGTGTATAACTAGTTTAAGGCAAGCTATATAATCAATTAAGATAAAAGAAAGTAAGTGATTGCTTTTTTCGACGTTTCGACCCAACTGTATTGGCACTGAGCGCCCGCCCTAGCTTGCTGCGGGTTAGCAATGCGGTTACAGTCGCCTCCATTCTTTTCTTTGTGCAGGAGAACGCATTTGTTTGCGATCATTCAAGCAGCCGGTTGGCCGATTTGGTTTTTGCTCATCGCGTCGGTCATATCCGTTACCGTGATTATTGAGCGACTGCTTTATCTGCGCGCCGCCAGAATTCTTCCACCTAACTTACTGCCTGAGGTTATTGCAGTAACTCGCTCAGGCAGTGTTGATGCGGAAGTGGTGGAGCGCTTAGAAAATAATTCGCCACTGGGTCGAGTGCTGGCCGCAGGAATGCGCAATCGTGAAGCCTCGCGCGAGGTCATGAAAGAAGCGATTGAAGAAGCAGGTCGTGCAGCTGCCCATCAGCTCGAGCGTTATTTAACGACCTTAGGAACCATCGCTACCTTAGCGCCGTTAATGGGTTTGTTCGGCACTGTGATTGGCATGATCGAATTATTTGGTGCTAGCGGTGGGGTCGGTGCTGATCCACTGCAAGTGGCCCACGGTATTTCGGTGGCGCTGTACAACACGGGTTTTGGGTTGGCTGTGGCCATGCCATCGCTGGTTTTTCATCGGCAATTTCATGCTTTAGTCGATGGTTTTGTGATCGACATGGAGCAGCAAGCTGTGCGCTTTGTTGATACCGTCACTGGTCAGCGAGACTGAGATGAATTTTCGTAAAGGCCAGCGGCGCGCACCGCCTGAAATTAATCTGATTGCCTTCATCGATGTGTTGTTGGTGATTTTGATTTTTCTGATGGTGAGTACGACATTCAGTAAATTCACTAGTCTTAACGTGAGTCTTCCGTCGGCTGAGGCGGATTCAACCCCATTGCCGAAATCGATTACGGTCGCAGTTGATGCGCAGGGCCATTTCGCTATTCAGCAGCAGCGCGTAGCGGCTAGCGATCCTGCATCACTGGCCACAGTATTGCGTGAGGCAGCCCACGGGAATGCTGAGATTACGGTTGAGATTCATGCTGATGCGATGGCCAGTCATCAGTCAGTAGTGCAGCTGATGGAAGCAGCGCGCATTGCGGGATTACCTAAATTGGTATTCGCTGCTCAGTCGGGCGCGTCGCGCTAGCTAATCGCCTTATGCTCATCTATTTTTTTCAGCCTACTCGGGCACAGCATGACGCAGCGATCATCGATTGAAATTTTCCTAACGCGCACCTGGCTGAGTCGCGGTCTTGTGGCGTGGTTGCTGTGGCCGATTTCTTTGTTATTTGGATTACTTACTGCGACGCGTCGCTGGTTGTTTACGGTGGGCGTGTTGCAGCAAATGCGATTACCTGTTCCGGTGATCGTGGTCGGTAATATTTATGTCGGTGGTACCGGCAAAACTCCGTTAGTGATTTGGTTAAGCCGGCGCTTACGTGATCAAGGATTTGTACCCGGTGTGATTTCGCGAGGTTATGGTGGTGATGCCAACCGGGTAGTGGAAATCAATGCGCAGATGTCGCCGGATGATATTGGTGATGAACCCTTGCTCATCGTACAAAGGGCGGCAGTGCCGTTGGTCGTGGGGCGCAACAGAGTTAGCGCAGCGCGCGCTTTACTGAATGCACATCCGGAAGTGAATGTCATTATTTCTGACGATGGCCTGCAACATTACGCGCTAGGTCGCGATATCGAAATTCTTTTATTTGATGAACGCGGCATCAGTAATGGATGGTTGTTACCTGCAGGTCCATTGCGCGAACCGGCAGCGCGGCGATTTGATTTTCGCGTGTTGAATGGATTAGCATCTGTGGGTGAAAATTCATTTTCTATGCAGCTAGTCGGTCAGCACGCTGAGCAATTAATTAACCGAGCGAATACCAAACCACTCAAAGAACTCCCTGAAAATTTATCGGTTGCTGCTGCAGCAGGTATTGGACATCCCGAACGTTTCTTTACGATGCTCAAACAGCTAGGCGTGAATGTGCAAGAACACATCGCTTTACCCGATCATTTTGATTACGTTAGCAATCCGTTTGAGTCGTTAAAGGTGGACATGATTCTGATCACTGAAAAGGATGCAGTAAAATGCAGCAAGCGAAATGGCTTGGCTGATGATCCCAGACTCTGGGTAGTGCCTGTTGAAGCGGCCATTGCTGGTCCGTTTTCTGAACACCTTGTGGAGAAACTGCGTGGATACTCGACTGCTTGATATTCTTGTCTGCCCTCTGTGCAAAGGGCCGTTGAAGTTCGACAAGCAAGCACAAGAACTCATCTGCAATCCCGATCATCTGGCGTTTCCCATACGCGATGGCATTCCAATTATGTGGGCAGAACAAGCGCGCGATATGAATGCAGCTAGCCCGCAGCAGAGCGATTCAGTTAAATAGCTTTTGCATTTCTGACGCCATTTTTCATGAGTTTCACTATCATTATTCCGGCCCGCATGGCATCAACACGCTTGCCGGATAAACCGCTTGCTGATCTAGGCGGCAAACCCATGATCGTACGTGTGGCTGAGCGCGCAGCGATGTCGCGTGCGTCGCGTATTGTGGTGGCCACCGATCACGCGGATATTTTTGCAGCTTGCAAGGCTCATGACATAGCCGTTCACATGACGCACGCCGATCATCCATCGGGCACCGATAGAATTGCCGAAGTCGCTACTGCGCTGGCGTTAGCAGATGATCAGGTGATTGTGAATGTACAAGGTGATGAGCCCTTAATTGATCCTGAATTAATCAATGAGTGTGCTTCGTTGATAACTGAACAGGTTCCGATGGCAACTGCGGCTCATCCGATTGATCAGGTCGCTGATTTATTTAATCCGAATGTCGTGAAAGTTGTGCTCGATAGCTCTGAACATGCTTTGCTGTTTTCTCGTGCACCTATTCCCTGGCATCGCGATGCTTTTGCGGTTAGCGATCTAAAAGATCTACCAGCAGGTTATGAGCCTCTCAGACATATCGGTTTATATGCGTATCGACGCGATTTTCTCGGTCGCTATTCATCATTGCCTAAGTCACCACTAGAAGATATCGAGGCACTCGAACAATTGCGAGTGCTCTGGAATGGTTTTCATATTGCAGTGCGACGAACATCGCATGTTCCACAAGCAGGCGTTGATACACCTGAAGATCTTGAGCGAGTGCGCCGATATTTTGCCGTTTGAGCAATACTCTGGCGGGGGCAAACCTCCGTTAGCGGCAGATTCTGTGGTAACTTTCGTGCGGACTATTCGGGAGACACACCGGTTGCTGGTAGTAGCTGCGCGGTTGCCGGTTTCAAAAAAAACGTAAGGAATTAGTAATGCGGTTGATTTTGCTTGGAGCGCCCGGTGCTGGAAAAGGCACGCAGGCTGCGTACATAAAAGAACGTTTCAATATTCCACAGATCTCCACGGGCGATATGTTGCGCGCGGCTGTCAAAGAAGGTACGCCGCTGGGCCTGGCCGCAAAAAAGGTAATGGACGCGGGTGGATTGGTGTCTGATGAAATTATTATTGGATTGGTCAAAGATAGGCTTAAACAACCCGACTGTGCCAATGGCTATTTGTTCGATGGATTTCCGCGCACGATTCCGCAAGCTGATGCGATGAAAGACGCGGGTGTCGCTATTGATTACGTGCTCGAGATTGATGTTCCTGATGAAGCGATTATTGAGCGTATGAGCGGACGGCGCGTTCATCCTGCTTCCGGTCGTACCTATCATGTCAAATTCAATCCGCCTAAGGTTGCAGGTAAAGATGATCAGACCGGTGAGGAGTTGATTCAGCGTGATGATGATCGTGAAGAGACCGTAAAAAAACGTTTGTCGGTCTATCATGACCAAACCAAAGTATTGGTCGGTTATTACAACGACTGGGCGCAATCAGGAAAATCCGGAGCGCCAAAATATCGCAAGATCGCCGGCGTGGGTCCGGTCGATGAAATTCGCGACCGCGCGTTTGCCGCGCTGGAGAAGTAAGAAAGATGTTAATGAAAGCGGACTTCGGTCCGCTTTTTTCATGAGCGAAAGATCTTCTTAGTTGGTGAGTGTTCGGTTGAGGTTTGTACGTTGTAATTAGCAGTTGTAGTTGATCGCAGTACTGACCGATACAGGTCGGGCTGCAAATGAAGTTAATTTTGTTGCGAACAATTGGAGGAGAGATATGGCATCACAAGGACTGTGGTTTGCTGTGATATGCGGCCTCATCGCCGTTATCTACGGTTTAGTTTCACGTAGCTGGATTCTGAGTCAGGACGCTGGTAATGAGCGCATGCAGGAAATCGCTGCAGCGATTCAAGCAGGTGCTGCGGCTTATCTTGCGCGTCAATACCGAACGATTGCCATCGTTGGTGTCGTGCTGGCGGTTCTGATAGGCGTTTTTCTTGACCTTAAAACGGCGCTGGGTTTTGTCGTTGGTGCGGTGTTGTCAGGTGCCTGCGGGTTCATTGGTATGAACGTCTCGGTACGCGCCAATGTGCGTACGGCTCAGGCGGCGACTCATGGCATCGGTCCAGCACTGGACGTGGCCTTCCGTGGTGGTGCTATTACCGGCATGTTGGTGGTGGGTCTGGGTCTGTTGGGTGTCTCGCTGTTCTACTATTTCATCGGTGGTTTAGAGCATCCTGATTCAGCAACACTCAAGCCTTTGCTGGGACTAGCATTTGGCTCATCGCTGATTTCTATCTTCGCTCGTCTCGGCGGCGGCATCTTCACCAAGGGTGCAGACGTCGGTGCTGATTTGGTCGGTAAGGTGGAAGCGGGGATTCCTGAAGATGATCCACGCAATCCAGCGGTTATTGCCGATAACGTGGGTGACAACGTTGGCGATTGCGCAGGTATGGCTGCCGATTTGTTCGAGACCTACGCTGTGACATTGATCGCGACGATGGCATTGGGTGCGTTGATGGTGGCATCTGCTCCGGGTGCTGCGGTGATTTATCCGTTGATCCTTGGCGGTGTATCGATCATTGCTTCGATCATCGGTGTGATGTTTGTTAAAGCAAGCCCTGACATGAAAAACGTGATGCCTGCGTTGTATCGCGGATTGATTGTTGCTGGCGTGCTGTCGCTGATCGCATTCTATTTCGTCACGACGATGGTATTCCCTGAGCCAATCACGATGGTGGGTGATCGTGTGGTGACTGCGATGCAATTGTTTGGATCATGCGCAGTGGGCTTGGTGTTGACTGCAGCGATGGTGTGGGTAACTGAGTACTACACAGGTACCGATTTCGCACCGGTTAAACACATCGCTCAAGCATCGACTACGGGTCATGCGACAAACATTATTGCGGGTATCGGCATCTCGATGAAATCGACGGCGTGGCCTGTGCTGTTTGTTTGCGCAGGTATTCTTGCATCGTATTCATTAGCGGGTTTGTTCGGTATTGCAGTCGCGGCAACGTCGATGTTGTCGATGGCTGGCATTATCGTTGCACTCGACGCTTATGGCCCAATTACTGACAATGCCGGTGGTATTGCAGAAATGGCTGAATTGCCAGATAGCGTTCGTGACATTACCGATCCTTTAGATGCGGTTGGTAATACGACTAAGGCTGTGACCAAAGGGTATGCGATTGGTTCTGCAGGTTTGGCAGCGTTGGTTCTGTTTGCTGACTACACCCATGCATTGCATGCTCGCGGTATTGAAGTCGCTTTTGATCTCTCCGATCCTATGGTGATCGTGGGCTTGTTCATCGGTGGTTTGATTCCTTATCTGTTTGGCGCAATGGCGATGGAAGCCGTAGGTCGTGCAGCGGGCTCGGTGGTCGAAGAAGTGCGTCGACAGTTCCGTGAAATCCCCGGCATCATGGAAGGTACTGGCAAGCCTGAATACGGCAAAGCAGTGGATATGTTGACCGCATCAGCTATCCAAGAAATGATGATTCCTTCATTACTGCCTGTTGTCGTGCCTATCGTGGTTGGTTTGATTCTCGGACCGAAGGCATTGGGTGGTTTGTTGATGGGTACCATTGTGACGGGTTTGTTTGTCGCTATTTCTATGTGTACCGGTGGCGGTGCTTGGGACAACGCTAAGAAATATATCGAAGACGGTCATCACGGCGGCAAAGGTAGCGAGGCGCATAAAGCGGCTGTTACTGGCGACACCGTTGGCGATCCCTACAAAGATACAGCGGGTCCTGCAGTGAATCCATTGATTAAGATTATCAACATTGTGGCGCTGCTGATCGTGCCGCTGTTGGCAGCCAAAGGTATTTTTGGTTAATGAGGTGATTGTTTTAGATTGAAAAAGGCAGCTTAGGCTGCCTTTTTCTTTTGGCGGTTATCATTACGGCTTGGCAGCGCACTTGGCGCGATGCGAGTTAGTGCCTATAGAATTATTTATCGATCTGGAGAGAGCATGGAAATCAAGAATAATGTCTTCATCATTACCGGCGGAGCATCTGGCTTAGGTGCTGCTAGCGCACGCATGATTGTTGATAACGGTGGCAAGGTCGTACTCGCCGATGTGCAAGTTGAGGCTGGCGAAAAACTCGCTGCTGAACTCAAAGGTAAATTTGTGAAGTGCGATGTGACCTCCGAAGCGGATGGTCTGGCGGTAGTAGCGGCTGCTGAATCGATGGGTACATTAGTTGGTTTGATTAACTGCGCGGGCGTGGCTCCAGCTGTCAAGACCGTGGGTAAAGATGGTGCGCATCCCTTAGATGTTTTTCAGCGCGTAGTGAACATCAATTTGATTGGTACGTTCAACATGGCACGTCTAGCAGCAGTGGCAATGAGTAATCATGAGCCGAATGCTGGCGGAGAGCGCGGCGTGATCATCAATACGGCATCAGTCGCGGCGTATGACGGTCAGATCGGGCAAGCAGCGTATGGTGCCTCTAAGGCAGCGGTGGTTGGACTCACATTACCGATGGCGCGTGACTTATCGCGTAACGGTATTCGTGTGATGACGATTGCTCCGGGTATTTTCGAAACACCGATGTTGTTAGGCATGCCTCAAGAAGTGCAAGATGCCTTGGGTCGCATGGTCCCGTTTCCTCCTAGGCTTGGTAAGCCGCATGAATATGCGCATTTAGCGAAAACCATTATCGAGAACACCATGATGAATGGTGAAACTATCCGTCTCGATGGTGCTATTCGTATGCAGCCCAAATAATTACATTCACGGGCAATGAAGGCGTGTAGGAAGTTAACTTCCTACACGCTTTTTTTATGATGGTCGCAGTGTGGTGCAGTGTGGCGTCGTTACGATAGTAGAGCGGAGGGCTTTTAGTCGCGATCAGGTGCTGTTACTCTGCAGCTATGTCTGAACCACAAAAAACAGCTTTGTTCTTGGCGGGTGGTGGCGCGCGCGCTGCTTACCAGGTAGGTGTTTTGCAAGCTATTTTTTCGTTACTCAGCGAAACGGGTTGGCCGGCTGAGCGTAATCCCTTTGCCATTGTGTGTGGAACTTCCGCTGGCGCGATCAATGCGACAGCCTTTGCTAGTCGTGCTGACAATTTCGAAGAGAGTGTCACGCATTTAGTAAATGTCTGGCGCAATCTGAATGTTGAACAAGTTTATCGTGCCGACTCAATAGGCGTGATTCGATCAGGGGCGCGTTGGCTTTCTTTACTTTCGTTTGGATGGTTGCTGCGCAAGTGGCATTCTCAACCGCCGAATTCACTACTGGATAATTCCCCGCTGGCGGATTTGCTAAACAAAATGATCGATTTGCCGCGTTTGGATGCGGCACTAGAGCAGGGTGCTATCGATGCGTTGGCAGTGTCTGCTTCGTCGTATACCGCAGGCCGGCATGTCATTTTTTATCAGTCGGCAGCTGAGATTTCTCCATGGCAGCGGGCGCAGCGTATGTCGGTTCAGCAGCAAATCACTATTGATCATCTGCTGGCTTCCTCAGCTATTCCTCTTATTTTTCCTGCGGTACCTTTGTACTGCAATGATCGCTGTGAGTACTTTGGTGATGGCTCTATGCGCGACGTGGCACCTATTTCGCCGGCTATTCATCTGGGTGCAAACAAGGTACTGGTCATTGGTGCGGGTAACGTCGGTGTGAAGCGGGAGTTCAGTCAGTTTTCCGGCTATCCCAGTCTTGCACAAATCGCTGGTCATGCCATGTCCAGTATTTTTTTGGATGGACTGTCATCGGATATCGAGAGGCTCACTCGAATTAATGGCACGCTTGCGTTGTTAACCCCTGAACAGCGAGCGCTGACTCCTTTGCATCCTGTTGAAATGCTGGCCATTACACCGTCTCAGCCCTTAGATTTGATCGCTAGCCGTCATGTGGGTAGTTTGCCGCTGCCGATACGCACGCTGCTCTCAGCGATCGGTGCGACCGAGCAGCGCGGCTCTGCGCTTGCTTCGTATTTGTTGTTTGAGGCTAGCTATACCCGTTCACTGATTGAATTGGGTCAAATTGATGTCTTAAAAAGGAAAAACGAAGTGTTGCAATTTTTTAAACCTTCGGAGCATTAATCTGATTCGGCTTTATTCCATTTCGATTCGGCAACTTCTGCCCTTAACCTTAAGCCCTCCCAATTCACTAGTTTGTTGGGATAGTGCCAAACGCTCCTCATAAAATTCACAATAAATCAGCCTCTCCCTGATGTTTATTGCCAAATAACTACCTGTATTTATGCCCTTGAGGTCGCTCAGGGGTTTTGCCGAGACCAAAGGACAGGTATCATCATGAGTTGCTGGCGATCAAGAGCTTATTAAGGGTAGTCGACAGCAAATTAGGACTAACGTGCGTACGCAGTCGTTGCAAAATTCACAACTACTTTGAAATTGCGTGCGTTTTTTGTTGTTAAAAAATTACCGTGAACATTTACATGCTCAGCGCGCCTTTGCAGCGCGAGGACGAGGTCCAGGAAGTCATTCCTGCCAGTGGTCTGCTTCGCGCCGTTCCAACGAATGTGGTGCAGTCTATCCGCGCCTTTCGGGTGACCGAATTGCAGGAGGAGGCGGTTCGTCTCGGCCAGCATTTTCTTTATGCTCATTGCGCGCAGGGGCAGACACGTCAACAAATGTTGGGCATCATTGCTGAATCGTTTCATCTGCCCAAGCAATTTGCCAAAAATTATGATGCGCTGACTGAATGCCTGACCAAGGTTTTGCATGAAGCGGGCGATCAAACTGGCTTTTTGGTGGTCTTAGAGCAGCTTCCCAGTACTCAGAAATTTGATAAAGAAGCACGCGAAAATCTGTTGGATGTGTTTCGTGATGCCGCTGATTTCTGGGCTGAGAAAAAAATCCCTTTCCGGGTATTTTTCTCTTTTCAATAAGCAATCCATCGTTTCAGCGTTGTTTCAGCCTTAAGCGCGGTGCGCTTATTCTCCTTCGGTAAGAAGGATGCGCTGTTAAAATTCGCGCTATGAAGCGCATCGTTATCTTAATCTCCGGACGCGGCAGCAATATGCAAGCCATGCTGAAAGTGGCGGCTGCTGATCGTTGGCCAGCGCAGATTGCGGCAGTGATCAGCAATCAACCGACGGCAGCGGGCTTGGATGTGGCTCGCGCGGCAGGCATCGCTACTTCTGCAATCAATCATCGCGATTACCCAGATCGCGAGCAATTCGATGCCGCATTGGCCGAACTGATTGATCAACATTCTCCCGACTTAATTGTATTAGCCGGGTTCATGAGGATCCTGACGCCAGGATTCGTAAACCGATATTTTGGACGACTCATTAATATTCATCCTTCGTTGCTACCGAGTTTTCCTGGCTTGCACACGCATCAGCAGGCAATCGATGCGGGTGTCAAAGTGCATGGCGCAACGGTACATTTTGTGACAGCTGAACTAGATCACGGCCCTATCATTGCGCAAGCGGCTGTGCCAGTGCTGGACGATGATACTGAGGACACGCTGGCTGCGCGTGTGCTCGAACAGGAGCATCGTATCTATCCTCAAGCAGTGCGCGATCTGATGTCCGGCGCGCTCAAGCTCGTTGATGGTCGGGTCGTGCGCTCCCCAGGCAAGTAGTAAGGAATTTCTTTTAGGCGATTATCTCGCCTCACATTTTAGGCAGTAGAACTGCCTGCCATTTTCTGAAAGTAATAAATTATGAGATTGCCACCTGCAATCATCGCAAGTACTGAAGAAGCCTTGCGTGATGTTCTGCGCTTTACTGCGGCGGCGGATATGGTGCTATCGCGCTATTTTCGTGAGCACCCTAGGTTGGGTGGACGTGAACGCGGAGTTGTCGCTGAAGCGGTGTATGCGCTACTGCGCAAACGAACGTTGTTTACTCATTTAGCTGAATCAGGTTCGGGTTCGCAAATGCGCCGTATTGCTTTGTTGGGTTTGGCTCATGCTGTGGGTGTGGAGTCGATAGCGGGTTTGTCTGAGCAAGAGACTGCGTGGTTAAACGAAGTGTTAGCGCTGGATAGTCACAGTTTTTCAGTTCCACTTAGAACTAATATGCCCGATTGGATTATGAGTCGATTGATCGCGCAGTTAGGTGAAGAAGAAGCATTTCAATTGGTTGATGCGTTAAATGAGAGTGCTCCGCTTGATCTTCGGATTAATACGATTAAATCATCGCTCGAAGCAGTGCAGGCTGAGCTAACGACTGCAGGTATTGTGAGTGAGCCTACGCCGTATTCTCCATTGGGTTTGCGCATAAGAAAAAAACCTGCGCTGCAAAACATGCCTCTGTTCAAAGATGGTTGGGTTGAAGTACAAGATGAAGGTAGTCAGTTACTGTCGCAAATCGTTGGAGCTAAACGCGGCGAAATGGTGGCTGATTTTTGTGCTGGCGCCGGCGGTAAAACACTCGCTCTTGGTGCCTGGATGCGCAACACCGGACGCTTGTATGCCTTTGATGTTGTAGAAAAGCGCTTGGCTAAATTGAAGCCCAGACTGGCGCGCAGCGGTTTGTCGAATGTTCATCCCGGTTTGATGGCGCATGAGAAAGACGCCAAAATAAAACGTCTGTCGGGCAAGCTTGATCGTGTATTGATTGATGCCCCTTGCAGTGGTTTAGGAACCTTGCGCCGCAACCCCGATATGAAATGGCGACAGTCAGAAGGCGATATTGCGCAAATGAGTCAGCTGCAGACGTCGATACTTGCTAGCGCGGCGCGTTTAGTAAAGCCAGGCGGGCGTGTGGTGTATGCAACGTGCAGCTTGCTGGAAGAAGAAAATGAATCCATTGTTACTAGCTTCCTCAGTACGCACCCTGATTATGAATTGCGTCCTATGAGCGAGGTACTAGCTGAGCAAAAAATTTCATTAGCTATGAATGACTATCTTAAATTACTACCTCATCGTCATCATACGGATGGATTTTTTGCGGCGGTGATTGAAAGGAAAGCCTAAGCATTGCTTAACAATTTAAAATTTTTGTGTTTGCTTTCGCTGTTGCTGTGTTCTCTGCCATGGAGTCATGCGACAGAGGCTAAAAGTGTTCCCGAAACGTTTATAGCTGAAGGAACGGTACAGGTCGCTTTTTCGCCATGGGATGATACCGAGGCTTTATTGATTGATGCGATTGCCTCTGCAAAATCACAGATACTCGTGCAAGCGTATTTATTAACGAGTCGGACGATTACTTCTGGTTTAATTAATGCGCGTCAGCGCGGCATTGATGTGCGAGTCATAGCAGACAGCCGTCAACATGAAGATACGGTAGGTTCGTTGTTGGATCTTCTTGGGCAAAATAATATTCCCGTATGGCTGGAAACGCGTTACCGCCATGCGCATAACAAAGTGTTGTTGATTGATGCGGTTAGCAGGCATCCCGTGGTGATTACTGGAAGCTACAATTTCACGTGGGGTGCACAAAATACGAATGCAGAAAATTTAGTGATATTTCGTGATAATCCTCGCTTGACCGAGCGCTATGCCAAAAATTGGGAGCGCCACTGGCAACAGGCAAGGCCTTACACCGTGAGTGAAAAAAAATGAACTATTCCGCAGCTTATAACTTATGGCTAGATTTACTGGCCGATCTGGAGAGCCCAGATTTTTTGTCACAGCTTTTCGTGTTGGCGCTTTGCCTGCTCGCAGGATGGGTGTTATCTCGAAGTTGGAGTAAACGTTTTTCGTTGGATTCCGAGCGCTTACACGTACTGACGGTGCCTGCCGATAATTTTCGTACCGTGTTGACGCCATTGTTTAGCGTAATTTTGATAGAGCTGGCTATCGGTTTAATGAAAAGCTGGCATCACGTGGGGCTTTTGCGTGTTGCAGTGCCTTTGTTGCTTTCATTTTCTTTGATTCGGGCTGTATTTTTTTTATTGCGCAAAGCCTTTGCCAGAGAAGGTCGCGTAGGTCGCTTCATGCAAGCCTTCGAGCAAACTTTTGCGACCATCGTTTGGATTAGTTTTGCACTCTATGTGACAGGTTTGTGGCCTGAGCTTGTGCTCATTCTTGAAGAGACAATGATTCCCATCGGGCGTCATCGTGAATCACTGCTGGTCATTATTCAGGCCTTACTGTCGGTGGGTGTGACCGTGGTGTTGGCGTTGTGGGCTTCTGCAGTGCTTGAGCAAAAGCTTATGCAACTGGAAACCTTTCATTCGTCTTTACGCGTTGTTATGGCGCGCGCGGGCCGCGCATTTTTTCTACTGATCGCCGTTTTAACTAGCCTGTCACTGGTCGGCATTGATTTAACGGTGTTATCCGTTTTCGGCGGCGCGTTAGGTGTTGGTCTCGGTTTGGGTTTGCAGAAATTGGTGAGTAGTTATGTGTCAGGTATAGTGATTTTGGTCGAGCGCAGTCTTTCACTGGGTGACATCATCAGTGTCGATAAATTCAAAGGTGAAGTCGTACAGATCAATGCGCGCTGCACGATCTTGCGCGGAACAGATGGATCAGAAACAGTCATTCCGAATGAAATGATGGTGTCTCTGCCGGTTCAAAATTTTTCTTTGTCAGACCGTCGGGTTAGGCTTTCTATTGGTCTCAACGTGGCTTATGCGACAGATATTGCAAATTTAACAAAGCTATCTCAAAGTTTAGTGTCGGGTATTTCAAGAGTTTTAGCCGATCCAGCGCCTGAGCTGATAGTGAAGCGGCTCGCACCCGAGGGGCTGGAGCTTGAATTGGGTTTTTGGATTATCGATCCTGAGCTAGGCACGACGGGCTTAATTTCTGAGATTAACTGCGGTTTGCTGGCGCTAATACAAGAGCTGAACATACGTATTCCTGTGGTATTAGAAAAAACACCACAGTTTTCAGATCAAACTGACAAGCCTTTGATTCATAAGCCTTTATCCGACTAAGTTGCTCTTTAAGAAGCCCGGCCAGTCCAAAACAACGTACAATTCGTACATTGAAGCACTGTAAATCTCATTAGATTTAATGCCGCTTCGCTTTTGTTCTACTCTCTGGAGAAAAAATGAGCCTGACCTCTGGCTTGGATCCTGTCCTTGATTTCCTTTTGAACGGCCTGACGCATGCGACTGGCTGGCAAATTTTTATTTACACGTTGATCGTCACGCACATCACGATTGCGGGCGTCACTATTTTTCTGCATCGCTGCCAAGCACACCGTGCCTTGGACTTGCATGCGATACCTAGTCATTTTTTCCGTTTTTGGTTGTGGATGACTACCGGCATGGTTACCAAAGAGTGGGCCGCCATACACCGTAAGCATCATGCTAAATGTGAAACTGAAGAAGATCCGCACAGCCCAGTCACACGTGGCATCGACAAAGTCGTTTACGAAGGTGCTGAGCTGTATCGTATTGAGGCACGCAACACTGAAACCATAGAGAAATATGGTCACGGTACGCCAGATGATTGGATCGAGCGTAATGTCTACACAAAACACTCAGCCTTGGGTGTTTCTATGCTGTTGGTCATTAATATTATGTTGTTTGGCGTGCTTGGCTTGAGTGTCTGGGCAGTGCAGATGATGTGGATTCCTGTGACTGCCGCCGGCATCATTAATGGCATTGGTCACTATTGGGGCTATCGCAATTTTGATTGCAAAGACGCGTCAACCAACATTCTTCCTTGGGGCATCATCATTGGTGGTGAAGAGCTACATAATAATCACCATACCTACGGCACCTCGGCCAAGCTGTCATCGAAGTGGTATGAGTTCGATATTGGCTGGATGTACATCACGATTCTTTCTTTCTTTGGTCTTGCCAAGGTTAAAAAAGTCGCACCTGCTCCGCGTTTCGATCGCGAAAAACTGGTGGCCGATCTCGATACGCTGCAGTCCATCGTGGCTAATCGCTACGACGTGATGGCGAAATATGCGCTTTCATTGAGGCAGGTATGGGGTGACGAGATTGCCAACATACGCGCCAAATCGGCACTCGAGAAAGATATGTTGAAATCATCGAAAAAATTACTGCAGTGCGAGCCAGCAACCCTGGAAGCAGAACAACAGCAGCAATTGTCAGAAATCTTCAAGTACAGCGATACCCTGAAGACTATGCACGAAATGAGAACTGAATTGGCTGCACTGTGGGAGCGTTCCCATTCGAGTAGCGATCAATTACTCGCCCAGTTGCGTGACTGGTGCGCTCGTGCAGAGGCGTCCGGCATTCGTTCGTTGGAGCAGTTCTCGCTGCGCTTACGTAGCTATGCCTAACGTTAGAGCCTCGCGTTGATGACTATCGAAAAGTCCATAGTTTCAAGCAAAAAAAAGCCCCGCAAATCTTGCGGGGCTTTTTTACGAACATTACGAACTTAACGAACTCAATGATTCGACGATTTATTTAATCTTCGTTTCTTTGTACATCACGTGCTTGCGTGCCTTGGGATCGAATTTCATGATCTCCATTTTTTCAGGCATGGTGCGCTTGTTTTTGGAAGTCGTGTAG
The DNA here is from genome assembly GCA_947454305.1 of Oxalobacteraceae bacterium. Lineage (GTDB taxonomy): Bacteria > Pseudomonadota > Gammaproteobacteria > Burkholderiales > Burkholderiaceae_D > Pernthalerella. The sequence goes on from CANGJE010000019.1 coordinate 25,561, forward strand.
AAGTGGCCAGTACCCGCACTTGACTCCAGTTTGATCTTATCTCGGCCTTTAGTAGCCATGGTGGTCGTCCTTTAAATGTAATCGTTAGATCTTTTCGCCACGGGCGCGCATGTCGAGCAACACGGCGTCGATGCCAAGTTTGTCGATAATGCGAACACCTGCAGTCGATACGCGCATGCGGACCCAGCGGTTTTCAGATTCAACCCAGAAACGGCGGTTCTGCAAGTTAGGCAGGAAGCGGCGCTTGGTTTTGTTATTTGCGTGGGAAACGTTATTGCCGACCATCGGCTTCTTCCCTGTTACTTGGCATTCACGTGCCACGGCAGACTCCTTTATACATCCAACATTAGAAAGACCGCGAGTATACTGAAAATATTTAGATTATTCAAGGACTTGCGAACTAAAATGGTGTCTTGAAACCATTAAATAATTTAACAATTGATCCAAGTTGGGCGTAAATTTTGATTTATCTTGCCTTATCAATATCGTCTTAAGTTCGTAGCCAAACAAAATATCCTGATAAATCAAGGGCTCAGCACAATCCGTTAGCTCGGAAGGACCACACCGCCGTGCCGCTAACAATCAGGTGATCCAGCATGGGTATTTCTACGCAATCCATCACTTTCTTAAGTTCGGACGTTAACAATTTGTCCATGGCGCTCGGTAGGGCGGCGCCGGAAGGGTGGTTGTGCGAAAAGATGATGGCTGCCGCATTGTGTTCTAGGGCTCGACGCACGATTTCGCGCGGATAAACTGTGGTGCGAGTCAGCGTGCCTTTGAATAAAGTTTCGCAGGCAATCATGCGGTGCTCTACGTCGAGAAAGAGGGCGATGAAACATTCGCTTTGCTGCCCGGCGAATTGCCTTTGTAAAAACTGTTCTAGTGATTTGGGGGATTTGAAAACGGGTTGGGCTTTCATCTCACCAGCGAAGCAACGCCTTCCTAGTTCTAGCACGGCCAGCATTTGCGAGCGCTTTGCTGGCCCCAGTCCCTTGATGTCATTTAGTGCTCGGGCGGGCGCTGTCATGAGTTTTCCGAGCGAGCCAAATTGAGTAATGATGGACTCGGCCATTTGGATGACACCCATACCCGCTGTGCCAGTGTGCAGCACGATGGCTAGCAGTTCAACATCGGTAAGTGCTTCAGCGCCTAGGGCCAACAAGCGCTCACGTGGCCGCTCACCAGCAGGTAAATCGTTTATTCGCATGCTATCTATCCTTTAAAAATCACCATCAGAAAATTCGTGTTGAATACGCTATGTGCCGAAGTAGCCGCAACTGTGTAACTCCACAGCCTAGCGAAGTAAAACGCTGACGTTATAAATCCTGACTCGGTGGCTGGCTTACAATAGCGCGAGACTTGTTTTAGACGTACCTTTATGCCGACTACGCCACAACCTATGATTACCGAAGGGTCTTTCCTGACGCTTCATTACCGATTGTCTTCTCAGCAGGGCGAGTCGATTGTCAGTACGTTTGAAGAAAATCCGGCAACACTTCAGATCGGTTTAGGTCAGCTCGCTCCTTTTCTTGAGCAGTGCCTGATAGGCTTAGCTGAAGGCACCCATCGGATCTTTGAGTTATCGCCAGATCAGGCATTTGGCCCGCGCAATCCGGATTTATTGCAAAGGGTTTCGCTGGCTACCTTGCGTGAAAACTCCGATGCCGATGAAAACTATGCGGTCGGGGATCTGGTTGATTTCGCCGCTCCTGGCGGTGGACGGTTTGCAGGTGTGCTGCGTGAAATGGGCGAACACGATGCCCTGTTTGATTTCAACCACCCGTTGGCTGGTCAGCACGTAAAATTCGAGGTGCGCATTATTGGTGTGATGTGACAGCTACAAGGCGATTTTTGATTTTGCCCTGAAGTGTTTATGAGTATTATCGCGAATTGTTTTTCCAATCCGGTGCGCGATTGTCTGGAAAGGTATTGAGGGAGAAAGCATGGACAAAGAAATTTTGCTTGCTCAGCCAAGAGGTTTTTGCGCTGGAGTGGATCGCGCGATTGAAATCGTTGAGAGAGCTCTCGCGCAGTTTGGTGCGCCTGTCTATGTGCGTCACGAAATTGTCCATAACGCTTACGTCGTTGAAGATTTGCGCAGTAAAGGCGCTGTCTTTATTGAAGATCTGGCGGACGTGCCGTCGGGCAGTCACTTGGTGTTTTCGGCACACGGTGTATCGCGCGCGATTAAGGCAGAAGCGGAAGAACGTGGCTTGAAAATTTTTGACGCAACCTGCCCACTCGTGACTAAGGTTCATGTTGAAGTCGCCAAAATGCGTGAAGAAAATCGCGAGATCATCATGATCGGCCATCAAGGTCATCCCGAAGTTGAGGGGACGATGGGTCAGAGCGATGCAGGCATGTATTTAGTAGAGACCGTAGCAGATGTTCAAACGCTGCATGTTAAATCCCCCGATCGATTGGCGTATGTATCGCAAACTACGTTGTCAGTGGATGACACGACGGAAATCATTGCCGCGCTGAAGGCGCGCTTTCCATTAATTGCTGAACCTAAAAAAGGTGATATCTGCTACGCGACAACCAATCGTCAACAGGCAGTAAAGATGATGGCACCGCAAGTGGAGTTAGTGATTGTGGTGGGTAGTCCCAGTAGTTCAAACTCAAATCGTTTGCGTGAAGTAGCACAAAAAAATGGTGTGACATCCTACATGGTCGATAACGCGCGTCAGATTGATCCTGCGTGGTTGGTGGGTAAAAAGCGCATAGGCGTTACAGCAGGTGCTTCGGCTCCAGAAATTTTAGTTGAGGAAGTTGTTGCCATGCTGAAGTCTATGGGTATAGGCAGTGTGCGCAATTTAGACGGCGTCGAAGAGCATGTCACTTTCCCTTTACCCAAGGGCCTCAATCCACGTCCGGCCACGGCCTGATACGGCTTACGCTGTTCATCGGAATTCTATGGAAATATTGTTACAGCAGTTATTCAACGGCTTAGTGTTGGGTAGCATGTATGCGTTGATTGCGTTGGGTTACACCATGGTTTATGGTGTCCTTAATCTGATCAATTTTGCTCATGGCGATGTGTTGATGATCGGTGCCATGGCAGGTTGGACGTTGTTACAAATTATTGGTCATGTCGCTCCTGAATTGCCGGGCATCGTACAGCTAGCAATCGCTATCGTCGGTGCGATTCCTGTGTGCATAGGCGTTAGCATACTAATTGAGCGAATTGCTTATCGCCGCCTGCGCAATGCGCCGCGATTGGCTCCGCTGATTACTGCGATTGGTGTCTCCATACTTTTACAAACTTTCGCGATGATGATTTGGGGGCGTAACCCATTACCGTTTCCACAGGTGTTACCGGTTGAGCCCATACACATACTCGGCGCTCTGATCACGCCAACCCAAGTATTACTGTTGTTGTTAGCTACCATCTCAATGATCGTACTGACGCTGCTGGTTGAACGTACGCGTATGGGTCGTGCCATGCGAGCCGTCGCAGAAAATCCACGAGTGGCTGCACTGATGGGTGTTGATTCGAATCGCGTGATAGTTTTTACGTTTGCCATTGGCGCTACCTTAGCTGCGATAGCGGGTGTCATGTGGGGTGCGAACTATGCTTCGGTACAGTTTGCGATGGGATTTACCCCAGGGCTCAAAGCATTTTCTGCAGCCGTATTAGGTGGCATTGGAAATATCTACGGTGCTATGTTGGGCGGTATTTTATTGGGGCTCATCGAGAGCCTAGGTGCTGGCTACATTGGTGATCTGACTGCGGGTGTCTTGGGTAGTCATTACCAAGATATTTTTGCGTTCATCGTGTTGATACTAGTGTTGACTGTCCGACCCTCTGGTTTGATGGGCGAGCGTGTAGCGGATCGTTCGTAGGCGGCAATCAATCCCGATGAAACATTCCTCCACTCTTTTAAAAGACACGTTCGCAACGCGCAGTCTGTTTGTGTTGTTGCTGATTGCCTTTCCTTTCATTGCATCGCAATTCGGTAATTCATGGGTACGCATCATTGATGTGGCGTTACTTTATATTTTGCTCGCGCTTGGATTGAATATCGTCGTTGGTTTTGCTGGACTACTCGATTTGGGTTACATCGCCTTTTTTGCGATTGGTGCGTATATCGCCGGCTTACTTGCATCGCCGCAGTTTGCCGTAGTGATTGAATCATTGCAGATGGAGTTTCCGGTTGTTGCGCAAAGTTTGATCGCGATACTTCCTGCGGATGTTGCTACTCAAGGATTTCATTTGTCAGTATGGCTGATCGTTCCATTGGCAGCTATCGTTGCAGGCCTTGCTGGTGCGATCTTAGGTGCGCCGACCTTGAAATTACGTGGCGATTATCTTGCCATCGTCACTTTGGGCTTCGGTGAAATCATTCGCATCTTTATGAATAATCTGAATGGTCCGGTCAACATCACTAACGGACCACAGGGAATTAATTTGATTGATCCGGTGAGCATCGGATCAGTTTCGTTTGCGGGTGAAGTGGGTAGCGGCGGTCTGGTTAAGTTTGCTGGACTTGAGATGCCATCGGTGAATGCCTATTACTTTTTATTTTTACTGTTGTGCGTACTAACTATTTTTATTTCGCGTCGATTACAACATTCTCGCTTGGGTAGAGCATGGATTGCGATTCGTGAAGATGAAATCGCGGCTAAAGCGATGGGTATTAATGTGCGCAATGTAAAGCTGCTGGCCTTTGCAATGGGCGCATCGTTTGGCGGTATTGCGGGCGCTATGTTTGCAGCTTTTCAGGGCTTTGTTTCACCTGAATCGTTTAGCTTGACCGAATCGATTGCTGTACTGGCCATGGTGGTGTTGGGTGGCATTGGTCATATTCCTGGCGTGGTGTTGGGCGCCATCTTATTGGCCGCTTTACCTGAAGTGCTGCGGCATACAGTCGAGCCTATGCAGATGATGGTGTTTGGCCAGATTTGGATTGCGGCTGAAGTTTTGCGTCAGCTGTTATATGGCTTAGCACTGGTGTTAATTATGCTGTTGCGTCCCTCGGGTTTATGGCCTTCACCTCGGCATGAAGATCGATTGATACCTGAAGAAACAGAAGCATCGTCTGCCGGGAGTAAGGCATGACGACACAGCTACTAAAAATTTCAGGTGCGGGTAAACGCTTTGGTGGTTTACAGGCACTGTCGGATGTAACGCTCTCGATTCAAAGCGGTCAGATATACGGTTTGATTGGACCTAACGGCGCAGGTAAGACCACGCTATTCAACGTCATTACCGGTCTCTATCAGCCTGATGGTGGTGAATTTGAACTCAATGGCCACCCGTACTCCCCCTCATCACCGCACGAAGTGGCGCGCGCAGGTATCGCGCGTACGTTTCAAAATATTCGTTTGTTTGGCGATATGACAGCGCTAGAAAATGTCATGGTGGGTCGACATGTTCGAACTCATCAGGGAGTCATCGGCGCCGTACTACGTCATCGTGCTGCGCGCGAGGAAGAAGCAGCGATTCAGCAGCGCGCTTTTGAGTTGTTGAATTTTGTCGGTATCGCTCATCTGGCTGGACGCACCGCTCGACATCTGTCGTATGGCGACCAACGCCGCGTAGAGATCGCACGAGCATTAGCGACGGATCCTTTACTACTCGCCTTAGATGAGCCTGCAGCGGGCATGAATGCCACTGAGAAGGAAAGCCTGCGAGTTTTGTTATTAACTATACGAGAGCAGGGCACCACGATTTTATTGATTGAACACGATGTGAAGCTGGTGATGGGTTTGTGTGATCGACTGACGGTGCTCGATTACGGCAAAGTCATCGCTGAAGGCTCGCCCGCAGAAGTGCAAAAGCATCCTGCTGTGATTGCGGCGTATTTGGGTGGTGAAGCTGCATGAACACATCAACTACTTCATTGCTGAGTATTCGCGATCTCCGAGTATCGTTTGGTGGTATTGAAGCTGTTAAAGGTATCGATCTCGATATTGCTGCAGGTGAGTTGGTAACGCTGATCGGTGCCAACGGTGCGGGCAAAACCACGACCTTAAAAGCAATAACGAATACCTTAGCTACATCGCATTTAACCGGTGACATTAGTTATCTCGATCAAAAAATTGATCGCTTACCCGCGCATAAATTACCTGGACTGGGATTGGTGATGGTGCCGGAAGGTCGTGGTGTTTTTTCTCGTATGACTATTCGAGAAAATTTGCTGATGGGTGCGTATATGCGCGATGACCTTCAGGCGATTGAAGCCGATATCGATTATTGGTTTGGTATTTTCCCGCGTCTTAAAGAACGCGAAGATCAACTGGCAGGTAATTTGTCGGGTGGCGAGCAACAGATGCTGGCGATGGCGCGCGCGTTGATGAGTCATCCGAAATTATTGTTGCTTGACGAGCCTTCTATGGGATTAGCGCCAATTATGGTTGAGCGTATCTTCGAGGTGATTCGTACCGTTGCGAATGAAGGCATTACTATTTTTTTAGTTGAGCAAAATGTTCGACAAGCCTTATCAGTGGCTACGCGAGGTTATGTGATGGATAGTGGTCGTGTGGTGTTGAATGATACGGCGGCTAATCTGTTACAAGATCCGCGAGTCGTTGAAGCTTATCTTGGCGGCTAATTGAGCTGAATTTTACCTAAGCGTGTTTCTTTGCTGGATCACGAAACTTTAAAGTTACTTCCGCAGTTTTACGTTGTATCGTGTCAGTGCTGTTTGCGCAGAAAAGGATGCGGAGCAAGCCCCGCATCCTTGACTTAACTACTTAACTTTTACTTCGCTTTTTTGTACTTCAGCACTTTCTGGTGCTGCGCTCCCAAACCTTCAATACCCAGTGCAATCTCATCACCGGGCACCAAGAATCGCTGAGGCTTCATGCCCATGCCCACACCGGGTGGCGTGCCAGTAGCAATTACATCACCCGGCATCAGTGTCATGAAACGACTCAGGTAGCTAACGATTTTCGCGACTGAAAAAATCATAGTCTTGGTACTGCCTGTTTGCATGCGCTGACCATTAATATCGAGCCACATACCTAACTTTTGTGGATGAGGAATTTCATCGCGAGTGACCAGCCATGGGCCGACCGGTCCAAAAGTATCGCAGCCTTTGCCTTTGTCCCACTGAGGGCCGTGCTCGAGTTGAAATTCACGCTCCGACAAATCATTCACAACACAATAGCCGGCGACATATTCCAGCGCCTGGCGCTCGCTGACGTATTGCGCTTTGGTTCCGATCACAACACCCAACTCAACTTCCCAGTCAGATTTGATCGAATCTTTGGGCAGCATCACATCATCATTAGGGCCATTCAGCGCAGTGATCGCTTTCATAAAAACAATCGGCTCAGCGGGAATAGGCATGTTCGACTCAGCGGCATGGTCTGAATAGTTCAGGCCGATACAAATAATTTTTCCGACATGCGATACCGGCACACCGTAGCGGGGCTTGCCGCGCACCAGAGGCAAGCGATCGGCTTTGACTTTGCCTAGCTTTGCCAGGAACTTGGGGGAGAGCTCATCAGGGCTAATATCGTCAACGATTCCTGAGAGGTCTCTCAGCTTACCTTCGCTGTCAATCAAACCGGGTTTTTCGTGGCCGGGGCGGCCATAACGTACCAGCTTCATGTTTTTCCTTTTTGTTGATATGCCGGTGGGCAAAGTTGGAAGGGGTGATGCCAGATGGAATTATGCCTTTGTTCGTCTGCTTTTCATGTTTTATAGGGTAAATAGGCTTGTTAAATAGTTCGCTAAGTGTGAACCTCCTCACTTGTGTTATGTTGTCGATAAGTAATTTTCTGCGTTTAATCTACTGTGTTCGGAGCTGCTATGTCCATGAAATCACGTTTTGTTTTGTCAGCCCTAGGCCTTACTTTGGTGTTGGCCATGTCCCCTAGCTTTTCTGCGCCTAGCGAGAAGGATTTTCAGGTCACCCTACCGGAAAACATTGTATGGAGAGATGCAGGCCGGGGAGTCAAGCTAGCCGTTATTTATGGCGATCCCTCCAAGCCCGGCCAATATGTTATTCGCGCCTATTTTCCGCCGGGTGTCATGAGCTCACCGCATTTTCATGGAGAAGATCGTCACGTCACCGTGATTCAGGGCACATGGAATGCGGGTAAAGACGATAGCTGGGATCCCGAAGCCACCGTGCCACTGAAAGCCGGTAGCTATATGTTTCATCCTGCTGGTGGCGTGCATTACGATGGCTCTGCGGGAGAAGAAGGTGCGATGGTGCAAATCGTCGGTATGGGACCGAGCAAAACGACTTTTCTTTATCCCAAAGAAGGTGATTTCGGTAAACCACGAAAGCTCAACTGATGAAAAAGTTTTTTGTTTTGTTTTTAATGATGTTCGCCGCCGTGCCGGCATCGGCGGAGTGGGTGCTGTATCAACGTACTGCTGAGACCGATGAATTGTTCGATGCTAAGTTTGTTAGCCGCAATGGCACAACGATACAACTGTGGACGCTCACGAATTACCCTAGCCCCGTTACTAACCTCGAAGGCAAACAATTGTTGTCCGAAAAGGCGTTGACGACCGTTGATTGCGAAGCCCGCAAATCAGGCTCAGAAAAAGTAATGAAATACAGCCGCAAAAATGGTGAGGGCGACGTAGTGGGATCGATGGAAACTGCGCTACGTTTAATTTCCGTACGCAAGGGCAGCTCAGACGAAGTGCTATTAGCGAAGCTGTGTCAGTAAGCTTGCGTTGTGTTGGTCCCGCCGACAGGAATCGAACCTGTATCTAGCGCTTAGGAGGCACTCGTTCTATCCATTGAACTACGGCGAGACGCTTGACCTTCCTTGCTGAAGAAGCGTCTCGCCAATTATAGCTGAGGTGAAATGGTGGATAGGAGAGAGAGTGATCTGACAGCTGACTAATTTTCGATTAGTCGCTGCCAGATTTGATTGAGTGCTTTAAATTATTGGCTTAAGAAATAATTTCAAATGCGCTAGAAGTCAAAGCAGCCTTATTTCCAATTAAAGCGATTTGAATAGCGGAAGCACTGCCTGATCCGTCAGCATCGTAATAAAGTTTTCCGCTAGAACTATCGTAGATTAACTTTTGATCTGCCGTCGTTGCAGTATTTTTTCCGGCACCACTTAAAAAGGCTGTGCTCGTAATTGATCCAACTGCTGAGAAACCTGTGAAGACAGTTTTCGATAGCTGGATTTTGTCATCTTTAACAGCAAAGTCAGTTATGGTGTCATTGTTTGTAGACGAGGCTGCGACATTGAAGACAAATTTATCACTACCTGCACCACCGGTTAAACTGTCACTGCCATCACCACCGTTGATAACGTCGTTACCAGCCCCTCCGGAGAGTGTATCTTTACCAGTACCCCCAAATAAGTAATCAATTCCTCCTGCTCCAGTCAGGCTATCAGCACCAGAGCCTCCAGTGATAGTTGCTCCTGCTGCCGCAGCGGTGGCTTTAAAAGCAGCTGCTGAGGTAGAGGCTGATAAATCAAGAGCACCTGCGACCGTAGTAAATGTGACCGTATCACCAGTAGCAAGACTAGAAACATCTACCGTATCTGACTGAGTGCCTTTGTAATCTGCTACCGTATCGCTACCGGCTAAAACAAAACTGTCCGCTCCCGTCCCTCCAGTAAGAGAATCGTTGCCGGCGCCTCCAATGATTGTATCGTTACCAGTACTAGCAACGATCGTATCTTTACCAGCGCCAGAATCAACTGAAACTCCAGATGTAGAGGTGATAGTGATTTTATTATCGCCATTCGTCAAAAGGTCTCCCCAAGTTGAAAGCGCTCCCCTTAGGTATTCGAAATTAGATGCAGATGGGCCAATTTCTGGCAAGGAATTAAAGTCGGCGACACTCTTAATTACGGAAAAATTTGTGGTGATCATTGAATAATCAGCCGATCTGTAGGTAGTATTAATGAGCGCAAGTTTTGCTGTATCAGCATTTGCATCAATTGATACGCTTCCCGTAAAAAGTAAGGATGTTTTAAGTTGTAAATCCTCAAAGTTAAATTTAGTTATGTTGAATGCGTATTTAGCATTGGTTCCAGCCATTGACGTATTGACTTGATAGTTAAATTCAGAATTCGAAAAAGTTAAAGTGTTCGTTCTGCTCTTATTTTTTGTGGAGTCAGTTGGTATGTTCCAAGACGAAGTTTGAGCTAAGGTAAAATCATCTGATGCAGTAGCTTTATCACCTGAATATTTCCAAGCTATTGAACCTGAGCCGCTTTCATTGGTAGCTGAAATTGTTTGTGTGGAGCTGGAAGAAAAGTTGGCTCCATTCAGTTTCCCTAAAATTGATAAGCTTAATTTGTTAAGTCCATATGAGTCGTTTGGAACTGGTTGAGTTTGTTCTATTTTGACTGCCGATCCTTCTTTGCTGCTCCATTGAACTATGTAATGATGAAGTTCAGAATCGTAGGGAACTGTATTCCATGTTTCGGAATTTAAAGAGCCAAAGGTTACATATTGTTTCAGAACATTTGCTAAGCCGCTGTCCTGGCCGGTAAAATATGAAAAAATGTTGTCAACAAAATCACCGCCTTTAATATTCTTTGCACTCATAACGCCTCATTTAGATTACAAAATTTTCAAATCTGTTCACTTGTTCAGAGTGTGACTTAGATTGATGGCTTGGATAGATAAATTGATTTAATATCAAAGTATTTTTACCTTCATCCGAAAAATCGAGCAGGCACAACTTATGCCTGAACAAACAGAACGTCATCACTTCTCTACCACCATCAACCACGACACTTTGATTCAGCCAGAGTTAATGCGGTTATTCGATCCTATAGCTGAAGCTAAGTAAGCACTTGTCTTATGTTTTCGGCTGAGATGTTGATCAGCCCAGAACAAATCTTCTTAGCAGACTTTAAGTTAAAACCGATGTAATTCCAAGTCGAGTTTAAGTTAATACTTATGCTTTAGATAATTATCTGGTTTTAATAATAATTAATGTCAAATTCGGGTCTTTCAATGACCTGATTTTCTCGGCTAAAGAGGCAGATTTTCCTTCTATTACATCAATGACATTAATTGTTTGCTGTTTCTGAAGCAGGGCTATTAGTTGCGATTTGTCTTTGGGGATAAGATTCATAAACACTCCTTGTTGGTTAAGTATTTATAAATTCGATAATAATGTCCTTGGGACAGGGACGGATCTTCTTTTTAATAAACATCAACCATCTCCTATCTTCTTTGCCGGTGCCAACGGTCTATTAGAATCGCTCGGAACGAAGGAACAAGATTAAAGATGAGTAGGTAAAATCAATCCATTCACTGCGGAGTATGGAGGTGGTGTAATGTGGTGATGAAGTGGGTGCGACCATTCCAGCACCACTTTGTAGTTGAACACAGAAATTAAAGTGCGCTACTCATTGCTGATAGAGCATCAAAAAGTCTGTCACAAAAAAGTCTTTTAGGAGGCACTCGTTCTATCCATTGAACTACGGCGAGACATTCAAGTAAATTAGCGCTATTCACCATCAAAAAGATTATAACTTAGGCTCAAGGCTCAACTGCGAAACGATTTAAACTGCTAACCAATTCTTTGAGTCAGAATTTTTAAGGCGTTGACTCAAACTGATCTGCATTTTTACCTTTAAACGGCACATAAAAATCTTTCACGATCTGCATATCGTTTTCTATGTTTCCTGTAGGCGTAAGCAAGGGGCCAATACCACTTATCTTTCGTGAATAGTCCATGTAGGCCATTAGTATGGGCACGTTTGCTTCAAGCGCGATGTAATAAAAACCAGTCTTCCAATAACGAGTTTTGCTCCGAGTGCCTTCCGGAGGTATAACCAGTTGTACTGGACCCTTTGCCTCAATCAGCGCTTGAGCGGATGCAGCAACCAAATTATTTGATTGTTCGCGATTGACTGCAATACCACCTAGCCAACGCATCACACTACCAAACGGAAATCGAAAAATACTAGCTTTGCCCATCCAATAGATATTCAGGCGTAATGCAAAAGCCACCATCAGTGTGAATGGAAGATCCCAATTACTTGTATGTGGAGCAGCGATAAAAACACATTTATTCGCTTCGGCGGGAAGATTTCCTTCAATTTTCCAACCAGTTAAACGCAAAAAACTAACGGAGAATTGCCGCAATAAGGTATTGATGATGGGGGTTTGAAATATAGTCCTGTACATGAATGTGAAAATTTATTGAAAGTTTTCTTCGCTTTAAAGTCAGAGTTCATACACTTTCTAAAGATTATAGCTGGTCGCTTAAGAATATAGATTAGAACTTCGTAGGTCGAAATGAGGCCTTCTAGTTACAATAGATGCCTTGCACAATCTTATGACTTAATTGCCGTGCGCGGCAGTTTGACCCACTCTCATCATGTCTGTTATCTCAATTAGTAACGCTCAACTTGCTTTTGGCCATGTGGCTTTGCTCGACCATGCTGAATTTTCACTTGAGTCTGGGGAGCGCATAGGTTTAATTGGTCGCAATGGCACGGGTAAATCGTCTTTATTAAAAGTGATTGCGGGTCTGGCGAAATTAGACGATGGGTTGTTAAGTTTTCAGCAAGGATTGCGTATCGCGTATGTGGCGCAGGAGCCTGAATTTAATCCTCAGGCCAGTGTATTTGATACCGTTGCAGCGGGCGTTTCGAATGCGCTGGAATTGATTGCTCAATACGAGCAACTAACCTCCCAGCTGGGA
>CANGJE010000020.1 GCA_947454305.1 Oxalobacteraceae bacterium
CCGAAAGATCTTGAAATGCTGCCCTTGCACGCCAATGGGAATACGTTCCGGTTGGGTGACTTTGCAAAAGTTACGCGTGCTTATCAAGATCCTCCGCGCGACAAGATGCGTTATAACGGCAAAGAGGTGATTGGCTTAGGTATTTCGATGGAAAAGGGTGGCGACATCATCCAACTCGGCCGTCATTTGGATGCGGCTACGGCCAAAATTAAAGCAAAACTCCCCGTGGGGATTGAACTTGAGCGAGTCGCAGATCAGCCGCGTGCGGTGAGTTCTTCCGTCAATGAATTTCTGAAGGTGCTGGCTGAAGCGGTGATGATTGTGCTGGCAATTAGTTTTATTGCGCTGGGTCTGCACACCAAACCGCTGCGCATCGATGTTCGGCCTGGTTTGGTGGTGGCGCTCACCATACCGCTGGTGTTGGCGGCCACGTTTTTAGCGATGCAAATCTTTGGTATTGATTTGCATAAAATTTCTCTCGGCGCGCTGATTATTGCCCTGGGCTTGTTGGTGGACGACGCCATCATCGCTGTTGAAATGATGGTGAGAAAAATGGAAGAGGGTTTGTCGCGTTTTGATGCGGCCACTTTCGCCTATACATCGACTGCAATGCCTATGTTGACCGGTACCTTAATCACGGCGGCTGGCTTTTTGCCGATTGGATTTGCTAAATCGGCTGCAGGTGAGTACACGTTTTCCATGTTTTCAGTGAATGCCTTGGCGCTTTTGATCTCTTGGTTTGCAGCGGTATTGTTTACTCCGTATTTGGGTTATGTTTTTCTGCGAGTTAAACCTAGTTCAAACGCCGACGGTCATCATGAATTATTTAATACGCCGTTTTACAACCGACTGCGACGCGTAGTGAACTGGTGCGTTGAATGGCGTAAAACGACGATTGCGTTGACGCTAGCGGGATTCTTTTTAGGCGTGTTCGGATTCAAATTTATTGAGCAGCAATTCTTCCCTGATTCGAGCCGACTTGAATTAATGGTTGAGCTGTGGCTGCCTGAAGGTTCGTCGTATCAAGCGACCGAAGCGCAGGCGAAAAAATTTGAGCGCTTCATCATGCAGGAACCGGGCGTTGAGAGCGTGACCAGTTATGTGGGTACGGGTAGTCCACGCTTTTATTTGCCATTGGATCAAATTTTCCCGCAGACGAATGTGTCGCAAATCGTGGTGCTGCCTAAGGATGCTAAGGCCAGAGAAACGCTACGATTAAAAATCAAAGCGATATTTGCCAAAGATTTTCCAGAGGTGCGCGGTCGAGTGAAATTACTTCCTAACGGGCCGCCAGTGCCGTATCCCGTGCAGTTTCGCGTGACGGGGCCTGAGATCGAAAAAGTTCGATTGATAGCTGATCAGGTAAAAACGATTTTACGTACCAACACTAATGCTGTTGGCGTCAACGATAACTGGAATGAATCTGTCAAGGTAGTGCGTATTGATCTTGACCAAGAAAAATTGCGAGCTCTCGGTGTTAATTCACAGTTAGTGATGCGCGCTGCGAATACCGTATTGAGCGGTTCGGTGGTGGGGCAATTTAGAACTGGCGACAAACTAATTGATATCGTGATTCGTCAGCCCGTAGAAGAGCGTGCAACGATAACGGCCTTGAGTAACGCGAGCGTGCCCACAGCCAGTGGCCGCCCAGTGCCACTTTCACAATTGGCGACACCACGCTTTGTATGGGAGCCGGGCGTAATTTGGCGCGAGGGGCGCGAATGGGCCATCACGGTTCAATCGGATGTCATCGATGGTATTCAGGGGCCGACGGTATCCGGACAGGTTGATCCTTTACTCGAGCCATTACGGACCAAATTGCCGCCGGGTTACAAGATCAAATTGGCGGGTGCGGCGGCCGATAGCGGCAAGGCACAAGATTCGATTGCTGCGAATGTTCCGCTCGTTATTTTTATTGTCTTCACACTGCTGATGCTGCAGTTGCATAGCTTCTGGCGTTCACTCATGGTGTTCCTTACGGGGCCTTTGGGTGTCGCCGGTGCTGCACTGGCTTTATTAATTTTGCAGCGGCCTTTTGGTTTCGTGGCGCAGCTGGGTGTGATTGCGCTGTTTGGGATGATTATTCGAAATTCGGTGATCTTGGTCGATCAGATTGAACAAGATATTGCCGCCGGTATTTCGGCCTGGGATGCGATTGTTGGTTCGGCGGTGCGACGTTGTCGTCCTATCCTGCTGACGGCCGCTACAGCCGTGCTGGCTATGATTCCGTTGTCACGTTCCGTGTTCTGGGGTCCTATGGCGGTGGCGATCATGGGTGGGCTGATAGTTGCCACATTACTGACGCTGTTGTTCTTGCCAGCCCTGTACGCAGCCTGGTTCCGAGTTAAGCGCCCAATAGTGTTATAGGCGAAAAACGGAGCGTCCGCCCTGAATTTCCAGTAGAATTCAGGGTTTGAGTCACCGCCAGCAGCTTGGCAACGTAGGGCGACCGCTCTTGACGCATGGTCGCCCTTTGCTTTTGTCGACGCTGGCGCGAATTACTTCAAATTCTGTGATTCCCTTTGCCGCGAGGATGGCGAAATTGGTAGACGCACCAGGTTTAGGTCCTGACGCCAGCAATGGTGTGGGGGTTCGAGTCCCCCTCCTCGCACCACAGAACTGTTTAACTTTTTTGGATGAAGCACATGGCAACTGAAGTCGAAACCCTGGAAAAACTCGAACGTCGCGTGACGCTGACCGTCGCTTTGGCCGAGATTAATTCGGAAGTGGAAAAACGCTTGAAGGTACGTGCCCGTACCGCCAAGGCACCAGGCTTTAGACCCGGCAAAGTCCCCATGAAAATGGTGGCAGCCCAGTATGGCCCTATGGTCGAAAATGAAGTCATGAACGACAAGGTCGGCCTGGCTTTTGTTCAAGCTACATCAGCTAATAATCTTCGTGTGGCCGGTTATCCGCGCATCGAAGCTAAGCCCGGTGAGGCCGTCGAAGGGGCGCTAGTATTTCAAGCAACCTTTGAGGTCTATCCTGAGCTGAAGATCGGCGACCTTTCTGCCCTTGAAATCGAACAAAGTCGCTCAGATATCACCGACGCTGAAATCGATAAAACGCTCGATATTTTGCGAAAGCAGCGCGTGCATTTCCACACCAAAGGCGCGCATGATGCTCATGGCGATGGCGGTCCTGACACCTCTGCTCAAAATGGCGATCGAGTCACGATTGATTTCGTAGGAAAAATTGATGGCGTTGAATTTGCCGGTGGCAAGGCAGATGACTTCCCGTTCGTGCTCGGTGAAGGCCGCATGCTGGCTGATTTTGAAAAAGCGGCAATTGGCCTTAAAAAAGGCGAATCACGCACTTTTCCTCTCGCATTTCCTGAGGATTACCATTCCAAGGATTTGGCGGGTAAAACAGCTGAATTTTCTATCACGGTTAAAAACGTTGAATGGGCTCACATGCCTGAAGTCGATGCTGACTTTGCTCGCTCGCTGGGTATCCCTGACGGCGATCTGCAAAAAATGCGTGACGACGTCAGAGCTAACCTACAGCGTGAAGTTGGAAATCGTATCAAAGCGCGTACTAAAACCAGCGTATTAGACGCTTTGGTTAAAGTGGCTGAACTCGACGTGCCTAAGGCACTGCTGGAGCAAGAGTCTGAGCGTTTGGCTAGCATGACGCGCGAAGACATGAAGCAGCGTGGAATGAATGTCAACGACATGCCTTTCCCCGCCGATCTGTTTACTCAACAAGCCGATCGTCGCGTGCGCGTTGGTTTGATTTTATCTGAGCTGGTTAAAGCGAATTCTTTGCAGGCGACTGCCGAGCAAATCAAAGCCTTCGTTGAAGATTTTGCTAAAGCCTACGAAGACCCGCAGCAAGTATTGAAGTATTACTACAGTGACCGTAATCGTTTGGCAGATGTCGAAGCCATGGTGGTTGAAGAAAATGTAGTGAAGTTCGTTCTTGAAAAAGCGAAAGTTAAAGAAGTGACGGTTGCTTTTGATGAGTTAATGAATAGCCAGAATGAAGGCTAATCACTGATTGTTGATTTTGCGATAGTCTGAACTAATTAGAGACTTATTTTTTGTTTTTTGGTTTGCCGAGGATCTCTATTTAAACGATCCAACGCTTTACAGTTTTCATGGGAAATCAAATGACCGATAGCATCCACCGTAAATCTGCGATCGACACCGAGATGCTCGGTATGGTTCCAGTCGTTATTGAGCAGAGTGGTCGTGGCGAGCGCGCTTACGACATTTACTCGCGCCTGCTGAAAGAGCGAGTGATTTTCTTGGTGGGGCCGGTTAATGATCACACGGCCAACCTCGTGGTTGCTCAGTTGCTTTTCCTCGAAAGCGAAAATCCAGAAAAAGATATTTCGCTCTACATCAATTCACCAGGTGGTTCAGTATCTGCAGGACTGGCGATCTACGACACGATGCAATTCATTAAGCCTGACGTATCAACACTATGTACAGGTTTGGCAGCTTCAATGGGCGCTTTTCTGTTGGCAGCAGGTGCTAAGGGTAAGCGTTTCTCGCTTCCTAATTCGCGCATCATGATTCATCAACCCTTAGGTGGTGCAAGTGGCCAGGCGTCCGATATCGAAATTCAGGCGCGTGAAATTCTTTATTTGCGCGAACGACTTAACAACATACTGGCTGAAAAAACTGGCCAGAACATGGACCAGATCGGTCGTGACACCGATCGCGATAACTTTATGTCCGCCGAGCAGGCCGTTGAATACGGCATGATCGACAAGGTCTTAACCCATCGAGCCGAGTAGTATTTTTGATAATTATCGTTCTGCTAGCGGGCTGACGCATCCCGAATTAGGCCTGCCTGCGTGACGAATTACGAATTCGCAGGTAAGATCGTCCCAAATCCACCCATTTTGCGTGCTCATGTCCGATAAAAAGTCTTCTGGCGGTGAAAAGTTACTTTATTGCTCATTTTGCGGTAAGAGCCAGCACGAGGTTAAAAAGCTAATAGCTGGCCCCTCGGTTTTCATTTGCGATGAATGTATTGATCTTTGTAATGACATCATTCGCGATGAGGCTTCCACCGTTGAAACAGTAGGTAGCCCCAAATCTGATCTTCCCACGCCGCAAGAAATTCTCGACATGCTGGGTCAGTACGTCATTGGTCAGGATACGGCCAAGCGCACTCTCTCAGTCGCTGTCTACAACCACTACAAGCGCTTACGTCATCTCGGTAAAAAAGATGAAGTTGAACTAGCCAAGAGCAATATTCTTTTAGTCGGTCCAACAGGTTCAGGTAAAACCTTGTTAGCTCAGACGCTCGCACGTATGTTGAACGTGCCTTTCGTTATCGCCGATGCGACTACGCTGACTGAAGCGGGTTATGTTGGTGAAGACGTTGAAAACATTATTCAGAAGCTGCTTCAAAACTGTAACTACGAAGTAGAGAAGGCGCAGAAGGGTATCGTCTACATCGATGAGATAGACAAGATATCGCGCAAATCAGATAACCCGTCGATCACACGCGATGTCTCTGGTGAAGGCGTGCAGCAGGCCTTGTTGAAACTGATCGAAGGCACGATGGCATCCGTTCCTCCACAAGGTGGTCGTAAGCACCCGAACCAAGATTTTGTTCAGATAGACACCACGAATATTTTATTCATTTGCGGTGGTGCGTTTGATGGTCTGGCAAAAATTGTGTCGAATCGCTCCGAGAAAAGTGGCATAGGTTTTTCAGCTGAGGTTAAGAGTCAGGCAGAACGTAGCGCAAGCGAAGTGATGCAAGATGCGGAACCCGAAGATTTGATTAAGTTTGGTCTGATTCCAGAATTGGTTGGACGCCTACCAGTGGTAGCCACCTTGTCTGAGTTGACCGAAGACGCCTTAATCCAAATTTTGCTTGAGCCTAAGAATGCATTGATCAAGCAGTACTCCAAGCTGCTTGAGATGGAAGGGGCAGAGCTTGAAGTCAGACCAGGTGCGTTGCATGCGATCGCTAAAAAAGCGCTCAAGCGTAAGACAGGTGCCCGCGGTTTACGGTCTATCGTTGAGCATGCATTGCTGGACGTGATGTTTGAGTTGCCGAATGAGCAAAATGTTGCCAAGGTAGTTGTGGACGAAAACACTATCAATAATGGTGCTAAGCCGCTACTTATTTATCATGAGCCGCAAAAAGTGTCGGGTGCAAAGTAGGTCGAAGAAGAAAAATGCTTAAAATTTCGCAAAAAAAGCGATTAAATCGCCTTTTATTGGCGGTTTTTTGAACAAAAGCATTACAATCGACTCAATAGCACTGTGTCCCGGCTTCAAAGCAAAAGCCACCCGAGGTGACTCGTGAGTGGCTTTTTTATTAAGTTTGTTTTGCGTTGGCTAGTTAAAGCGACTCAATTGCATAATTAGTGAATGATATCGACCTATTTAGTATTGAATTGTCAGTAAGCGATAAAACAGTAGATGCAGTATGGTTTGTTAATAATAGGGCTTGTGATTGGCTAATTCGTGCCAACATAGCTTGAAGGTTTGTTCAAAAGGCTTGCAATGACCATAACTTCACATTTTTCCGAACCCACCCAACTTCCTTTGTTGCCCTTGCGCGATGTGGTGGTGTTCCCGCACATGGTGATACCGTTGTTTGTTGGTCGTCCCAAGTCCATCAAGGCGCTTGAAGCGGCCATGGAACAAGGTAAGAGCATCATGCTGGCAGCGCAGAAAGCCGCCGCCAAAGATGAGCCTTCTGCCGACGATATTTATGAAATTGGTTGCATAGCCAATATTCTCCAAATGCTTAAGCTTCCCGACGGCACTGTTAAGGTTCTCGTTGAAGGAGCTCAGCGTGCACGGATTCATAGCATCAGCGAAGTTGAAACCCACTTTGTTGCTGATCTATCCCCGGTAGAGTCGGAAGCGGGTGATGAATCTGAGGTCGAAGCGATGCGTCGCGCGATCGTTCAGCAATTTGATCAGTACGTAAAACTCAACAAAAAAATTCCTCCGGAAATTTTGACTTCGTTAGCCGGTATTGATGATGCTGGACGCTTGGCCGATACGATTGCGGCTCACTTGCCTTTGAAGCTAGAGCAAAAACAAGTGATCCTGGAAATTTTCAATGTCGCTAAACGTCATGAGCATCTGCTTGGTCAACTCGAAGCTGAGCTCGATATTCTGCAAGTCGAAAAACGTATTCGCGGTCGTGTTAAACGCCAGATGGAAAAATCTCAGCGCGAGTATTATTTGAACGAGCAGGTCAAAGCGATTCAAAAAGAATTAGGCGAAGGCGAAGAGGGCGCTGATCTCGAAGAGCTGGATAAGAAAATTATCGCTGCTAAGATGCCGAAAGAGGCGAGGGAAAAAGCGCAGAGCGAACTCAAAAAATTAAAGCTGATGTCGCCTATGTCAGCCGAAGCCACTGTCGTGCGTAATTACATCGATGTGCTGATCGGTTTGCCATGGAAGAAAAAATCCAAAGTAAATCACGATCTGACCCATGCTGAAAAAGTGCTGGAAGATGATCACTACGGCTTAGAAAAAATTAAAGAACGCATACTTGAGTATCTTGCTGTTCAGCAGCGCGTCGAAAAAGTAAAGGCACCAATTCTTTGTTTCGTTGGTCCTCCAGGTGTGGGTAAAACCTCGTTAGGTCAATCGATTGCGCGCGCGACTAATCGCAAGTTTGTTCGTATGGCATTGGGTGGCGTGCGCGATGAGGCCGAGATACGCGGTCACCGTCGTACCTACATCGGCTCTATGCCAGGCAAGATATTGCAAAGCCTGACCAAATCGACCGTGCGTAATCCATTGTTTTTGTTGGATGAGATAGACAAGCTCGGACAAGATTTCCGCGGTGATCCAGCATCTGCTTTGCTTGAGGTGCTTGATCCTGAACAGAATCATACGTTTGCTGATCATTATGTCGAGGTTGATTTTGATCTGTCCGACGTGATGTTTGTGGCAACCGCGAACTCATTGAACATACCGCCAGCCTTGTTGGATCGTATGGAAGTGATTCGTCTGTCGGGGTATACCGAAGATGAAAAAACAAATATTTCGCATCGCTATTTAATTCCTAAGCAGATCAAAAACAATGGTCTGAAAGATAGCGAGATTAGTATTGCTGAGTCTGCAGTGCGCGACATCATTCGCTATTACACACGTGAAGCCGGCGTTCGTTCATTAGAGCGCGAAATTTCTAAAATTTGTCGTAAGGTCGTGAAGATGCTTCTGTTGAAGAAGCAAGAAACTAAAGTCACGATTAATGCAAAAAATCTTGGAAAGTTTTTGGGCGTTCAGCGTTACGACTTTGGTGTAGCTGACAAAGACAATCAAATCGGACAAGTCGTTGGCTTGGCATGGACTGAAGTCGGTGGTGACCTACTCACCATCGAGTCGATGACCATGCCTGGTAAGGGTAACGTGATTCGTACCGGTACATTGGGCGATGTAATGAAAGAGTCCATCGAAGCCGCTCGTACCGTGGTTCGCAGCCGCGCCAGAAAGCTTGGTGTCAAGAGTGATGTGTTCGACAAAACAGACATTCACATTCACGTGCCTGAAGGTGCTACGCCCAAGGATGGTCCTTCTGCAGGTATAGCGATGACAACGGCTATGGTGTCGGTGTTTACCGGTATCCCTGTTAGAGCAGACGTTGCTATGACTGGTGAGATCACACTGCGTGGTGAAGTATTACCTATCGGTGGGTTGAAAGAAAAATTACTGGCGGCACTGCGTGGTGGCATCAAGATTGTTTTGATACCCGAACAAAATGTAAAAGACCTCGCAGACATTCCAGAGAATGTTAAAAATCGTCTTGAGATTGTTCCTGTTCGATGGATAGATAAAGTGCTAGAAATTGCACTTGAGCGTCATCCAGTGCCATTGACTGAAGAAGAAGCGGCACCTGCAGCAGCCGTTAAGGCAGCTGATGGCACAACAGATCCAGCAGTTGTCAAGCACTAAGTGAACGTGTTTTAAAAGAAGAAGCGCTCTTCGGAGCGCTTTTTTGATGCAATTTTTTTATGCAAAAAAATGAATTATGACAGCGCTGTAAGCAGTAACTTTTGATAAATGCGTTCTTTGTGAATCAATAGGTTACAGCTTTTGGTGCGATCATTTATGCAATTTATATGCTTTAAATAATAGTTTTATGACTAGTTTTTCACTTGTGTTGTCTAGTAAATTTCTTGACACTACTGGGAGTCGCTAGTCTAATAACCGCTGCGGAATTTTCTGCAGCACTCGAGTCGGTTTGTTTTCATAACGTGCCGGCAGCCGAAATAAATTCAATAACACTTCCCAGGGGGAGTCAGTGAACAAAACTGAACTGATAGATGAAATTGCAAAAGCAGCTGACATTTCAAAAGCATCTGCTAGTCGCGCGCTTGAAGCCGTGATTGAATCCGTAACTGCGACATTGAAACAAGATGGCACAGTCACGCTTGCTGGATTTGGTACCTTTGCTGTCAGCGCACGCGCTGCTCGCACTGGCCGTAATCCACGTACTGGTGAAGAGATAAAAATCGCCGCTTCTAAGGTGCCTAAATTTAAGCCTGGCAAAGCCCTTAAAGATGCGTTAAACTAATCGTTTTTCCGGCGCCGTGACATGCGTCCGGAGTGGCTGACTAAGTCGAAACGACGTAACAGTGTTTCATAGGGTGCTTAGCTCAGTTGGTAGAGCGGCGCCCTTACAAGGCGTAGGTCGGGAGTTCGAGCCTCTCAGCACCCACCAACTAGTCACCACGATGTTTTTGCAGTTTTAGGAGTGGTAGTTCAGTCGGTTAGAATACCGGCCTGTCACGCCGGGGGTCGCGGGTTCGAGTCCCGTCCACTCCGCCAAACCCGAAAAAGGCGAACTTCTAGTTCGCCTTTTTTTTTACTAGAACGATAAAGCGTCATTAGCCAAGAACCGCTAGGCAGAAGTAATTTTTTTGTCTAGTTCATGCTTGCTTAGTTTGTTTAAAAAGTCCACTACATAAAGTGGGCTGGAGACCTTCGACGAGTACCTGCCATGCTTGAGTTTATTCGTACCCACCAGCGTTTGATGCAATTCATTCTGCTGCTGATCATTTTCCCTTCGTTCGCATTTTTTGGAATTGAAAGCTATTTGCGCATGAGCGACAAAGAGCCTCCCGTGGCCAAAGTCGCCGGACAAAATATCACCCAGCGTGAATGGGATGCTGCTCAAGCTCGGCAAATAGAACGTTTCAAACAAGTCTTTGGTGAGCAGTTCAACCAAAACATGTTCGATTCGCCGGAGGCTCGTCAAGGCGTGTTAGAAAATTTATTAGCTCAACGTGCCATGTCTGCGCACGTGGTTGAAAATCATTTGACGGTATCTAACGATACCCTTAGAAACACCATCGCTGAAATTCCTGGCCTTAAAAATCCAGATGGCCAATTTGATAAGCAGCGTTATCAGCAGCTCTTAGCAGCGCAAGGATTAACCCCTGAAAAATTTGAAGCCGGTCTTCGCCATGATCTGGCTGTGCAACAAATCAATGCCGTGGTTCAGGGCACCGCGTTTTCACCCAAATCGGTTGTGTCTCGCGTATCGTCTTTAAATCAACAGGCACGCGAAGTTCAAGAATTAGTCTTGACGTTGCAGTCGTTCCGCTCGCAGGTAAAAATTACTGATGCGATGGCTGAAGAGTATTACAAGCAGCATCCGGCACAATTCGAGCTGCCTGAGACAGTTAAAGTAGAAGTCGTTGTATTTAACCCTGATGTTGTTGAGGCACGCATTGTGGTGAGCGACGCGGACATTAAAGCCTATTACGACCAAAATTTAACGCGTTACAAGACTGATGAGCAGCGTCGTGCCAGCCATATTTTGATCGCGGCGGGTAAAGATGCCCCAGCTGCGGACAAAGCAGCAGCAAAAGCCAAGGCAGAGAAAATTCTCGCTCAGTTACGTAAGAGCCCGAATGACTTCGCTAAACTTGCTAAAGAAAATTCTCAAGATCCTGGTTCGGCTGAACGTGGTGGCGATCTTGATTTTTTTGGCAAAGGCATGATGGTTAAACCTTTTGAAGAAGCCGCTTACGCTTTAAAAGAAGGTGAGATCAGTGATGTTGTGCAATCCGATTTTGGTTTCCACATTATTCGTTTGACCGCTTTAAAAGCAGCGACTACACGTTCTTTATCCGAAGTTAAGGCCAACATCACCGATGAAATTCGTCGTCAACAAGTTGGGAAAAAATATTCTGAGATGGCGGAAATTTTCACCAACATGGTCTACGAACAGCCTGATAGCTTGAAGCCTGTCGCCGAAAAGCTAGGTTTGAAAATAGAAACGATTACTGGTTTAACACGTAAGCCCAGCACGGCATACCCAAAAACGGCAGCCTACAATCAGCCTAAATTTTTAAGTGCTATTTTTTCGGATGAGGCCACCAAAAATAAGCGCAATACAGAAGCCATTGAAGTCGGCCCTCGCTTTTTGATTGCTGGTCATGTCGTTGAATACAAGCCGGTGACGCATAGTCCGCTGGCACAAGTCCGGCAGCAGGTGGAAGAATCCATCATGTTGCTGGAAACAGAAAAACTTGCTTTGAAATCAGGCGAGGCTAAGCTAGCTGAATTACGTAATGGCGGTACTGCAGAGTTCTCTGCTGCTAAAGCGATATCGCGTAACAATAATTCGAGTACGCCACCTCCCGCTGTGTATGCCATCATGAAGGCAGACGTAAATAAACTGCCAGCCTATGTGGGTGTCAATCTGGGGGGTATGGGCTATCGTATTTTCCGTATCAATAAAATTGTCGAACAGCCTGCTGATGAGGCCAGTGCCAAATCCGAAGAGCAGCAAGTCAATGAATTTTTAGCGGCCCAAGAAATGGCGGCGTATTTAGGCGTGATCAAAAAACGCGCTAATGCAGAAATTCTGAAACCTGCCGCTTTGGCAAAAGCAAAACCTGCTGCCGCACCGGTCAAGCAATAAGCAGTAACGTCCTAGCGAGAACGGCTCGCCAGATCGGCTTATTGCATGATCTGGCGCGCGGCCTCCTCAAATGCGGCGACTGAAATATCGGGCAGAGTAACCACCATCCCTTTAGCGTAGTTCTTGAAATTTCTCTCTATCGATTTTAGATAGGCTGGATCGTAGTGCTCCACTAGTAGTGATTCGACCAGTGTGCCAATCTCACGAGATTGCGCGAGGGACTGCCATTGCCGCATTTTCGTATGGCCGTGCAGCGGCGTTAGGTGGGACAAAAGAACCATCAGTTGCTCGGTATCGCGACTTAGGTGTGGATAATCTTCTAGCAGGAGTTTGACGCGTTCACTGGTATCAAGAGTCAGCCGTATACACTCCGAAGAGCGAATTTTTTCCATCAGCAGTTCAGGCACACGCAAGTTACCTATTTTTTTACTCTCTGACTCAACCCATATGATTTGATCGGGTGAGCAGCCACGAAGCACATTCCAAATGCGGCTTTCAAAGAGTTTTTGAGAAGGTTGCTCTTCGTCGGGTAATCCACCGAGCACAGAGCCGCGATGAGCGGCGAGTTTTTCCAAGTCGAGTACTTGCGCGCCGGCTTTCGCTAAATTGCTGAGCAAGCGGCTTTTGCCGCTTCCGGTGGTGCCGCAAATAACCCTAAATTGACTTTGATTTGCTAACGCATCGAGCTGTTTAATAACTTCTTGCCGATACTCACGATACCCACCTTCTAGTTGCATAGCTGGCCAGCCAATTTTTGCAAGTATGTGAGCCATAGAGCCGCTACGGTTGCCACCGCGCCAGCAATAAATCAACGGTCGCCATTCACGAGGTTTTTCAAGAAAAGTGTTTTGCAAATGCTCGGCAAT
The DNA here is from genome assembly GCA_947454305.1 of Oxalobacteraceae bacterium. Lineage (GTDB taxonomy): Bacteria > Pseudomonadota > Gammaproteobacteria > Burkholderiales > Burkholderiaceae_D > Pernthalerella. The sequence continues at coordinate 12,738 of CANGJE010000020.1, forward strand.
ATTTTTTGCCACGAGTGCTGCGCCGATTTTCTTTGCTTCAAACGCGCTAGTCTGTTTATAGAGAGTGCCGACTCGGATTCGTTCGTCGTTATTCAAAACAGGGCAGTTGATGGCTCCGGGGATGTGGTCGAGTGCAAATTCTGCTTCAGAACGCACGTCGATAATGCTGTCATAGGCCGCTAGATCAGACAGTAATTCTGCTCCGCTTACAAGTGAAGGGTATTTCATGTTGATGCAGAGGCCCGTGAAGATTTATTTAAGCAGTGGTTTGAGTACGGGCCACACATTGTCTAGCAATAGAGCTTGTGCACGTTGGTTGGGGTGAATTCGGTCCGGTTGAAAAAATTGTTCAACATCATCTAGCCCCTGCAAAAAAAACGGCACTAACTTCACTGATTTTTCGTGAGCTAATCCCTGATACATCGCCGCAAATCGTTTTGCGTAATCAATGCCATAGTTGGGAGGCATACGCATTCCCAACAACACAACCTGGGCCCCTGCATTTGACGAAAGAGAAATTATTTCTCTTAAATTTGACTGAGTCGCTGCCAGCGACAGGCCACGCAAGCCATCATTGCCACCCAATTCGATAATGACCAAGTTGGGCTTGTTTTGTGCTATCAGAGCGGGCAGTCGTGTTTTACCGCCTGCGCTAGTTTCACCACTAATGCTGGCATTAATCACGGTTGCGTTGATTTTTTCTGATTGCAGTTGCTTATCAAGCAGGCTGACCCAGCCACTACCTCTGGGTAGGCCGTATTCAGCCGATAAGCTATCGCCAAGCACGAGCAGAGTTTTTGCTGCAGAATGTGCAGGTGGCGCGGTGATCAGCAGAGTGCTGACAATTGCGAAAAGTAGATTTTTTAAAAGATTGCCTAGTCGATTCTGCATGTCTGAAAACTCCCTGACACTTAACTTGATCGAGGTTACTGGACTGACCAAAAAAGTCACAGACTCCAGTGGTGAACTGACGATCTTGAATGACATCCATTTTACCGTGCGTTCCGGCGCAACGTTGGCGCTGATGGGAGCCTCCGGCTCGGGTAAGTCTACTCTGCTTGGTTTGCTGGCTGGATTGGATACGCCCAGTTCAGGGCAGGTGCTAGTGAATGGGATCGATCTGTATGCGCTGGACGAAGATGGTCGTGCAGCAATGAGAAAATCGACCTTAGGATTTGTGTTCCAGTCATTTCAATTGTTGCCTCACTTAACGGCAGAAGAAAACGTCATGCTGCCGTTGGAATTGCGAGCGGATGCACAAGCGCGTCAAAAAGCTGAACACATGTTGTCGCGAGTAGGTCTGTCGCAGCGGTTGAATCATTATCCAAAATTTATGTCGGGTGGAGAGCAACAACGCGTTGCGTTGGCGCGGGCTTTTGTGACCGAACCTAAATTACTACTCGCGGATGAGCCTACGGGTAGCTTGGACGCTGCTACTGGTGAGGCCGTCATTGATTTAATGTTTGGACTTAATCGAGAGCAGGGATCGACCTTAGTGTTGGTGACACATGATCCGCTGATTGCGGCGCGCTGTTCTCGAACGCTAACGATTGCTGCCGGCCGTGTAGTGGCCGATACGCTTTAAGCTGGAAGTAGTTGATTCAAACTTTTTCGCAGATAAGGTACTAGCTCAGGCGCAGTTATTCCTATCGGCCCTATGCCTCCATTAACCATGCAATCCGCTGCATGGCCATGAATCCACACTGCGGCGAGCGCCGCATCCCATGCAGGCCACTGCTGTGCCAGCAAAGAGCCGCACAGGCCAGCCAATACATCACCCGTACCGGCCGTTGCTAATGCAGGATTACCGGTCGTGTTGATAACGATAGAGTGATCAGCGTTATTGTAGTTGGCAATAACGGTTCCCGAACCTTTTACGATCACCACGGATTGAAATTTACTCGCTAATTTTTTAGCAGCGTCCAATCTATCTTTTTGAATTTCTTCAACAGGCATTTCTAATAGTCTTGCTGCTTCCAGCGGATGAGGTGTCAACAGCGTCGCTGCACGACGCTGAATTAAACGTTGTTGTAAACCGGGCTCCACTGCCAGTAGATTCAATGCATCCGCATCGATTACCAAATCCAAGTCAGTTGAGAGCATGCGTGCTAAGAGATCATGGGCTTCTCTCGACATACCCATGCCGGGTCCGACGACGATGGCGCCGCGTGTTGGGTTTAGTGAATGTGCCGATCGACACATCAGTTCCAGATGCACGGGATCAAAAGGCGGTGCAGTATCTAAAAAACCGGCAAATACGCGGCCCGCTCCCGTCATCGCGCCGGCACGTGCGGCCAGTAGTACCGCCCCCGTCATACCGCTGGCGCCGCCCATCACGAATAAGTCGCCATGACTGCCTTTATGCGATGCATGGGCACGTGGGTGCATCGATGAACTAAACAATGCGGGTCGATTCAGCTCTGCCACAGGCAATCCATACAGACTGTGCGAAATATCCAAGTCATTGACTATGACCGCGCCGGCGTAATCACGTCCATGCAGCGTATGCAATCCCGGTTTGTTAGCGATGAAGCTAATCGTGATGCTCGCTTTGACCGCGACGCCATCTGGGCCCACCAGACTGCCGTCATCAGCGTTGAGTCCACTTGGAACATCGATCGCCAGAACCGGACACGATAAATTGTTTAAGTAATTAATCAGTGCACGAAACTCTCCTTGCACTGCTCGCGTGAGGCCTATGCCAAACAAGCCATCGATGACGAGATCCCATTGTTGATTGTTCAGCAGATCACTGAATTCGATATGCGAAATAAGCTTGCTCTTAGCGTTAACTAAGGCAGTTTTTGCATCGGGAGATAAATCACCGGGAGCGACAGGCATAACGATGGAGACAGGTACGCCATATTTTGTCAGTTCCAGAGCGGATACAAGCGCATCGCCGCCATTATTGCCGGGGCCAACAGCAATCAGTACGCGTCGATCAGAGGGGTCTTTGGGTAGCAGTGCAAGGGCGGCGTCTGCAACGGCTTTGCCAGCACGTTGCATTAAGGTTCCCGCAGGAAGGTGGTCGAGTGCCGCTTGCTCTATCGCTCGTATCTGAGCGACGGTGTATAGATCAGTATGTTGCGCATCAGCGCATGCGATCGCCATAGCGGGTCAGAGTCAGGCCGTCGGTATCGATTTCGGTACGACGACCAGTAATCATGTCAGCCATTAGTTTGCCACTGCCAGCAGCTAATGCCCATGCAGCAGATCCATGTCCGGTATTGACGAAAACGTTGGAATAGCGAGTTGGCCCTATCAGTGGCACGCCTTCGGGCAGCATCGCTGTGGGTGCACACCAAAAGCTTGCTGCACGATAGTTGGCTGCGTTTGGAAACCAGTCATCGGCAACTTTGACGAGTGTGTTTACCGCTTTGTGATGCAGATCGAGATTAGAAGAGCCTAGCTCGGCGCAACCGGCAATTCGAATGCGTTTGCCCAGTCGGGTCAAACCCACGCGATAAGTATCATCGAATAAGGATGTTTGAGGTGCGAGTTCAAACTCTTGTATCGCCATCGACGCTGAATACACTTTTACCGGATAAATCGGCAAACTAATACCCATCGTTTTAAGCAGCCGAACGCTGTCACTGCCCGCAGCAATAACTACAGCATCGACATCGACGTTACGTCCCTCGAGTTGCAGCGTGGTGCCACCTAGTTCAGGACGAATCGCTTGTATCTCACTGTTGAAATGAAATTCAACCCCAAGATCTTGTGACAGTGTTTTGAGTTGGCGCACAAACAGAGGGCAGTTACCTGCCCAGTCATCCGGTACATGCAGCGCTGAATGGAACGGTGTTTCTGTCGATAAGGCCGGCTCGAGCAAGCGAGCAGCGTCAGGATCGAGTAATTCATTGCGACTGCCAAACTCGCCGAGCAACTCCATATAGGGATGAGCCATCTCGAGTTCACGCGCGGTGCGAAACATGATCATCATACTATTGCGCTGCTGAAAATCTAATTCGCGTGTCTGCACCAGATGCTGCATTAATTCTTGGCTGTAGCTTGCCAGGCGATATAAGCGTTGTTGATTTTGTTTGAATCGGGTGAGTGCCGATTCCGACATCGAGCGTTTCAGCCAGCGCCACATGGCGGGCTCGAATCGCGCGCTGAATGCCAAGGGCGATTCAGGTCGAAACAGCATAGAAAAAATACGTGACGGGGCACCCGGTGTGGCCCACAAGCGAAGTCCAGAAGGACCCATTAAGTCGAGGTTACCAAAGCTAGCTTCTTGAGCCACGTTACCGTAGCGTTCAAATAAAGCGACCTCGTGCCCGGCTTCTGCCAAGTAATACGCGGTGCTGACACCTACTACACCGCCACCGATTACAGCTAAGCGCATTTGACTCCAGATATCTACAAATCTAACAGTAGCGAATTAAAACGCTCTCTGTAGGGCAGGTCTTCGCCTGCGTTTTTCAAAATGAATGCTCGTGAAAATGTAAAACCTCTATAGGTTATCCGTAAAACCTGCGGGAAACAATCTTTGAAGTTTGTTCGGTGCTGGTGCAGGGCGCACCTAACTGCTTCGAAGATCGCCCATCTTGGGGCAGGTAATCGACTATTAACAGGTAAACAGCCATAAGAAGCGCGTTAAACCACGCAAATACGTCGTTATTGGTCGATATAAAAATTAAAGGTGATTGGCATAAAAATTGCAAAAAGAGAAACCATTCAGATGCGTGTTTCTTCGTCGCTTCTGAAAGATTCACATTAATCATCCCGAAAAAACGACGTGAAGGAAGCATCATGAGATCACTCACGCACCACCTGACTCACTCGCGAAGAACGCTCCCGAGAGCACAACGCGCTTATATACATCCGTCCAACCAAACTTCCGTGCAAGCACCGCAAATGAGATCACGGCGATTTATTGATACCTATGCAGGGGCGCCGCCCTACATGCAATCTTATGTGCAGGATTGGAAAGAGAAAAATCAGCAAAAACTCGATTTATCTTCCAATGAAGTAAATGCCCCGGGCAATTCAACCTTTGCGCTGCCTACTGGGGTTATCAGTATGTCGGCAAGTGATATTGAATCGTTTTTAGTTCAGAAAGCTGAAGTGCATCAGGGAGTGTTACACGGCATAGGTAAGCTTCGATTGCCGTCAGACTGCAATCCATTAGAAGTTGATGGATTTATTTTGGAGCCGCACACGCAAACGACGCGCCCAGGTTTAGGCAGATTTAAAGAGGTTGCCGGTGGGGGGTATGACAACCGACCCTATAAATACTTGTACGTCATTGATGCAGAAGGCTTACACATCGTACGTGAATTTACGGAGTGCGAAAAAAGTTCTCGCGGTATCGCGGTGCATAGTTTGATCAAGAGTCACGGAATTATTGGTGGTGAAGCTTTTTTTGATGCGAATGAACCGAGCCGGGTCTATATTAATTTCGGTTCTTCGCGTTATTACCCTACCTCAGTTCAACAAATGGAAAACACTGCTAAATATTGGTTGGCCTGTGGCTATACTGAAGTGGTCGCTGTTTATAGTTCACGCGATTTGCAAAACAAACCGTACGGCATGAAGGATCGCTATGGCAAGAACCTACCGAACGTCATTTACAGGCGCGCTGAAAATGTAATGATTTTGGACGAAGTTCAACCAATCGATAAGCTATCACAGCGTACCAAGGTGGCTTTCGACGGCAAGTGCTATGGAGAGTAAATGCGCATCCGACATGGCAGTGCAGGCTAGCATTAGTCCAACCGGCAGATCGCCTGCTCGATGAATCGGTAGCGATACCGCACAGCCATCCAGCAAATTGATAATGGAAGGATTACGAAGCAGCAGGCGATTCGCTTCAAAGAAGTTTGTTTCTGAAGCATTCAATGTATCGATCTTCGGTGCCACGATAGGAACCGTAGGCATCACTAGCGCGTCATAGCCAGCGATGGCTTGTTTAACTCGCTTCTGCCATTGCGCCCGTGTTTGTTGTAAGCGATCGCGATCTGCTTGGGTAGCTTCAGCACCCAGCATGATGCGCTTCACCACTCGCGGGTCGTATTCACTGGCTCGTTTACTGAGTAACTCTTTATGCCACGGATAAGCTTCGTAGGGCGAAATTAGATACAAATCCTTCGCCTCAGCCAGCATAGGTAGTGGAATTTCAGTAACCTGAACACCCGCCGCAGAAAGTTTTGACAGCGCTGAAGTAAACGCCTTAGCGACTGAATCGTCCAAGTCATCGAGCACAATATCTTCTGAGACAGCCAAACGTAAACCTGCTAAATCAAGCTTGTGAGTTGTGAGCGCTTGATCGGCGATCAGGCTATCGATCAGCAAGCAGTCGCTGACGGTTCTTGCAATCGGACCGACTGAATCCAGAGACGGCGCGAGTGGCAAAGCACCGCTCGTCGGTACGCGTCGCATTGTTGGTTTAAAACCGACCAATCCACACAGCGCTGCAGGAATTCTGACCGAGCCGCCGGTGTCTGAACCAAGCGCGGCTACACAACTGCCAATTGCGACTGACACGGCGGCTCCAGACGAAGAACCGCCAGGAATACGCGAAGGATCGGCCGGGTTACCCGGTGTGCCAAAGTGCGGATTGATACCGACACCGGAATAGGCGAATTCCGTCATGTTGGTCTTACCTATTATTGCGGCACATGCTGCGCGCAATCGCGCCACGACGGTGGCATCGGCGGTGGCCGGTGCTGCGTCACGTAAAGCGATGGAGCCTGCCAGAGTAACTTCACCTTCAACATCGAATAAATCTTTGACGGATACGGGTAGGCCCGCGATAGGCGAGAGCGTTTGTCCGGTCACGCGCAACACATCCGCATGGGAAGCTGCGGCCAGCGCAGATTCGGCATAAATGGCGGTGTAGACGGATTCGGATTCGCGCGCAATGGCCAGACTTTGTTGCACGATTTCGCGGCGGTTTTCGGTGGTGATGGAATTGATCGATGTAATCAAGGGTGTCGACATGGCGGGGTGGTCGGCTAAAAAGGGAAATAAGAGAAATTATGTGAAAGACGATATCACGCCGGCCCATGATCGCGGTGCCCTTAGTCGGTAGAGCTATTTTTCACGGTGCCCCGAATGAGGGCGAAGCGCAGGGTATAATTTCGTCTTGTTTTGCCAACCCGCGAACGTCGGTCATTTCAAGTCGACTTGTCTCGCCAACTGCCTCTTCGCCATGCTCATTTTGCCGGGCTCAAATGCCCTGTCTGCATCTCGTCTCCAACGTCTGTTAGCACAACTGAAAGCTATTGATCCCGCGATCACTGGTGTCAGCAGTCGTTTTTGCCATTTTATTGATAGCGCCACCGAGCTTGGTGATGCTGATCAGCGCCACCTCTCCGCCATGCTGACCTATGGCGAGGCATTTAGCGGTGACGAATCAGGCGAGCAGTTTGTCGTGATCCCGCGCTTTGGCACCATTTCACCGTGGGCCAGCAAAGCGACCGACATTGCACATAACTGCGGCATGACTGCGGTGCATAGAATCGAGCGCGGCATACGTTATTTTGTACAAATCAAATCCGGCTTGCTGGGTAAGAAAAAAACGCTCGATGCTCACCAGCGTGAGCAGGTCAGTGCACTCTTGCACGACAGGATGACTGAAGTAGTTATTCACGATACTTCTGAAGCGGCTGGCCTATTTCAGGAATTGGCCGCACAACCCTTAGCCTACATAGAATCAAATCAGCGTGGCAGAGCCGCGCTGGAAGAAGCGAACAGCACACTCGGCTTGGCATTGTCGGATGACGAAATCGATTATTTGTTGGAGGCATTTCAGCGCGCTGGACGCAACCCGACTGATGTCGAACTAATGATGTTCGCGCAGGCCAATAGCGAACATTGCCGACACAAGATTTTTAATGCGGATTGGACCATCGATGGTGAGAAGCAGGAGCGTTCACTGTTTGCGATGATTCGTAACACGCACCAACTCAATCCGCGTGGCACGGTGGTGGCGTACTCCGATAATTCATCGGTGATTGAAGGCGCAACCGTATCGCGGTTTTATGCGCGAGCTGATCAAGGCGGTGCGTATCGTGCTTCAGATGAGCTGACGCACATTTTGATGAAGGTCGAGACGCATAATCATCCGACCGCCATTTCTCCATTCCCCGGTGCATCAACGGGTGCCGGTGGTGAGATTCGCGATGAAGGTGCCACCGGTCGTGGGGCTAAACCTAAGGCTGGTTTAACTGGGTTTACCGTCTCCAACCTGATGCTGACCCACGCGGTTAGGCAATGGGAAAACGCGCTCGATGTAACGACACAGCCTGATCAACGCAAGATGCCCGGTATGGCAGGCATCGTAGGTAAACCTGAGCGTATCGCTTCACCGCTGCAGATCATGATCGATGGCCCCATAGGTGGCGCGGCCTTCAACAATGAATTTGGTCGTCCTAATCTGGCCGGTTATTTCCGCAGCTATGAGCAAAATGTTGCGGGCACCGTTTATGGCTATCACAAGCCCATCATGATTGCGGGCGGCATGGGAAATATCTCTGCACTCCACACTCAAAAAGAAGGTCTGCCACCAGGTAGTTTGCTAATACAACTCGGCGGCCCGGGCATGCGCATAGGTATGGGTGGTAGTGCTGCCTCGTCGATGGCTACGGGTGCGAACACCGCTGATCTCGATTTTGATTCTGTACAACGCGGCAATCCTGAAATGCAGCGGCGCGCACAAGAAGTGATTAATGCTTGCTGGTCTATGGGTGAAAGCAATCCCGTACTTTCGATTCATGATGTTGGTGCGGGTGGATTATCGAATGCTTTTCCAGAATTAACCAACGATGCAGGCCGTGGTGCTGTATTTGATTTGCGCAAAATTCATCTCGAAGAATCAGGCATGTCGCCGCGCGAAATTTGGAGCAATGAATCACAAGAGCGCTATGTACTCGGAATAGCGCCGGCGAGTTTGCCGCTCTTTACTCGCATGTGCGAACGTGAGCGTTGTCCATTCGCTGTAGTTGGTATCGCTACGGAAGAACGACAGTTGCGCGTACTCGATCCTGAGCATGACAACTATCCCGTCGATATGCCGATGGAAGTCTTGTTGGGCAAGCCACCCAAAATGCATCGCGATGTGCAGCGTCAAGCGACGCCAAAAGTGGCTTTAGATCTCACAGATATAACCTTAGACGATGCAGCGGAACGCGTGCTGCGTCAGCCAACTGTCGCAGATAAATCATTTTTAATCACCATTGGCGATCGTACCGTGGGTGCGCACACCGTTCGCGATCAGATGGTCGGTCCGTGGCAAGTGCCGGTCGCAGATTGCGCTGTCACTACCATGAGCCATCACGGTTATCTCGGTGAAGCGATGGCGATGGGCGAGCGCACGCCACTCGCGGTGATCAACGCACCGGCTTCTGGTCGCATGGCCGTGGGTGAGGCCATCACCAATATTGCGGCAGCCGCTATCGAAACACTGTCTGACATTAAGCTCTCAGCTAACTGGATGGCCGCCTGCGGACAACCGGGCCAAGACGCTGCTTTGTTCGACACCGTGAAAGCGGTGGGTATGGAGTTATGCCCCGCCTTGGGCATTAGCATCCCGGTGGGTAAAGATTCGTTATCCATGCGCACCACGTGGAAAGATGAAGAAGGCGACAAGACCGTGCTTTCCCCGGTGTCGCTGATCGTGTCGGCCTTTGCACCGGTTAGCGATGTAAGGCGTTCGCTCACGCCGCAGCTACGTAACGATCTAGGTGAGACCGCGCTGATTTTGATTGATCTGGGTCGTGGCAAGAATCGACTCGCCGCATCCGTTTTCACCCAAGTGATTCAGCAATTAGGTGATGATGTTCCTGACGTGGATAGCGCCGATGATCTGAAAGCTTTTTTCACTGTCGTGCAGCGTTTGAATCGCGACGGACATTTACTCGCTTATCACGATCGCTCTGACGGCGGTTTATATGCCACGCTATGTGAAATGGCGTTCGCTGGTCATACAGGTCTATCCGTCAATCTCGACATCCTTGTTATGGAAGGCGAGCATGCGGCAGATTGGGGCGACTCCAAAAATTGGGCCACACAAGTTGACCATCGCCGAAATGACCTCACCTTGCGTGCATTGTTTAGTGAAGAGCTGGGTGCCGTATTACAAGTTAAAGCCTCTGAAAAATCTGATGTGATGAATGTGCTGCGCGAATATGGTCTGGGTGCTTGCAGTCATATCATTGGCAAACTGAATGATCGCGATGTGATTGAATTTACGCGCGATGCAAAAACTATTTACAGCCACAAGCGTTCTGATTTGCATAGATTGTGGAGTGAAACCAGCTGGCGCATCGCTCGTTTGCGTGATAACCCCGCTTGCGTAGATCAAGAGTACGACCTACTGCTCGATGAAAAAGAACCGGGTATTACACCTAAGCTGACCTTCAATCCGGCTGACAATATCGCAGCGCCATTTATTGCAAAGGGTACACGACCCAAGGTCGCTATTCTTCGCGAGCAGGGCGTTAATTCGCATGTCGAAACAGCGTATGTCATGGATCAGTCCGGTTTCGATGCGGTCGATGTGCACATGAGTGATCTGATAGCAGATCGAGTGTCATTGAACGATTTTCGTGGTCTGATTGCCGTTGGTGGATTCTCCTACGGCGACGTGCTGGGTGCCGGTGAGGGATGGTCGAAGACGATACTGTTTAATTCCAAGCTATCAGATCAGTTTTCAGGATTTTTCCATCGCCCCGATACCTTTGCCTTGGGTATCTGTAATGGCTGCCAGATGATGAGCAGTTTAAAGTCCATCATCCCGGGTGCTCAGCATTGGCCTAAATTCACTCGCAATCAATCGGAGCAATTCGAGGCGAGGTTTGCGATGGTTGAAGTGATGGATTCACCTTCCATTTTCTTTGCCGGTATGGCTGGAACTCAAACGCCGATTGCGGTCGCCCATGGCGAAGGCTTTGCCAACTTTGCTCACACAGGTCAACAGAGTGATGTAAAAGTCGCGCTGCGTTTTGTTGATCATTATGGACAAGCGACAGAGCGTTATCCGCTCAATCCCAATGGATCGCCTTCAGGAATTACATCGGTTACCACTGAGGATGGTCGCTTCACCGTGATGATGCCGCACGCCGAGCGTGTGTTTAGAACGGTGCAGCAATCATGGCATCCGGATAGCTGGGGTGAAGAGTCGCCGTGGACGCGTATGTTTCAGAATGCGCGTAAATGGGTGGGTTAAGACATTTGTCGGTCGAACAGCTAAAAAAAACGCTCCGGGAAGAAATCTTTTCTGGAGCGTTTTTTTGTGATTCTAAAACTTACTGGATCTTTGCTTTTTTCTTCAGTTCTTGTTGGTAGTTCTGAAGTTTGCGCTGTTGCAGAGATTCAGCGATCTGAGCTTTTACCTGCTCAAATGGTGGCAGCTGCGAATCACGCATTTCTTCAAGTTTGATCACGTGAAAACCGAATTGAGTTTTGATTGGAGCTGGAGTGACTTCACCCGCTTTTAAACTCATCATCGCATCGGAAAAAGGTTTGACGAATGCATCTGAAGGTGCCCAACCCAAATCACCACCTTGCTCAGCTGAGCCAGGATCTTTAGAGACTTTGGCGAGCTCTTCAAATTTTGCGCCGCCTTTGAGTTTTTCAATGATGCCTTTGGCGTCATCTTCTTTGTCAACCAAGATATGGCGTGCGTGGTATTCCTTGCCGCTGGAACTTGTTTTAACTTTTTCGTATTCAGCCTTGATTTCGTCATCCTTCACTGCGTGCTTAGCCAAGTACTCAGTAACCATGGCGCGAATGATGATTGACTGGCGTGCCAATTCAATCTGGTTTTTGATTTCTGGTCGGCTCGATAAGCCTTGCTTGTCAGCTTCTTGAGCGAGTACTTCGCGGTTGATCAATTCGTCTTTGATCATAGAACGCATTTCAGGCGTATCTTGCTGGCCCTGTTGAACCATTTGTTTGACCATAGCATCGACGCGCGAGGTCGGTATCGACTTGCCATTAACGATAGCAACATTTTGTGCAATCGCTGGAAGGTAGACAGATACGCACAGCGCCAAAAGCAGGCGCGAAGTTTTCAAATTCATCATAGTTGTGGAGGTAAGAGCGTTGATAAAAATTAGCCGCGACGGCCGTTGAAGTCAGTTTCCTTGATCTGCTGCTTCTTTGGGAGTCAGCAAGGTCATGGCAAGAGCGTGTATGTCTTTTTGCATCATCTCGCTGAGGCAATCATACACTAGCCGGTGCCTTCCCACTTTGCTAACGCCTTCGAACCGAGCCGAGACTAGATGCAATCGGTAATGTCCACCGCCAGAAGCAGCACCTGCGTGGCCAGCATGAAAGGCAGACTCATCGGCGATGTCTATTGCTTCAGGTGCGAGGCCGGCCGTGAGTAGTTCACGAATTTTTTCTGGTCGGGTCATTCTGATTCCTGTTCTGATTCTTTCATGTAGCGCGAAAGATAGATGCTTTGAATTACGACAAAGATAATCATTAAGCCTATGAACCCGAATAATTTGAAATTAACCCAAAACTCCAAGGGATAATTGAAAGCGATATACAAATTAAGCGCGCCCATCAGGGTAAAAAAACCACCCCAAGCAAAATTCAACTGAGTCCATGCAGAGTCAGGTAGTTCTAGCTGCTGGCTCATCATGGATTTTATTAAATTTTTCTTGAATAAAAAGGGACTCACTAGTAAAGCAGTGGCGAAGCACCAATAGAGAACCGTAGGTTTTAATTTAATGAATTGCTCATCATGGAAATAAATGGTGGCACCACCAAAAAATACGATGATGACTAAAGATACCCACAGCATAGTGTCTACACGTTGACGACGCACTAACAGCAAAACGATTTGCGCGATGGTGGCGAGTATGGTGACTGCGGTTGCCAGTAAGATCGGTGCTTGGGTCAGGCTGACTTCGCCGCCCGAGACAAGGCCGGATAAGTACGCACTACCAAAATTTTGTGCAGCTTCGGGGTTGGCGCCGGCAATCTTGAATACCAAAAAAAATAGAATGACGGGAAACAAGTCGAACAAAAGTTTCATGAAAATCCTAGTATCAGTCAGGCGTCGGGAGTAAACCGCAAGGACGCAGAGTTAATGCAATAACGTAGCCCAGTGGGTGGAGGACCATCCGGAAATACATGGCCCAGATGCGCATCGCAGACGTTACATAAAATTTCAGTGCGCACCATGCCGTGAGTACGGTCTATGCGTTCTGAAACATTCTCAGGATTAATCGCGCGGAAGTAACTAGGCCAACCGCAGCCTGAATCAAATTTAGTATCGGATTCAAACAGCGGCGTGCTGCAACAGACGCAATGGTACACGCCGTGTTCATGATGATCCCAATACCGTCCAGTAAATGCACGCTCGGTGGCCGCATGGCGAGTGACTTGATATTCCATGGGATCCAGCATGGATTTCCATTCCGCATCACTACGAACGACTTTTTTAGTACTCATATAGTTTCCGTAATTGAGGAAAAAAAAGGAAGAGGTTGGTTACCGCTTAGGATGAACAGCTCACTTCAATATCAGCGGCCCAATCCGGTGGTAACTCGGCATACGATTGATAATCTGGATGCTCATCAAATGGATTTTCTAGTAGAGCAAGAAGTTTTTCAATTTCTGAAAAATCTTTTTCCTGCGCTTTTTCAATCGCTACCTGAGCTAAGTAATTACGTAGAACGTAATTAGGATTGACTTTATCCATCGCAGCTTTACGTTCTGAATCAATACTAGATTCACGAGTTAAGCGTTGACGATAGTTTATGGCCCAGGCATCAAATGCAGCGCGATCAAGAAACAGATCGCGTACTTTATTATCCAGCGAGGGATTATCTAAACTTAGTGACGATAGGCGTCGGAAAAACAAAGAAAAATCAACGCGGCTGCTCGCCAAAATAGTGAGCAAAGATTCTACCAATTCTGAGTCGCCCGACTCAGTTGTACGTAATCCTAATTTGGCATTCCAAAGCGCCGCCATTTTTCTATCAAACGATGGCGTGTATACCGAGAGAGCTTCTTGCGTTTCTTCAACGCCACCAATCAGAGAAACCATAGCCTGACCTAAGGCATAGCAATTCCATTCACCTATGCGTGGTTGCATGCGATACGAATATCTGCCCTGTTGATCGGTGTGATTGCAAATATGCGCAGGATCATAGGCTTCCATGAAACCGAAGGGACCGTAGTCCAGCGTCTGCCCCAGTATCGACATATTGTCGGTGTTGAGTACGCCATGCATAAAACCTACGGCTTGCCATTGCGCGACCAGTTCGGCAGTGCGGTGAGTAATTTCTCGCAAAAGCGCCTGATACGGATTGGCTGATTCACGTAACTCGGGATAGCTTTTTTCCAAAACATAGTCAGCGAGTTGTTTTAGTTCAGCCGGCTTATCGTTATAAAACCAATGTTCGAACGAACCAAACCGTACAAAGCTAGGCGCCATGCGAGTGACAACAGCGGCTGTTTCAGGCATTTCGCGCAAGATGCGCTTATCTGAGCCCACAATGCAAAGCGCACGCGACGTAGGAATACCCAAACCAGCCATAGCTTCAGAGCAGAGAAATTCCCGAATCGATGAACGTAAAACGGCGCGGCCATCACCCATGCGTGAGTAGGGCGTCATGCCTGCCCCTTTGAGCTGAAGTTCGAGCGTGCCTGAAGGCTCCGAAGGTGCCGGTGCCTCACCCAGCAAGATGGCACGACCATCACCGAGTTGGCCGGCCCACACGCCAAACTGATGGCCTGAATACACAGCGGCCAGCGGCTCTGAACCCAGAGGCACGGTATTGCCCGAAAAAATGTTCACAAAAGAGTCACTTGCAAACTCGGAGGAATTAAGTCTGATCAGTTCGGCCGCTTTGCGGCTGACACTAACTAAATAGGGGGCAGGTAGCGGTGTCGGTAACAGTTTTGTATAAAACCCGTTCGGCAGACTGGCAAAACTGCACGCCCAATCAAGCTCATTGAGCAAATGGCCCGCGCCAAGTGGGTTTTCAGGAGAATTCATCTTTGTGTTCTGTTACGATGATTTAGGGCAAGTCATTAAATGGCGATTAGAGGACGCTATGAGGCGCAGACGTCTCAATATGGCCTGCATTTTGACAGAGAAGTCCTTAGCGCACCGAACACTGGGCGAGTCGGCGATTTTGTATGAGCTTAGATGAGCCCAACATTTTTGTTGCGGCGCACTATGAAAATTCGTTGACGGATAGATAATCCCCGCTCAAGAATCGCGCTATAAAAAAATTGCATTAAATAAATAAAATAATCAGGAGACACCATGTCGCAGTACCCCAAGAGCCCACTAATGGGCCGCATGATGAGCCAGCCACTGCTCATTTCTAGTTTGATCAAACATGCTGATCGGTATTACGGAAACATTGAAGTCGTTTCGCGCCGCGTAGAGGGTGATATTCATCGCTATACCTATAGTGATTGTCACAAGCGCTCCAAACAATTAGCCAATGCACTTAATAAGTTAGGTGTGAAGATGGGTGACCGTGTGGCTACCCTGGCGTGGAATGGCTATCGCCATCTTGAAGCTTATTACGCGGTATCGGGTTCGGGTGCGGTACTGCACACGATTAATCCGCGTTTACATCCTGAGCAAATTGCCTACATTGCGAATCATGCAGAAGATCTTTATCTGTTTTTTGATTTGAATTTTTTACCGGTGGTTGAAGCAGTTGCGCCTCTATGCAAAACGATTAAAGGCTTCGTCATGTTGTGCGATCGTGATCGCATGCCAGCTGAGACAAAAATTCCTAACCTGATGTGCTATGAAGATTTAATCGCCGATTGCAGCGATGAGTACGAATGGCCACTGTTTGATGAAAATTCGGCGTCGAGTCTTTGCTACACCTCGGGCACGACGGGTAATCCTAAAGGAGCGTTGTACTCGCATCGTTCAACCATGCTGCACTCGTATGCCTCTGCCTTACCGGATGCATTAAATGTATCGGCGCGGGATGTGGTGTTGCCAGTGGTTCCAATGTTCCATGTGAATGCATGGGGTTTACCGTATTCGGTAATGCTGACGGGCGCTAAATTAGTTTTCCCCGGGCCTGCACTCGATGGAAAGTCTATTTATGAATTATTCGAGCAAGAAGGGGTAACTTTTTCAGCCGGTGTGCCCACGGTCTGGCTCAGTTTGCTATCGCATGTCAGCCAAAACAATCTGAAATTTTCTACCTTTAAACGCACCGTCATTGGTGGCTCTGCTTGCCCACCCGCGATGATGAAAACCTTCCGTCATGAGTATGGCGTCGACGTGGTGCATGCCTGGGGTATGACGGAGATGTCGCCATTGGGCACATCGTGCACGCTGACGGGTAAGCATGTGCATTTGTCTGAAGATGCCAAGCAATCGATTTTAGAAAAGCAGGGACGTGCGATTTTTGGCGTTGACTTAAAAATTGTGGATGACGATGGTCATGAGCTTCCTTGGGATGGTAAGACCTATGGAAATCTTTTGGTCAGAGGCCCGTGGGTGATTGAAGCCTATTTCAAAAATGAAGGCGGCGATGTACTCGAGCATGGCTGGTTCCCGACTGGCGATGTGGCCGTTATCGACGAAGAAGGCTATATGCAGATCACTGATCGCAGTAAGGATGTGATCAAGTCGGGCGGTGAGTGGATTGGTAGCATTGACCTTGAAAATATCGCAGTTGCGCATCCCGCTGTTTTACAGGCGGCGTGTATTGGCGTTTTCCATCCTAAGTGGGATGAACGGCCATTACTGGTCGTCGTGAAAAAGCCCGGTATGGATGTGACTAAAGACGATTTATTGAAATTTTATGATGGAAAAATTGCCAAATGGTGGACGCCGGATGATGTGGTGTTCGCTGACAGTTTGCCGCTAGGTGCGACCGGAAAAATTTTGAAAAATAAAATTCGGGAAACTTACCGCGATTACAAGTTACCGACGGCCTAAGCGTGCGTAAACCACTGTTGAAAACTAACGAGGCAAGCACGTGGAATTTACCGTAATTTCATTACTCAATGGATTGAGCTACGGCTTGCTGTTGTTCATGCTGTCGTCGGGCTTAACACTCATCTTCAGCATGATGGGTGTGCTCAATTTTGCGCATGCCAGTTTTTATATGATGGGTGCGTATTTGGGATTTGCGATTAGCAAAACCATCGGCTTTTGGCCTGCTTTAGTTATTGCTCCTTTGATCGTCGGTCTGGTGGGTGCAGCAGTCGAGCGTATCGGTCTACGCGCTGTGCATAAACATGGCCACGTCTCTGAATTGCTATTCACCTTTGGTTTATCGTATGTGATGGTTGAGTTGGTGCAGTTGATTTGGGGCAGGGCTGCGGTGCCTTATCCCATACCTGCTGAATTGGATGGCCCGCTGTTCACGTTATATGCGTTGGCGTTTCCTATGTATCGCGCGTTCATGATGCTAGTGGCTTTATTAATGCTGGTAGCAATTTGGTTGTTATTAACACGCACTCGCATTGGTTTAGTGATTCAGGCGGCATTGACTCATCCAGAGACAGTCGAAGCTTTAGGTCACAACGTTCCACGTGTGTTCATGTTGGTGTTTGGTGGTGGGTGCGCGTTGGCCGGTTTGGCAGGTGTTATTGGTGGTAATGCGTTTGTTACTGAACCTGCCATGGCCGCTACTGTCGGCAGTATTATTTTTGTGGTGGTGGTTGTGGGTGGTATGGGCTCGCTGGCAGGTGCATTGCTGGCATCGATTTTAATCGGCATGATACAAACCTTTGCTGTCGCTCTTGATTGGTCGCTGGTCAGTGCACTGGCAAAAGTGGGGCTCTCTGTCAACCCAGAATTTCCAGTCTATCGCTTGCTTTCACTTACCCTGGCCGAAGTGGCGCCTATTCTGCCTTACATGCTTTTAGTCTTGATGCTGATCTTCCGACCCAAAGGTTTGCTCGGCACGAGGGAAAGCTGATCATGAGTCTGCATACCATTAGCTATTCACCCATTAACACCGGTCGGTGGTTTGTGTGGACGGGCTTTATTGCCTTGTTGATTTTGGCGCCGGTACTGTTCAGCTCGGGTGGCAGTCTGTCGCTGCTCTCGCTGATGGGCACCATCATGATTTTTGCTTTGTCCTACAACATGTTGTTAGGACAGAGCGGCATGCTGTCGTTTGGTCATGCGGTGTATTCGGGTTTGGGTGCTTTTTTTGCAATCCATGCCATCAATCTATCTGCAAGTAATACATTCTTCATTCCTTTGTCACTGGTCCCCTTAGTCGGCGGCATCGCTGGATTAACGTTTGGTATTTTGTTTGGATACGTCACCACTAAACGGTCTGGCACAACGTTTTCTATGATCTCGCTAGGCATTGTCGAACTTGTGTTTGCCTGCTCCCTCATGTTTCCAGGATTCTTTGGCGGTGAGGGTGGTGTTTCAGGTAATCGCGTGTTCGGTAAAGCATTGATGGGCGTTAGTTTTGGTCCGCAAATTCAAGTCTATTACCTGATTGCTGCGTGGTTGTTTGTCAGTACTGTCGCTATGTTTGCTATTTCTCACACCCCTCTGGGTCGCATCGCGAATGCTGTTCGTGATAATCCGGAGCGTGCTGAATTTATTGGTTACTACACTCAGCGCGTTCGTTATCTGATGCTGATTTTGTCGGGTTTTTTTGCGGGAATTGCCGGTGGATTATCGGCAATAAATTTTGAGATCGTCAGCGCAGAAAACGTCAGTGCAGCCCGCTCCGGAGCTGTGCTGTTGTTTACCTTTATTGGTGGCATAGGATTTTTCTTTGGCCCTATGCTGGGCGCGATTATTGGTGTGCTGCTGACGGTGATGCTATCCGAAATTACCAAGGCATGGCTCCTCTATCTGGGTTTATTTTTCATTTTGATGGTGATGTATGCCCCTGGCGGCTTGGCCAGTATCATCATGATGAATTTCCGCTTGATGGTGAATCGATTATTTATGCCTTTGCTTCCTTCTATGCTGAAGGTCACATCAGCTGGTTTGTTGGTATTTTTTAGTTTAGTGATGTTGATAGAAATGACCTATCACTTATCGCTAGAATCAGCGCAAGGAACCATGATTAAGTTATTTGGCGCGCACATCGATACGGCCCAACCTATCGGATGGTTGATCGCTGCCGTTGCATTTGTCGCCGGAATTTTTTTGTTTATTCGCAGTCGCACACCGTTCATGGATGCGTGGGATGAAGCGAATGCAGAAATAGAACGTCGAATTGCAGGGAGTGGTCGATGAGGGTGCCCGCGCTGGAGTTGCGAGATGTTCGCAAACAATTTGGCAGTGTAGAGATTATTCGTGGCGTTAATTTGGCTGTGAATAAAGGCGAGCGACTGGCTATTATCGGCCCTAATGGCGCGGGTAAATCAACGCTATTTAATTTGATCTCAGGCCGTTTTGGTGCGAGTAGCGGAGAAATTTTATTAAATGGCCAAGCTATTCAACGACTAGCACCCTACGAAATTAATCGTCTTGGCTTGTCGCGCAGCTTTCAGATTACGAATATATTTCATCGGTTATCGGTGTTTGAAAATTTGCGCTGTGCGGTGTTGTGGTCGCTGGGTTATCGCTATTCGTTTTGGCACAAATTAAGTGCCTTAAAAGATGCTCGTGCTCAGGCGGATCACGTCATGGAATCCATTGGTCTTGGCTGGCGCCGCGATACACCTGCGGGTTTACTGACGTATGCGGAGCAACGCGCTTTAGAGATAGGTATTACGGTCGCTGGTGGTGCAGAGGTGATTTTGCTAGATGAGCCAACAGCGGGCATGAGTCGATCCGAATCTGATGCGGCAGTTAATTTAATTTCTAAGCTAACGAAAGATAAAACGCTGCTCATGGTCGAACATGACATGAGCGTTGTGTTTGGTTTGGCCGATAGAATTGCAGTGGTCGTTTATGGCGAAGTCATTGCCTGTGACACGCCCGCAGCGATTCGCGAGAATGCCAAAGTTCAGGAAGCCTATCTCGGTAGCCATGCACCTGATCAGGAGGTGCTGTGAGCGATTTGTTAGAGGTTCATGATCTGCACGCTTTTTATGGCAAAAGCCATGTACTACATGGAGTCAACCTTCGCGTTGGGCGTGGCGAGATCGTTAGTCTGCTGGGTCGCAATGGTGTAGGGCGTTCCACCACAGTGAAAGCCGTGATGGGGCAACTGGATGCCACTGGGTCAGTTATGTTCAACGACGAACAGATATTAGGTTTACCCGCTTTTCGTATTGCTCACAAAGGTTTAGGTTATGTTCCCGAGAGCCGCGATATTTTTCCTACGCTAACGGTTGAGCAAAATCTTCTGCTGGGTGAGAAAAAAACAAAAGCGTCGCGTTGGTCTTTAGATGACATGTATCAAATGTTTCCGCGCTTACGTGAACGCCAGCACACACAAGCCGGTGTGCTCTCAGGCGGAGAACAGCAAATGCTAACCTTATGCCGGACTTTGATGGGCGATCCTGATCTGATCATGATTGACGAGCCGACCGAAGGCCTAGCGCCGAAAATTGTAGAACTGGTGGCGGAGTATCTGCTGGCACTGAAAGCGCGTGGCATTTCTGTTTTGCTGGTTGAACAGAAGTTAGATATCGCTATGAAAATTTCAGAGCGTGTCTACGTTATGGGTCGAGGTACGATTGTTTTTGAAGGAACACCAGCGGAGCTGCGTGAAAATGCTATCGTACGCAAAGAATGGCTGGAAGTCTGATACTGGTTGCACTAAAAAATTTGATAATAAATTTAATGGACTGAGGGAGAACATGTATGGCTACTCGAATTCGTAAATCGTTGGCATCGGCAGGTGTATTACTTGCTCTGGCATCGTCATCGGTTATTGCAGAGAACATAAAAATTGCATTCATCGACCCCTTGTCAGGCCCATTTGCGCCGGTAGGCCAAAACACCTTCCATAGTTTTCAACTGGTTGCAGACGTTGCGAACAGAGAAAAATGGGCGCCGGGTCACACCTTTGAAGTCACCGGGTTTGATAACAAAGCAAGCCCGCAAGAATCCTTGACTGTCTTAAAAACCGTGATTGATCAGGGGTATCGCTATATCGTTCAAGGCAATGGTTCCGGAGCGGCGGGTGCGTTGATCGATGCTATTAATAAGCATAATGAACGCAATCCAGGTAAAGAAATCGTCTTCTTAAATTATGCGGCTGTGGATCCTGATCTCACAAATAGCAAATGCAGTTTTTGGCATTTCAGGTTGGATGCGAATTCCGATATGAAAATGGAAGCGATGACCACCTACCTAGCAGCCGATAAGACTGTTAAAAAGGTCTACATCATTGGTCAAAACTATGCACACGGTCAGCAAGTAACTCGCGCAGCTAAGGAATATCTCAAGCGCAAACGTCCGGATATCGAAATCGTCGGTGATGATTTGCATCCGATTGGAAGCGTAAAAGATTTCGCACCCTACGTAGCGAAGATCAGTGCTAGCGGCGCTGACACGGTGATTACTGGCAACTGGGGTTCGGATTTGGCGTTGCTGGTTAAAGCCGCACGCGAATCGGATCTAAAAGCGCAGTTTTATACCTATTACGGTTACACCACGGGTGTCCCTACGGTGATGGGTGCGGCAGCGGCTAACCACGTGCGCTACGTAGGCACATGGAACGTCAACAATGAAACCTATGCTGGCAAAGAAATCATTGAAGAATTCAAAAAGAAATTCAATGATGACTTGTACGCTGTAACAACCTACTCAGGCATACAGTTGCTTGCTAAGGGTGTGAATCAGGCTAAATCGACAGATCCGGTTAAAGTTGCCTTCGCGATGGAAGGGCAAAAATTCAAAAGCTTGAATGGTGAAGTGGAGATGCGTAAGACAGATCACCAGCTACAACAACCGCTGTATGTGACTACCTGGGTTAAAACGAATGGCAAGACAGTGAAGTTTGATCAGGAAAATACCGGTTACGGCTGGCGCACGGATCAAAAGGTTGATCCCTATGTAGCCGCTCAGCCGACTTCTTGCAGCATGAAGCGCCCTTCATAAATAAATCGTCGTTCGATACTAAAGCCCGCATACCCTGCGGGCTTTTTTTATTTTGGGCTTCAAGCGCAGTACTCGGTGTGATCTGCGCCACAAATACTGTGTAAGTCTAGACAGCAGGGTAGCGATGGCATGAAATGCGGCATTCATTCAACAAGGAGACTGCTTTGGATGCTTGCTACTGTTTTATAAATCGACGCCTTTGCTTAACAAAAATTTTGTTGATCGTTAGTCTGGCATGTCTCGTTACAGAAATTCACGCTCAAGCGATCCGTATTGGGCTTAGTGGGCCGTTTACCGGAGGGTCCAGCCCCATGGGCGAGAGTATGCGCAATGGCGTACGACTTGCCGTTGAAGAGATCAACAGTTCAGGCGGCATTAATGGCTTGCCCATTGAGTTGATTGAACGCGATGACACCGCTAACAATGAAACCGGTGGCAAAATCGCTGATGAGCTGACTCGCTTAAAAGTTGTCGCCACCATTGGTATCGTCAACACCGGTGTGGGCCTTGCATCGATAGACTACTACCAGAAGGCAAAAATTCCGCTGGTGGTTGCGGTGTCCACAGGGCCAGCACTGACACGTAAATTTTCACCGCCCGCTCAAAAGGTGAATTTCATCTTTCGTGTTTCTCCTACGCTTGATCTCGAAGCCAAAGTGCTTGCTGCAGATTTGAAACGCAGATCACTTATTCGCATCGCTTTAATGGCCGATACCACGCCTTATGGTGACAGTGGTGTGGCGGCTTTCGCTGAACAGGCACGACTCGCTGGTTTAGATGTTATTGGAGAATATCGCTTTAAAGTCGGCGATACCGATATGAGTGGGTTAATAAAACGCGCGCGTGCAGCAGGTGCATCGGCGTTAGTGGTGTGGGGAATTGGTCCCGAGCTGGCGAATATTGCGCGTGGTGTACAGGCTTCCGGTTGGCGCGTTCCGCTGTTGGGTAGTTGGACGCTCTCTATGCGAAATTTTATCGATGCCGCTGGACCTGCGGGTGATGGAGCGCTGATGCCGCAAACCTTCATACAAGATGCAGGATCAACGAC
>CANGJE010000021.1 GCA_947454305.1 Oxalobacteraceae bacterium
ACAACATCAAAACTTTTTGACATGGCCGCCCCTTACAGATCGAGTAAGAGTCGTGCCGGATCTTCCAGCGTTTCTTTCATCGCTACCAAACCAAGCACCGCTTCACGTCCATCAATCAAGCGATGGTCATACGACATCGCGAGATAGTTGATGGGCCTAATCACAATCTGTCCATTTTCAACGACCGCACGATCTTTAGTTGCGTGTACACCTAAAATCGCTGACTGCGGTGGATTGATAATCGGTGTTGAAAGCATAGAGCCAAATACGCCGCCATTCGATATCGAGAACGTACCGCCAGTCAGATCATCTAACGTCAACTTACCGTCTTTCGCCTTTTGACCAAACTCACCAATTTTTTTCTCTATGTCGGCAATGCTCATTTGATCGACATTGCGCAAAATCGGCACCACCAAACCACGTGGAGAACCCACCGCGATACCAATATCGAAATAACCGTGATACACAACATCGTTACCATCGATAGAAGCATTTAACACCGGATATTTTTTCAAGGCAGCGACGGCCGCTTTAACGAAGAAGGACATGAATCCCATCTTCACACCGTGTTCTTTTTCAAATTTATCTTTGAACTTATTCCGCAAATCCATTACCGGCTGCATGTTGACCTCGTTGAAGGTCGTCAAGATGGCATTGGTCGATTGCGACTCAAGTAAGCGCTCTGCAATACGCGCCCGCAGACGACTCATAGGCACACGCTGCTCAGGGCGATCACCAAGATCAACGGAGGTAGGTACTGCAACACTAGGCAACGCTGCACGTGCAGCGGGAGCCGCAGCAGCCGGTGCTGCAGGCTTAGGCTGACTCAAGGCATTGATCACATCACCTTTAGTAACGCGGCCATCTTTGCCAGTGCCCGAAACAGCATCTGCAGAGAGGTTATTTTCGGATAGCATTTTTGCCGCCGCAGGCATGGCGATACTGCCACTGGCTGCCGACGTCGCAGGAGCTGCAGCTGCTTTGGATGCGGGCGCAGGTGACGCCGATGCAGCCGGTGCTGCAGCGGCTGGTGCCGCTACTGATGCCGAGGCTTCCGTATCAATACGAGCGATGACCTCACCGGCGACTACGGTGCTACCGTCACCTTTAACAATCTCAATGATGACGCCTTGCGCAGGTGCGGGCAACTCCAGCACCACTTTGTCGGTTTCGATATCAATGAGGTTTTCATCACGAGCGACTGCTTCGCCCACTTTTTTGTGCCACTGCAGTAGCGTCGCTTCAGCGACCGACTCTGACAGTTGGGGTACCTGAACTTCCAGAATTGCCATATCACTCTCCGTTTCGGTTTGTTCGCACGGCAGCCGGCATCCGGCTCGCCGCGGGGTCTATCTTTATTTCGTCAGGATGAAGCCTTTGAGCTTCGCGAAAGCTGTATCAATCAGCGCTTTTTGCTGCGCGTAATGCTTGTCGTAATAACCGACCGCAGGTGACGCACTCGCAGGACGGCCTGAATACGCTAGCTTTTGTCCTTCTGCCAGATTTTCAAAGATGTTGTGCTGAATCTGGAACCAAGCTCCCTGATTTTGTGGTTCATCCTGCACCCAAACCAATTCACTCAAGTTAGGGAACGATTTCAGTTCAGTCGCAAATGCTTTGTGTGGGAACGGATAGAGCTGCTCGATGCGAATAATTGCTACATCGTTTACTCCGCGCTCTTTACGTGCATTCACCAAATCAAAGTACACCTTGCCGGAACAGGCCAGCACACGTTTTACTTTTTTCGGATCTATCGCTTCATCAACTTCACCGATCACTGTGTGGAATGAGCCTTTAACCAACTCAGACAACGGTGAGCCAGCATCTTTGTTACGCAATAACGACTTCGGCGTAAAGATGACCAGCGGCTTGCGAAACAGCCGAATCATTTGACGGCGCAACAGATGGAAAATCTGTGCAGCAGTTGTTGGTTGAACGACCTGCATATTGTTATCGGCGCTCAGCTGCAGAAAACGTTCTATCCGTGCTGATGAATGCTCTGGGCCCTGACCTTCGTAACCATGCGGCAGCATCATGACTAAACCTGATGCGCGACCCCATTTCACTTCACCCGAACTAATGAATTGATCGATAACGACTTGCGCACCGTTCGCAAAATCGCCGAACTGCGCTTCCCAAATTGTCAGCGTATTCGGTTCAGCTGTTGAGTAGCCATACTCAAAACCTAACACCGCTTCTTCTGATAAAACGGAATCGATAACGGTAAACGGAGCTTGTTGATCCGATACATGCTGCAGCGGAATATAACTACCTGCATCCCACTTCTCACGATTTTGATCATGCAGTACTGAGTGACGGTGCGTGAATGTGCCACGACCCGCATCTTGGCCGGTAATACGAATGGCATATCCTGACGAAACCAGGGTAGCAAAGGCGAGATGTTCACCCATACCCCAATCCAGATTCACTTCACCACGCCCCATCGCCGCACGATCAGCTAATACTTTTTCTACCAGCGGGTGAGCTTTGAAATTCTGAGGCAAGGTGGTAATCCGCTCAGACAAACGCTTTAGCTCAGTAATCGGCACGGAGGTGTCAGCCGCATCCGTCCATTTGCGATTGAGGAAAGGCATCCAGTCAACCGCGTACTTATTTTTGAAGCTGGAAATAACCGGATCAATCGAGCTGCGTCCCGCATCCATCGCATCGCGAAACGCTTTAACCATCGCATCGCCACCATCAGCAGCAATCGTACCCTGCGTAGATAACTTGTCTGCGTAGAGTTTGCGCGTGCCGGGATGCTGTCCGATTTTTTTGTACATCAATGGCTGAGTCAGCGCCGGTGTATCTTGCTCGTTGTGGCCTAGCTTGCGGAAGCAAACAATATCGACCACCACATCTTTTTGGAACTGCATACGGAAATCAAGCGCGATCTGTGTAGCAAACACCACCGCTTCAGGATCATCACCATTCACATGCAAGACTGGTACTTCAATCATCTTCACTACGTCCGAGCAGTACAGCGTCGAACGTGTGTCACGCGGATCGGAAGTGGTAAAACCAATTTGGTTATTAATAACGATATGTACTGTGCCGCCCGTACCATAGCCACGAGTCTGCGCAAGGTTGAGGGTTTCCATCACAACGCCCTGCCCCGCAAACGCGGCATCGCCATGAACCAGAATCGGCAATACTTGTTTACCTTCTTTGTCACTACGCCTATCCATACGCGCTTTGACCGAACCCTCAACCACAGGATTAACGATCTCTAAATGCGAAGGATTAAAGGCTAGCGATAAATGCACAGGGCCGCCGGGGGTGGAAATATCACTCGAGAAGCCTTGGTGATATTTCACATCGCCTGCAGGCAGATCATCGGCGTGTTTACCTTCAAATTCGGCAAACAAATCTTGCGGCATCTTGCCCAAAATATTGACCAACACATTCAGTCGGCCGCGGTGCGCCATGCCAATCACAATCTCTTGTATGCCTTGGCTACCCGCGCGCTGAATGGTTTCATCTAACGAAGCGATGAAACTTTCGCCACCTTCGAGCGAGAAGCGTTTTTGACCCACATATTTGGTGTGCAAATAGCGCTCTAGGCCTTCAGCAGCCGTCAAACGATCAAGAATGTGCTGCTTTTGTTCGCGCGTGAAATTACCGGTAGAGCGCGACGCTTCCAAGCGCTCTTGCATCCAGCGTTTTTGGGCTGGATCGGTCATATACTGAAATTCGGCGCCTATGCTGCGGCAGTAGGTATCGCGTAACGCCTGCAACAAATCGCGCAGGGTCGCGGTCTCGCCACCAAAATAGGTATTGCTGATGTTGAACACGGTATCCATGTCCGCATCGGAGAAACCATAGAACGAAGGCTCTAGCTCAGGAATCGCAGGACGTTCCTGGCGCTGCAGTGGATCCAGATTGGCCCACTGAGTACCGAGGAAGCGATAAGCTGCAATCAGCTGCGTGACCGCCACGCGTTTTCTACCCATCTCTGCATCCGCCGAAGCAGACACCGTGCGAATCGGGCCTAGCTTTGCGCGCTCGGCAAAGGAAGCCACCACGCTGGCATGGGGAACATCGGGACGATCAGAACCATCGACAGCCGGCACGTGCTGCATGGCGTCGAAATACGCTCGCCAATTGTCAGGAACTGCACCGGGATTAAGAAGGTAGGCCTCGTAGAGTTCTTCCACGTACGGGGCATTCCCTCCAAACAGATAGGAGTTGGAGAAGTGCTGCTGCATCATTTGGCTCACCTTTTGCTCGCGCTTCGCGAGAGTATGGGGGTTAGGAAGTACTAGGCAAGGCGCCTACAACTTCCGACCGGACCTCAATCGAGGGCCACATAACCATCCACTTTACGGGCTTTCCGCTCCGTGGACTGCGCTACATACGACTTTACGACTACGCGCGCAGAATACCACAGCGTTGATGCTTTGGAACATGAAAAAAGCGGGCCACAGCCCGCTTTTTGGTTGAACAAAAACTTGTAATCAGCGCTTAGCTATGGGCGCAACGTCACGTTTAGGCGCACCCACAAACAACTGACGTGGACGACCAATTTTCTGTTCTGGATCGGAAATCATTTCATTCCACTGTGCAATCCAGCCAACGGTACGTGCCATGGCAAAAATACCGGTGAACAGTGACACTGGAATACCCAGCGCCGATTGCACGATGCCAGAATAAAAATCGACATTTGGATATAGCTTACGCGATACAAAGTACTCGTCTTCCAAAGCGACTTTTTCTAATGCCATTGCCAGCTTAAACAGTGGATCATTTTCTAGACCCAATTCGTTTAGCACTTCGTAGCAAGTTTCACGCATGAGCTTGGCGCGCGGATCGTAGTTTTTATACACACGATGGCCAAAACCCATCAATTTAACGCCAGAGTTTTTATCTTTAACTTGTTTGACGAATTCGCCAATCTTATCGACTGTGCCGATTTCTTTGAGCATGTTGAGTGCAGCTTCATTAGCGCCACCATGTGCCGGACCCCACAGGCAAGCAATACCTGCGGCGATACACGCAAACGGATTGGCACCTGATGAGCCGGCTAATCGTACTGTCGATGTTGATGCATTTTGTTCGTGATCGGCATGCAAGATCAAGATGCGATCTAATGCGCGCACTAACACATCATTAATTTTGTAGTCTTCAGCGGGTGTAGCAAACATCATGCGCATGAAGTTTGCGCTGTAAGACAAATCATTACGTGGATAAATAAACGGCTGACCGATAGAATATTTATACGCCATGGCCACCAGGGTTGGCATCTTGGCGATTAAACGAATTGCGGATACGTCGCGATGATGTGGGTCATTGATATCAAGCGAGTCATGATAGAACGACGCCAACGCTCCGACAGTACCGACCAACACTGACATAGGATGCGCATCACGACGGAAGCCGCGGAAAAAGAACTGCATCTGCTCGTGCACCATGGTGTGATGCGTTACGGTGTCGACGAAAACATCTTTCTGTTTCGCGTTAGGCAGTTCTCCATTTAACAGGAGATAGCAGGTTTCGAGAAAGTCGCAGTTCACTGCTAATTGTTCGATGGGATAGCCGCGATACAGTAGCTCACCTTTATCGCCATCGATGTAGGTAATCGATGAATTACACGCTGCGGTCGACATGAAGCCGGGGTCGTAGGTGAATTTGCCAGTGGCGCCGTAGAGTTTGCGGATATCGACAACGTCGGGCCCTATCGAGCCTTTGTAGATCGGGAAATCAATGGATGGCGAGCCATCGGAAAAAGACAGCGTTGCTTTGGTGTCAGATTGGGTCATGGCTCCACCTTCGATTCAAAAAATAACAAAATTCACAGTATGTTGTTGGATTCGTCTAGCTGCGAAACCACACGCATATATTTATGCCGCACGTAATCGCACTAAAAGCGATTTAACGTTCGGTAGATCTAAGGCCTCGGTGGGATCGTTTTGTCCCAGCAAAAGAGTCATCAAATCGTTGTCTGGCAACTCGAGTAAGCGGGTCAGTGCATCCACCTCGTCATCACTCAATGTCGCTTCATGCAAATCCAGAAAGCGAGTCAGAATCAGATCGTTCTCTAGCAATCCCCTACGGCTGCGCCAACGTAATCGTGCGCGGCGCGCTGGGTCGTCCTGATGTCTGCCGCTTTCCATCAAACTATACAGCGCGTCGTACTAGCAGCTCTTTAATTTTGCCAATCGCTTTGTTTGGATTGAGGCCCTTGGGGCATACATCAACGCAATTCATAATCGAATGGCAACGGAACAAGCGATACGGATCTTCGAGATTATCTAAGCGCTCAGCAGTGGCTTCATCGCGGCTATCAGCGATAAAGCGATAGGCTTGCAACAAACCAGCAGGGCCAACGAATTTATCGGGATTCCACCAGAACGATGGGCACGAAGTTGAGCAGCACGCGCACAATATGCATTCATACAAGCCGTCTAATTCTTCACGCTCGGCAGGCATTTGCAGGCGTTCTTTTTCAGGCGGTATGGTGTTGTTGACCAAATACGGTTTGATCGAATGATATTGCTTGAAGAAGTTCGTCATATCGACGATCAGATCTCGAATCACTGGCAAACCTGGCAGCGGACGCAGCACAATGGGTTCGGTCAATTCATTGAGGTTGGTGGTGCAAGCAAGACCATTTTTGCCATTGATGTTCATCGCATCGGAGCCGCACACACCTTCACGGCACGAACGACGCAGCGCCAGTGAATCATCGACATCGGCTTTGATACGTTGTAACGCATCGAGCAACATCTTATCGGTATCTTGCAGCGTGACCGTGAGGTCCTGCATATACGGTTTTGCATCACGATCTGGGTCGTAACGATAAATCTGAAATTTGACAGTACGAGTCATGATTTTTCCGAGCTTAGAAGGTACGTGCCTTGGGTTTAAACGTTTCAACAGTCAGTGGCTTGGTAACCACGGGCTTGTAATCGAGTCGATTGCCTTCGGAGAACCACAGCGTGTGTTTCATCCAGTTTTCATCATCACGTTTTTCGTGATCGCGATGCGCATGCGCACCACGCGATTCTTTGCGAGCTGCGGCTGAGACAATAGTGGCTTTCGCTGTTTCAATCAGGTTGTCGAGTTCTAACGCTTCTACTCGCGCTGTATTGAACACTTTGGATTTATCTTTGAACGAGACATGCTTACGACGCTCATCGAGTTCCGCGATGTGTTTAACGCCTTCGTCTAGCAGCTCTTGAGTACGGAACACGCTGCAATAATGCTGCATAGTTTTGCGAATGTCGTTAGCAACGTCTTGCACTCGCTCTGAACCTGTCGATGCTTCTAAATGAGCTAAGCGTGACAATGCAAAATCTGCACCATCCGCGGGTAAGTCCTTGTGATGCTGCTCTTTGAGCTTGCTATCAACAATGTGGTTACCTGCAGCGCGACCAAACACCAACAAATCAAGCAAAGAGTTTGTACCGAGACGATTGGCACCGTGAACAGATACGCACGCACATTCGCCAATGGCATACAAACCGCGTACGATTTCTTGACTACCGTTTTTAGGCGCGACTACCTGACCATGTATGTTGGTAGGAATACCACCCATTTGATAGTGAATTGTAGGCACGACTGGAATCGGCTCACGCGTTGCATCAACGTTGGCAAATTTATGGCCAATTTCAAGAATCGATGGCAGACGCTTGCGTATAGTGTCAGCACCGATGTGACGCAGATCGAGTAAGACGTGATCTTTTTTCGGACCGCAACCACGGCCTTCTTTAATTTCCTGATCCATAGAGCGCGAAATAAAATCGCGCGGCGCTAAATCTTTCAGCGTAGGCGCGTAACGCTCCATGAAGCGCTCACCTTCGCTGTTGATCAAAATCCCACCCTCACCACGCACACCTTCGGTGATCAACACGCCAGCGCCTGCAACGCCGGTGGGATGGAACTGCCAGAATTCCATATCTTCGAGTGGCAAGCCTGCACGTGCAGCCATGCCCATGCCATCACCCGTATTGATGAAAGCATTCGTCGATGCAGCCCAAATACGGCCGGCACCGCCAGTAGCAAACACGGTGGTCTTCGCTTCAAGCACCATGACTTCGCCGGTTTCCATTTCTAGTGCAACGACACCGACAACATCGCCATCTGCATCGCGCACCAGATCAATCGCCATCCACTCAACAAAGAAATGGGTTCTAGCTTGAACATTACGCTGATACAGCGTGTGCAACATGGCATGACCAGTACGATCAGCTGCGGCGCACGCACGTTGAACGGGTTTTTCACCGAAGTTAGCTGTATGCCCACCAAAAGGACGCTGATAAATAGTGCCATCGGGATTGCGATCAAACGGCATACCCAAATGTTCAAGCTCGTAAACTACTTTGGGTGCTTCGCGACACATGAATTCAATCGCATCTTGGTCGCCTAGGTAATCGCTACCTTTCACGGTGTCGAACATATGCCAGTACCAATTGTCTTCTGACATATTGCCCAGGGATGCACCGATACCCCCTTGCGCAGCAACGGTATGTGAACGCGTTGGAAAAACTTTTGAAAGCACAGCAACGTTTAAACCAGCTTGGGCCAGTTGTAACGATGCACGCATGCCGGAACCACCTGCACCGACGATAACTGCGTCGAAGCGTCGTGATGGAATGGAGGATTTAATCGATGTCACGTTTACACTCTCCACAGAATCTGAACTGTCCAGCCGGCACAACCGACTAACCAGAGAATTGTCAGCACTTGCAATAACAGTCTTACGGCTACGGGTTTAACGTAATCCATCCAAATGTCGCGAACACCCACCCACGCGTGGTAATACAAGGACATGAAGGTTACGAACGCAAATAGTTTGAACCACTGCTGAGCATACAAACCCGCCCAGGCTTCATAAGTAAATTCTCCAGCGCCGAGAAAAAGAACAAGCAAAACGATCGTAAAAACAGCCATCACAATCGCTGTAGCGCGTTGAGCCAGCCAATCTCTCAATCCATAGTGCGCGCCTACCACCAGACGCTTAGGTCCGATATTGTTGTCCATCTTAAAAATCTCCAAACAGTTTCAATGCAACCAGCAAGGCCAAAGGCACGCTGACAAAAAATACCGAACGCGCTGATTTAGATGAACCCTCTTTCGATAGCCCAATGTGCGCATCCATAATCAAGTGACGAACACCCGCACAAAAGTGATGCAGGTAAGCCCAGGAAAGTCCGAGAATCAGTAATTTTACGAACCAGTGACTGGCAAAACCCTGCAAATATGCGAAGGAAATTTCGGAAGTAATTGAAAGATCGAAGATGTAAAGAATAAAGGGCAACAACAAAAACATCATCGCGCCACTGACTCGATGCAAAATCGATACGATGCCGGAGAGCGGCAAGCGATAGCGCAAAATGTCGGTGATGTGAATGTTGGTAAAGCGTTTAGTATTTCTTGCTTCAGGCATGAGCATCTTCTCCAACGATGTCTATCTTGTTGTGCAAAGCCCAGATTCTATCTGTTTGGGCTAAAAAAGTTCGGCGCGTTACGATTACCGCCCCGCTCGCATTAACTAAGTTCATTGTGATAGTGGTGACTTTCGGTTGCATATAATGCGCGTCGTAATTCGACCGGCCGGTCACCGTAGGTGTAAGCCACGCGATCAACGTTTAACAGCGGGCTACCGAGCGGTACTTTGAGTAATTCTGCTGCCGTGGCATCCGCGGGCACAGCCTTGAGCTTTTCAGATGCTCGTATCATCTGGGTGCCGAATTCAGTTTCGAACAAACCATACATCGGCCCTTTGTATTCCGCCAATCGCTCTGACGTTAAACCTTTGAATATAGCTCCAGGCAGCCAGATCTCTTCAAGAATGATTGGCGCCGCATCAAAATACTGAACACGCCGTATAAAAATAACGGAATCGCCGGCCTTAATATCAAGCACGCGGGCCACTTCGGCGGGGCCACGCATACGCTTGACTTCAATGATGTGATTTTCAGGTTGATGTGCCTCGCCACCATCAGGTGACAAACGCAAAAAACGAAATTGAACACGCGCTTCATGATGAGTGGCGACAAAGGTGCCTTTGCCTTGGCGACGAACCACTAGGTTTTCGGCAGAAAGCTCGTCGATAGCTTTTCTAACCGTACCTTGGCTAACCTTATATCGAAATGCTAACTCGACTTCGCTGGGGATTAACTCACCCGGTTTCCACTCACCCGACTGCAAACTTTGTACGATCAGCGATTTAATTTGCTGATACAAAGGGCTGAAGGTGGGCGACGCTGCCCCAGGACCGCTTGCACTGGCGGCCGAACCTGAAGTGGCTGGCGTGGTGACTGATTGGCTCATAGCTGCAGATTTCACCACAGATACCCGTTCAACGTCCAGAAAATTGTGCAGTAATATGTCTTATATAAGATATAAGATACGCATTGACAGAGGTGCCGGCCTACCCCTAAACTCGCGAGCAACGCTGGGACCCTCCCAAAGAGGGTCTTACCTAATTTGCACACTATTCGACTGATTGGAGACTCACTATGGCTAAAGCCCCTATGCGCGTCGCTGTGACCGGCGCCGCTGGCCAGATCGGCTACTCATTACTGTTTCGCATCGCTAATGGCGATATGCTGGGTAAAGACCAGCCTGTGATACTTCAGTTACTCGAAATTCCTGACGAAAAAGCGCAAAAAGCCCTCAAGGGCGTGATGATGGAAGTGGACGATTGCGCGTTTCCTCTGTTGGCCGGCATGACAGCGCACTCTGATCCAATGACCGCATTTAAAGATGCTGACGTGGCTCTGCTGGTTGGCGCCCGTCCACGCGGGCCTGGCATGGAGCGTAAAGATTTGCTCGAGGCGAATGCCCAGATCTTTACTGTTCAAGGTAAAGCGTTGGATGCTGTGGCTTCACGTAATGTCAAAGTACTGGTGGTAGGTAATCCAGCCAATACCAACGCTTACATCGCAATGAAATCTGCGCCTAGCCTGCCTGCTAAAAATTTCACCGCCATGCTGCGATTGGATCACAACCGTGCACTGTCACAAGTAGCGGCAAAAACGGGCAAACCTGTAGCGGCTATCGAAAAGCTCTGCGTCTGGGGCAATCACTCGCCCACCATGTACGCCGACTATCGATTTGCCACTATTGAGGGCAACTCAGTCAAAACCATGATCAACGATGAAGCATGGAATAAAGATGTCTTTTTGCCGACTGTCGGCAAACGCGGTGGCGCCATTATTGAAGCACGCGGACTCTCCTCTGCTGCTTCAGCGGCCAATGCTGCGATTGATCACGTTCGTGATTGGGTACTCGGCACTAACGGTAAATGGACCACGATGGGAATTCCATCTGATGGTTCTTACGGCATTCCTAAAGATGTGATGTTTGGTTTTCCAGTCACCACACAAAATGGCGAATACACGATTGTGCAAGGACTCGAGATTGACGCATTCTCACAAGAGCGTATCAACATCACGCTGAAAGAACTGACTGAAGAAAAAGACGGCATTAAGCACCTGCTGCCTTAACTCTACTGCGCGCAGGTAGGCCACACGGTCTCCCTGCGCCTTCAATAACCCGCACTACTGTCCTACTCTTTCCTCATGCACGCATCCGAGGTTTTGTTTCAGGGTACACACCAGCCGGTTGCCATACCGGTCTGCGATCATTACGCAGGCTCAGAAAAATTGATGCGCAAATCACTCGCGCTTCAGCAAGAGCTTGGCCCCGTATTCGATATTACGTTTGATTGTGAAGATGGCGCGGCTGCAGGCAATGAAGCGGCACACGCTAAACTCGTCGGCGAACTTCTTTCTAGCTCAGACAATCGTTTCAATCGCATAGGCGCACGCGTGCATGATGCGGACAGCCCTTTCTTCGAACAAGATGTAGCGACTATCTGCAAACTAGCCGCCGACAAACTAGCCTACCTTGTCATCCCCAAGGTAGAAAGCCTCACTCAGCTCAAATCAGCGGTCAAAACCATAGTGCATCATGCATCAGCTGCAGGACGCCCTGCACTGCCGATTCATGTTCTGATTGAAACCCATCAGGCTCTGCACCAGGTGTGGGATATTGCGGGGTTGGCGGGTATTGAGTGCCTATCCTTTGGCGTGATGGATTTTGTGTCAGCACACTTCGGTGCTGTGCCTGGTGATGCGATGCGTAGCCCCGGCCAATTTAGTCATCCGCTGGTGACGCGTGCCAAAGTAGAAATATCGGCAGCTTGTCACGCGCATGGCAAAGTCGCCTCGCATAATGTGTGCACTGAAATTAGAGATCTGTCGGTGGTTGCCAGCGATGCTACTCTGGCGTGCCGACAGTTTGGTTACCAACGCATGTGGAGTATTCACCCTGACCAGATCAAACCGATACTGGCAGCCTTTGCTCCGACAGTGCATGAAACAGAAGACGCCGCCGCAATTTTGCTTGCTGCACGTGCAAATAATTGGGGGCCGATCCAACACCAAGGTAAGCTGCACGATCGGGCAAGTTATCGCTATTACTGGACTGTATTAAAGCGGGCCAAACAAACCGGGCAGGCGTTGCCAGAAAAGGCGGACGAACTGCTTTAACTAAACGTAATGCACAGGAGGCAGTATGCGATATGTGATTTTAATTTTTGTCGTCACTGCCTCATTGCTGAGCGGATTAGCCAATGCTGCTCAAACCGAGCTGATGTGTGAATACGGGCTACGGATGTCGATAGCGGGTGATCACCGCAGAGACAATGTGATCGAAATGATTTGGCAAGGTTACGTGTACCGGATGAAGCGAGTAGTAACCACAACAGGAGTCAATCGCTTCGAGCATCCTCAAAGCGGTCTGATTTGGATCAGCATACCGACGAAGGCCATGCTGTTGGATGGTCAAGAAGGAACGCCCGTCGTGAGTGAATGCACAACGGTAGCGAGAGCAAAATAATAATTTACGTGAGCAGCGCGCTCACCATAGGAAGTTAAGCACTAAATAATTACCAAAGTTAATTCAAGATTACGATTAAAAACAAGGAGTGCACATGTCGCATAACACGCTTAAAACGCTCAAGGAATTCAAGATTTCTGGAACTAAAAAGGGTAAATTTTATTCATTGCCTGCACTGAAAAAATCAACTGGCATCGATATTGATCGGCTGCCGGTTTCTATCCGCATCGTCCTTGAGTCGGTACTGCGTAACTGCGATGGTAAAAAAGTTACCGAAGCCCATGTGCGTCAACTCGCCAGCTGGAAGCCGAATGCGGCACGAACCGATGAAATTCCTTTTGTCGTAGCACGTGTTGTTCTGCAAGATTTTACTGGTGTACCTCTTTTGGCTGACCTTGCTGCTATGCGCGGCGTCGCCTCCAAAATGGGCAAAAACCCTAAAAACATCGAACCATTGGTACCTGTCGATTTGGTTGTTGACCACTCTGTGCAGATTGATCACTTCCGCGATAAAAATGCACTCGATCTCAACATGAAACTGGAGTTCAAGCGTAATAACGAGCGCTATCAGTTTATGAAATGGGGCATGCAAGCGTTTGATACGTTTGGCGTTGTTCCACCGGGCTTTGGGATTGTTCATCAAGTCAATCTCGAATACTTAGCGCGCGGCGTACACCATCGTGAAGGCGTTTATTACCCTGATACCTTGGTCGGTACTGACTCGCACACCACTATGATTAACGGCATAGGTGTAGTTGGCTGGGGTGTGGGTGGTATTGAAGCGGAAGCAGGCATGCTGGGTCAGCCAGTGTATTTCCTGACTCCTGATGTCGTCGGTGTAAACCTCACTGGCGTATTACGCGAAGGCGTGACAGCCACCGATCTGGTGCTGACTATCACTGAGATGCTGCGCAAAGAAAAAGTCGTTGGTAAGTTTGTCGAATTTTTCGGCGAAGGTACGCAGTCATTGTCACTCACTGATCGCGCTACCATCGCTAACATGGCACCAGAATACGGCGCCACCATGGGCTTCTTCCCAGTCGACGAAGCAACCATAGATTATTTCCACGGCACTGGCCGCACCAAGGCAGAAATAGATGCCTTCGAATCCTATTTCAAAGCACAAGGCCTGTTTGGTATTCCTAAGTTGGGCGAGATTGATTACAGCAAAACAGTAGCGCTTGATCTAACAAAAGTTGCGCCTTCATTAGCGGGTCCAAAGCGTCCTCAAGATCGTATCGAAATTGGTCATGTGAAAGATACGTTTAAAGATTTGTTCGCCAAACCGATCGCTGACAATGGCTTTAATAAAAAGGCCGATGACCTCGATGCTGAGTACACTAACTCCGATGGTGTCAAGCTTCACAACGGTGATGTGCTGATTGCCGCAATTACTTCGTGCACCAACACCTCTAATCCTAGCGTTCTGCTGGCTGCTGGTTTATTGGCAAAGAAAGCGGTTGCTCTTGGTTTAAAAGTATCACCACACATCAAGACATCACTCGCCCCCGGATCGCGCGTAGTGACTAAATATCTCGAAGCAGCGGGCTTGATGCCTTACCTCGAAGAGCTGGGTTTTGGTGTAACAGCGTATGGTTGCACCACCTGTATCGGTAACGCCGGTGATCTCACACCAGCGATGAATGAAGCCATCGTCAAAAACGATGTAGTAGCTACTGCCGTGTTATCGGGTAACCGCAACTTCGAAGCACGTATTCACCCTAATATTCGTGCAAACTTTTTAGCGTCACCACCGCTGGTCGTTGCTTATGCTATCGCGGGTAACGTAACCACTGACCTCATGACTCAACCTTTGGGTAAAGGTAAGAATGGTCAAGACGTTTATATCGGTGATGTGTGGCCAACCAGTGCAGAAATTCAGAAGCTGATGAAATTCGCTATGAATGCGAAAACATTCAAAGCCAATTACGCGGATGTGAAAGGTGCGCCGGGTAAGTTATGGGAAGACATCACCGGTGTCGCCGAAGGTCAAATCTACAACTGGCCTAAATCAACCTATATCGCTGAGCCGCCCTTCTTTGAAAATTTCACTATGCAACCAAAAGCGGCTGCAACGGGTATTCAATCAGCCAGAGCGCTTGGTGTATTTGGTGATTCGATTACTACCGATCACATTTCTCCTGCAGGCTCGATCAAAGAATCGAGTCCCGCCGGTAAATGGCTGCAAGAAAATGGCGTGTTGAAAGCTGATTTCAATTCGTATGGCTCACGTCGTGGCAATCACGAAATCATGATGCGCGGCACATTCGCCAATGTCCGTATCAAGAATTTGATGATCCCTGCACAACCTGATGGTGCGCGCGTTGAAGGTGGTATCACTCTTCATCAACCTAGCGGTCAGGAGATGTCTATTTATGACGCCGCAATGAAATACATTGCTGATGATGTACCTACTATGATTTTCGCCGGCGAAGAATATGGTACAGGTTCATCACGTGATTGGGCTGCTAAAGGCACACAACTGCTCGGCGTTAAAGCCGTGGTTGCACGTTCGTTCGAGCGAATTCATCGTTCTAACTTAGTCGGCATGGGTGTACTACCATTGCAATTTATCGGTAGTGATAGCGTCGATTCACTCAAGATCACCGGTGCAGAAAGCTTCGATCTGATCGGTCTTGAGCACGACATCAAGCCGCAACAAGAGGTGACCTTGGTTATTAAGCGTGCTAACGGCCAAAGCCAACAAGTAAAGGTGCTGTTGCGTATCGATACACCGATTGAGGTGGACTACTATCGTCACGGCGGTATTTTGCCTTTCGTGCTGCGCCAACTTCTTGCAGCCTAAGTGTATAAAGCTACTCGGATAGAGATCGTCTCTATCCGGGTAAATTTTTAATACGAATTATTCTTCCTAGGTACGGACACCATCATGTGGAAAATCCTTGTTGCTTTCATCGTTTTTGCAGCGATCGCTCTGACACTTGTCTTTAAAATGGGCGATAAAGTTGATATGCAAGGCGAAGCGGGAGGCCAAGCAGAGCACGCTGCTCCCGCCACTACTCCGGCAGCAGCCACTACACCTTCGGATACACCTGCAGCAGCTCCAGCCGCTCCAGCAGCGACGGCAACAGAAGAGAAAAAATAAAGCGCGGGCGTTAATGGCGACCTAGGGTCGCCATTATTAACAGGGCTTTAATTTCAAACGCCCTGCTTTACTTTACAATCCTGTTCCGATCAGGCACTGCATGTGCAAGTCATGGACGATTAGTTGTGACCTAGCCAATTTGCGGTGCAATCGACCTTCTGCACGTTGCTCATCAACCGGAACAGACCATGCGTCGCTCGCTCAAAACTCCTACGCGAAAATTTTCAGCGGATAGCCAAAATCTGGCGACCTTAGCCCAATCGCTGGCCACATCTGGCAGTCGACTGGAACGTCGTCATTGGGAAAATCTTATCGATCAAAACCTGGAAAAACTCTTGGGTAATAACCAACAGCAGGCGATTGATAGCGCACTTGATCATTTATTCCATACCGATCCCCTAGCGTATGAAGTGCTGCTCGATGGTGTTGAAACCAGTAGCTCGAGTTGCACCCAGATCCATGATGGAAAAGTCTACAAGGGATTGCTGCTAGCCGTTCCAATTATTGCTTGGACACGCTATGCGATTTCTTCCGGACAGATATCCACCGCGCAGATACAAACCGTGTTGACTCATCTGCATGGCAATATCATTGCGCAAGGCACTCTTGCTGCACTGGCTCCCGCGCTATTCTCTATCGATCAACTACCTCGAAGTTATTGCGACACTTTTTTGCTAACTCGTCGTATGGTTGATGCAGCGTTACATGGAAAAACTCTTCAACTTCCTGCCGAACTACCCGAAACAGCGCCATTCTTGGCTGATACCCGCTATCTGCTGATCGCCGTTACCGCCGAAATAAAAAAACCATTGCTGCGCTGGGAAGAAGAGGAAGCCGGTATTAATACGCAACTCAGTCGACGTAGCGTTCTTGAGCAATGGCAAACGCAAGCTGGACCCAGCGTTCAAGTGCTGTTGCCTGGTTGTGGCATTGATTTGCTGCTACCCGATTCTTATTACGTTGCCTGTCGCGAAGCCGACAAAGCGGTGCGGCCCATTTCACTCAAAGCTGCTGTGCATTACTTAACGCACTCACTCTCGATTGAAGCCAATCAGCTCTCAGCTATTGTTGCTGCAATTGGTGATCAAGCCAACGCTATGCGCGTCGATGAATACAGGATTAGTTTCAGTCTAAGTAGCGATTCAGATGTGT
Organism: Oxalobacteraceae bacterium; assembly: GCA_947454305.1. Classification (GTDB taxonomy): domain Bacteria; phylum Pseudomonadota; class Gammaproteobacteria; order Burkholderiales; family Burkholderiaceae_D; genus Pernthalerella. Next base: position 17,108 of record CANGJE010000021.1, read on the forward strand.
ATTACGGCGTGGTCTGGCCTCTCTATGACGAAGAAAGTGCTGATGATGAAGCTCCAGTCGATGTAACACGTCGGCCTGGTCTACCACCACCACTATCTCCACTGCAGCAAATCGTTGCTGCATTACGTGAAGCTGGCGTGACCAAAATACAAAATGCCGATACAGTTTTCTCTCCTGAATTTTGTGATGATTGTGGTGCGCCTTTGTTTTGTGATTCTGCAGAAGAAATGGTCCATGCAGAGATGCCTGAGGACGTAGGACAAAACAATGGGCATCTTCACTAGAGCGTTCAACGCGTCATACCTCTGATATAATCCGCGCTTCGTCGGGGCGTGGCGCAGCCTGGTAGCGCACTTGCATGGGGTGCAAGGGGTCGCGAGTTCGAATCCCGCCGCCCCGACCATCTCTCAGAAATTCTCTTTCAAATTCTGCTTATACAATTTCGGCGCTTGATTGCGCCTTTTTTGTTTTCTAGCAGCCATCGCGCAACTTCGCTTTAGCCAAACACTTTCAAGATCAAAAAATCGATTTGTCTAACTGACCGCAAACCTAAAGTTAATTCGTTCCTCCGCTCGAATGCACCATAGCCCAGTACCGACAGCACTGCTTCAAGCCCAGCTAGGCCTATCCACCCCCCCATAAATTATCTATATGAAAACATTAAAGCTCTGTAATAATAAAATATATTTCATATGCGAAATAATTAGCAAAAAAGCAGCCTCCAAAAGTGATATTTCCTGCATGTTTCTGGTGAATTTTTTCCGAAAGACCCTATAATTAGCAGTTCCTAAAAAGGTTGCCTTAGCGTAACCAAATTACAAGACGGGGGAACAGCATGCAGTTGATGTGGGTGTCCGGTCCAACCGGCCATGTGCGAACTATTTCGATCACAGCGCGTAAAGTGCTGATCGGAACTTGTGCTATGGCGTTCGCGTTGGTTGCCACGGGCTTCCTCCTCTACCTGGTCGGATTCAAAATCGCCATCGAGGTGAGGCCCGAGCTGGCACGTAGCCTTGGCGGCGTCACTACGCAAGCCGAACAGCACCGCATGGAATCTGTCTATCGCGAGCGGCTCACCAAGCTTCAGGACATGTTGGATTCAACTGCACGCGACATTCGTCAGCTGCAAGCCTTAAAAAATCGTTTCATGGAACTGGCAACACCCGCCACACTGCGAGAAAAACGTAGCATTACCGAAGATGGTAAAGGGGGACCACTCGTTCCTTCATCCCATCCGGGTCAAGATGTCCGCCAACCCTTGTCACATGCCTTTGACGAAGCGACGGAAGAATTTGGCCAATTCCAGAATATAGTGAGCGCTATGCCCAAAGATTGGGATCGCCAATTGCTGTGGCTGCAAACTCTGCCTACCGGTGTTCCTATTGGCGGCGACTTCAAAGTCACCAGTGGCTTTGGTATGCGTAATGATCCATTTACCGGAACGCTCGCCCGTCACGAAGGGCTGGACTTTACCGCCGTGAGCGGCACACCCATCCTTGCTACTGCCGATGGCACCGTGACTCGCTCGGGCTGGGAAGATACCTATGGCAATATCGTTGAAGTGACTCACGCAGAGGGTTTCATGACGCGCTATGCCCACATTAGCAAGCGTCACGTCACAGAAGGCCAATCCGTGAAACGCGGCCAAAAAATCGCTGATGTAGGTAGTACAGGACGTTCTACTGGCCCGCATCTGCATTATGAAGTTTTCCGCTATGGGCGAGTACTCAACCCCATACAGGTTCTGCCGTTGGGAAATAGTTGATTCAGCTTCAGCTGCTCAGCTCAAACGAATTACGTCTCAACAAATACTAAGTCGGCCCAGCCCGGATCGCGTTATATTGCAGGTATTAATGGCTGCGCGACCAGTGCAATGGAGAGTGCGATGTTCCGCAAGATGAAACAAAACAAGTTACTACCCACTCAGGAGAAGTTTGACACCCTGATTGGTGCGACCACGGAGATTTACGGTCGACTGGTGCTGCTCGATAGCGTCAGAATCGATGGCAAAGTCGTTGGCAACATCGAGACTGCTAAAGATAAAAAAGTGACTGTCGCGATTGGACGCTCTGGTGAAGTATCTGGAGATGTCACTGCCCACCGTGTCATGGTCGCTGGAAAAATCGAAGGTAATATTTACGCGACCGAGCGCGCTGAATTTCATAAAGACTCTGAAGTTCGCGGTGACATCACCTACGGCACCATCGGTGTAGAACATGGAGCAAAACTGTTGGGCTTGGTGATACAGACGCAAAACAATGCCACTACAGCGACTGACGCACAAGCGGTCATCAAATTGGCTCAAGAGAAGAAATAACGCACTTAGTTCCGATTAGTTCCGATTAGTTCCGATTAGTTCCGATTAGTTCCGAAGAACTTGGACTAAAAAAAAGCCGCCTGAAAAGGCGGCTTTTTAACTTTATTAATGACGTTATATCAGGGCTTTTTCTTGAGCTCGCCCTTGACCACACCACCTCGTTGGATGGTAATGCTCTTGAAGCTTACTTTGCCATCGACCACGGCTCGACTGCCTATCGTGAGATCGCGGCAATCTAGCGCGCCAGAAAAATTACCTTTGACGTTCATCGTGTCGCACGTCACATTCCCATCCAAAACGCCGGATACACCGATCTGGATAGAGTGCAGAGACAACGTGCCGCGCACAGTGCCATCAATGGTCAGATAACCACTGGAGCGAATTTCACCAATGAACTCAAAGCCCTCGCTAATAATCGAAGGCTTGAGGTTATTCACAGTGGGTTTTGCAACACCACCGTTACCGTTAGCATACTGAGCTGGATCAGGATCGGACGCTTGCATATCCGGTTCAGCCTGAATGATAGGCTCGTTAGGTTCGGGACTCGCCTCAGTGTAAGAGGCTTCTGGTCTGTCCCTCTCGTCGTTTCGTCTTTTGTTGAACACGTGTCAACCCTCTAAGTCAGTTGGAGCCAGAGGACGTGGAAGGGCTACCATCTCCGTCGATCTTCTGCAGCGAACCTTGCAGATCGCCGCCCTTCTCGATTTCAATCTCTGCATATTGCACAGATCCTAGTGCCTTACCAGTCGAACGAATGAACAGCGATTTTTTAGCTGTCAGCGTGTCGTGAATTTCACCACGCAGATCAATAATATCTGCAGTCACTTTACCCTTAATCACCCCAGAGCTAGCAACAATAAGTTCCCTTGCAGTAATTTCACCTTCAATGCTGCCGGATACTGACGCGATGTCAGGCACCACAAACGTGCCATTCAAAACAACACCCTCGCCCACCGTCAAACATCCGCTTTGATTTGAATCTGCCAACAGGGCCTCCCAGATTTCAGGTGATAAAAATTCGTAAAACTTGCAAAGATCAGCAAAGAAATTAAAGCTTAGCTTTCAAGCTTTTACCTTCTGTTTGTATCTTACAAGAAATTATACGGTGAAATATTCCAAATATCGCCAAAAATTGCAATACTTTTAGGAAATTTTCAGTATTGCAAGCTTGCATAGATGCAACATATTAACAGTGTACTAAATATTTTCCAACTTAAACAGATTTCAATTTAAAAATAATTTAGCGAATTTGAATATTATGTTATTATTAAAACAACTAATTTGATTGCTAGGCAGTTACTTACCAACTCCCCTGGCGAATTTCTCAGTAAACCATTTAAAAATCAGTAGCTTATTGATACAACCCATACTGAATCAGTTTTGGCTTCCGATAAAGGCTAATGGCTTATACGAAAAATTTATTGTAATTATTCGAAATAATGATTTGCCTTATATATTGCGAAGCAGCATAATCCAGACGTCTCCTCTATATCTCCTCCTCTGATATAGATTTATAGCCCGCTCTCTGAGCGGGCTTTTTTTTGCCTACGCGACGTATCAAATGAGGGAAGTGCCTTTAACAGGCAAAGTAATCAGGCTCTCAGTAAAACCAAGATGCCTTCAAGCTCAACTCGTAGAGCGGCCATATCATTGCCTATAGTAGGCAGACGAGTTAGCGGGATATCGGGAACCGATGGACGTGTATCGAGTTTGTTTCGTGCACCGCTGATAGTGAAGCCCTGCTCGTATAACAACTCTCTTATACGACGTATCAGCAGCACTTCATGATGTTGGTAATAGCGGCGGTTACCACGACGCTTGACTGGCTTAAGCTGCGTAAACTCCTGCTCCCAGTAACGCAAGACGTGCGGCTTTACACCGCACAGCTCACTCACTTCACCAATAGTGAAATAGCGCTTTGCCGGAATCGGAGGCAAAGGGGCCAGCAGGGGCTTGGCTGCGCGGTCGTTCATGGAAGCGGTGATTATTAACCAGCATGCACAGATGAACGCCGAGTGGCGCTGTCAACCATGGCTTTTAGCTTCTGGCTAGCATGAAAGGTAACAACACGGCGAGCGCTAATAGGAATTTCCTGACCGGTCTTAGGATTTCGACCCGGTCGCTGCGGTTTATCACGTAACTGAAAATTCCCGAAACCAGAAAGCTTTACCGACTCGCCACGCTCAAGCGCATCACGAATCTCTTCGAAAAACGTTTCAACCATATCCTTGGCTTCACGCTTATTGAGACCGACTTGCTCAAACAGCATTTCAGCGAGTTCGGCTTTGGTCAGGGTCGGAAGTTCTTTTTCAGCTGCAGCGTTTTCTTGCGACGCCAGCAAAGCGCGGCCAAGATCAGCGGCAACAACGGACTCCATTTCGACAGGATTGCTGTGGTTCATGATGTATTTTTTTAAGTCAATCCGGCGTGCTTATTTGCGTAATGTCGCCCCAAGCTTTTTGTTGACAACATCAATAAACGCGCTTATCGCAGCGTCGATAGAGTCGTCTTGCAGGGTGCTTTGAGTATCTTGCATGGTAATGCGGAAAGCAAGACTTTTTTCGTCCGGAAGCAGTCCTTTTCCACGATATTCATCAAATAAAACAATATGTTGCATGATTCGACAGACTTGGCTTCCCGTACGCTGCTCATCGAATACGTCAAAAATACTTTGCACATTTAATGACTGTTTGACAAGCAAAGCCAAATCGCGCGTGACCGCAGGGAATTTCGAAATCTCCGCATACATTGGCACGGCTTTGTGCTGTAGAAAATCAGCCTCTACCTCGAACAAAACCGGTGCAAGAGGTAATTCCAAACTTTGCTGTAAACGAGGGTGCAACTCACCAATAAAGCCCACTGGCGCACCATCAACCAAGACTTGCGCTGATCGACCGGGGTGCAACGCAGGATGAGCCAGTGGCGCAAAATGCAGCTTTTGAGGTGCGCACAAAGCTTCAAGGTCCGCTTTGATATCAAAAAAATCAACGCTGCGAGCTTCATGCCCCCATTGCTCATTTACGACAGGGCCGTAGGCAATTGCTGCGACATGTTTAGATTGGTGAATACCTGCCACCGTTAACGGACCATCAACGACGTGGCTGTCATTGTTGAACACAGCACCCACTTCAAACACGCGAACCCGCGATGCTTTACGGTTGATGTTGTAACGAATATTCGACACCAAACCACTGATCAATTGCGAGCGCATCACACTCATCTGACTCGCAATCGGATTCAAAAGTCGGATGGGATGCGTATTTCCAGCAAAATCTACTTCCGCTTCTGCTTCGACAAAACTAAAGTTCACGACTTCCTGATAATCCAGGTCAGCCAACTGTCGACGCACCGTAAACAATGAGCGGCTTTGCTCCGGCAAAATTCGAATCTGATTAGCAGCGACCGGCGGCAATGCGGGGATATTTTCAAATCCGTGGACACGCGCAATTTCTTCGATCAAATCTTCTTCAATCTCAATGTCGAAGCGATAGCTAGGCGCTGTCACTTCAAACACATCATCTTTATGCGTATGGCTCAAACCTAAGCGCGTAAAAATAGTGGCAATCTCATCACTTGCCAAAGGAATGCCGATGATCTTCGAAGCACGAGCAACGCGCAGTCGTACTGGCTTACGCTCAGGAAGCTGAGTCACCTGATCGTCCACTGGGCCCACTTTAGTCTGGCCAGGCACGCCACAAATCTCGATTAATAACTGCGTAATACGTTCGATATGCTCAACCGTCGTTGCGAAATCAACGCCACGCTCAAAACGATGCGCTGCATCGGTAGAAAAATTATAGCGACGGGCTCTACCCTGAATAGCATTCGGCCACCAGAACGCCGCTTCTAAATAAATATTCGTGGTCTCGAGTGAAACCGCTGTCGCATCACCGCCCATAATTCCCGCGAGTGACTCAACCTGCTGTTCATCCGCGATCACTCCGACCCAATCATCAATCTCAACGGTTGTCCCGTTCAAGAGCTTGAGCGACTCACCTTTACGCCCCCAACGCACTTCGAGGTTGCCGTGAATTTTGTCCAAATCAAACACATGGGTAGGACGGCCCAACTCCAACATCACATAGTTCGATATATCAACCAGCGCAGAGATAGGTCGTTGACCACTGCGTTCCAAACGCTGCTTCATCCATTCAGGCGTTGCTGCTTTTGCGTTCAAACCACGAATCACACGACCCGAAAAACGGCCGCAAAGATCAGGCGCGCTGATGTTTACTTTTAATTTTTCATCACTATCACTGGCATACGGTTTACAGATGGGTGGATTTAAAGTCACACCAGTTAACGCCGACACTTCACGCGCAACACCCAACACCGATAAACAATCCGCACGATTAGGGGTGAGCTTAATCGTGAATTTCAAATCATTGAGCTGCTGATAGTCACGAAAATTTTGTCCTATCAATGCACCTTCGGCCAATTCTAATAAACCGCCATGATCCTCAGATAAGCACAACTCACGCGCCGAACACAGCATGCCTTGCGATTCAACACCGCGCAGCTGTCCCACTTTAATTTCTAACGATTTACCATCCGGGCCCGGTGGCAACTTCGCACCCGGTAGCGCACAAGGCACTTTCATACCCACGCGCACATTCGGCGCACCGCACACAATCGTGAGTAGCGTTCCTGTGCCTGCATCAACCTGACAAACATTCAAACGATCAGCATTTGGATGACGAGTCACTTCACGCACCTGCGCCACCACCACATGGGTAAACGGCGGTGCAACTGGTTCGACCTCTTCCACCTCGAGACCTGCCATCGTCAGCAAATGCGACAACTCATCCGAAGTCAGCTTAGGATTGACTAAAGTACGCAACCAATTTTCTGAAAATTGCATGGTGTGCCAGTAATGAACGGTGTCAGTTAAATTGCTTTAGAAAGCGTAAGTCGCCTTCGTAGAACAGACGTAAATCATTGATGCCATAACGCAGCATGGTCAGACGCTCCAGACCCGAGCCAAAAGCAAACCCAATGAACTCTTCTGGATCTAAACCCATATTTCTTAATACTGTAGGGTGAACCTGACCTGCGCCCGACACTTCAAGCCAACGACCTTTCAGCGGACCACTGCCAAAGGCAATATCGATCTCAGCGGAAGGCTCAGTAAAGGGAAAATACGAAGGACGAAAACGGACCTGAAGATCATCCGTTTCGAAAAAAGCTTTAACAAAATTCAGATAAACACCTTTGAGATCAGCAAAGCTGATATCCGTATCTATCCATAAACCTTCGACCTGATGAAACATCGGTGAATGCGTCGCATCGCTATCAACACGATACGTGCGGCCCGGTGCAATCACTTTGATCGGTGGTCGATTCATGCGCGCATAGCGCACTTGCATAGGACTCGTATGAGTACGCAACAGCAGCTGCTTACCAGTACTGTCTTTGCCATCGATATAAAACGTATCCTGCATCGAACGTGCCGGATGATTCTCTGGGCTATTCAACGCAGTGAAGTTAGTCCAGTCCGTTTCAATCTCGGGGCCATCTGCCACATCAAAACCAATCGACCCGAAAATGGCTTCGACTCGCTCCCACGTACGCATCACGGGATGAATGCCACCAAAACCACGGCCACGACCCGGCAGAGTGACATCGATGGCTTCAGCATTTAATCGAGTCTGCATCTGCGCATCGGCCAGCGCTTGGCGCCGGGCTGACAGCAATGACTCAATCTTTTCCTTGGCCTCATTAATGACTGCGCCCTGAGCGCGACGCGCATCAGGATCAAGCTTGCCCAAGCCTTTCATCTGCTCAGTAATCAAGCCAGTCTTGCCTAGATATTTAGCCTTGGCGTTTTCCAACGCAGCAGGATCCTGAGCACCGATGAAATCGGTCTCAGCAGCGACGACGAGTTGTTCCAATGTGCTCATGGAATATGTGGCTCGAATTCTTTTTGAGTATGACGATGAAAAAATAATGGGGCATCGGTCGAAACCGCTGCCCCATCTACGTCTGTGTCACCAGCCGTCTGCGTGAGCGCTTAGCGAGAAGCGCTCGCCTCGCATCAAGCGGCGATGGTGGCCTTTACTTGATTAACGATCGCTGCAAACGCTGGCTTGTCCATCACAGCCATGTCAGCCAAGACCTTACGATCCAAACCGATCGCCGCTTTTTTCAGGCCGTTCATGAATACGCTGTATGTCAGGCCATGCTCACGTGAAGCGGCATTAATACGCGTAATCCACAGTGCACGGAATACGCGTTTCTTGTTACGACGATCACGATATGCGTATTGACCAGCGCGCATGACCGCTTGTTTAGCAACGCGATAAACGCGACTGCGACGACCGCGGTAACCCTTAGCGGCGTTTAAGACTTTTTTATGACGGGCCCGTGCTGTGACCCCACGTTTTACTCTTGGCATGGTGTGCTCCTATTGACGAGAGTGAGGTTAAGCGAAGGGCATCATTGCGCGGATAGAGTCAATGTTCGTTTCATGAACATTAGTAGCTCCGCGTAACTGACGTTTATTTTTGGTCGTTTTCTTGGTCAGGATGTGGCGCTTGAATGCTTGACCACGTTTGACCGTTCCACCTGGGCGCACGCGAAAACGCTTCTTCGTGCTGCTCTTGGTTTTCATTTTTGGCATGACACACGCTGCCCTTTCAGGCAGTTCCATTTTTTTACGATTACAGGTGGCAGCAAAACACTGCTCTTGGATGCCTGCACTCGCTTCTTATTGGCGACGGCATCGAGGCCATCGCATCCTGAGGGTTACCCCCCAAGCACCTCGCTTTTTTAGCAAGACGCGGATTCTATCAAAAATTACTTCTTCTTTTTCGGCGACAGCACCATCACCATCTGCCGGCCTTCCATTTTTGGAAACTGTTCGATCTGACCATAAGGCTCCAGATCCGCTTTCAGTCGCTCCAACATACGCATACCAATTTCCTGGTGCGCCATTTCTCGACCGCGAAAACGCAGCGTAATCTTGGTCTTATCGCCCTCATCGAGGAACTTAATAAGGTTACGCAGCTTGATGTTGTAGTCACCATCATCCGTACCGGGGCGAAATTTGATCTCTTTAACTAAGATCACTTTCTGCTTCAGCTTAGCTTCGTGTGCCTTCTTTTGTTCCTGATATCTGAATTTGCCGTAATCCATCAGACGACAAACAGGTGGAACAGCGGTTGGAGCGATTTCTACGAGATCGACATTCGCTTCCTCTGCCAGACGGAACGCATCGGGGAGACTGACTATACCCAAAGGTTCGTTATCAACACCAGCCAAGCGCACTTCAGGCGCGGAGATTTCACCGTTGATTCGGTGCGACTTATCAGTAGCTATTGCAGTATCCTCAAAAATCCAATAATTAAGCCGTGCTTCTGCTGAGAGGAAACCTGACGGCAGATCCGTCAGGCCTTGGAGGCAACCTCTTGATGAAGTCGCTCTACCAGACTATCGATACTCATAACACCAAGATCGACATTGCCTCGAGCACGCACGGCCACTGTGTTTGCATCCCGTTCCTTGTCGCCGATAACGACGATGTAAGGAATTTTTTGCATTGAATGCTCGCGTATTTTATAGGTTATTTTCTCATTGCGCAAATCACTATGTACTCTAAACCCTTGTTTTTTCAGGTTTTGCTCAAGTTTTTGCGCATATTCAACCTGACCCTCAGAAATATTCAAAATACTAACCTGACTCGGAGCTAGCCAAACTGGCAACGCACCCGCGTGATTTTCGATCAACATGCCGATGAAACGTTCCAAAGATCCCAAAATAGCCCGATGCAGCATGACCGGTACCTTGCGGCTGTTATCTTCAGCCGCGTATTCAGCTTCCAGGCGCACTGGCATAGAGAAATCCACCTGAATTGTGCCGCATTGCCAGGGACGGCCAATCGCATCTTTTAAGGTGTATTCAATTTTCGGTCCGTAGAACGCGCCCTCGCCTGGCGAAATTTCGTAGTGGCAGCCAGAGCGTTCGAGCGAGGTGATTAAGGCTTTTTCAGCCTTGTCCCACAAATCATCCGAACCCACACGTTTTTCTGGACGTGTAGCGACCTTGTAAATAACTTCATTAAATCCAAAATCGCGGTACACCTTCTGTAACAGGGCCGTGAATGCTACGCACTCATCAAGGATTTGATCTTCGGTGCAGAAAATATGGCCATCATCTTGAGTAAATCCGCGCACACGCATCATTCCGTGCAGCGATCCTGATGGCTCATTTCTATGGCACTGACCAAATTCGCCATAGCGCAATGGAAGTTCGCGATACGAATGAAGATTTGATCGGAAAATCTGCACATGACCCGGGCAATTCATCGGCTTTAACGCATAGTGCCGATTCTCCGAATCCGTGGTGAACATATTGTCTTTGTAGTTGTCCCAGTGCCCGGACTTTTCCCACAACGTGCGATCAAGAATTTGCGGTGCTTTGACTTCTTGATAGCCATTGTCTTGATAGACGCGGCGCATGTATTGCTCGACCTGCTGCCAGACAGTCCATCCCTTGGGGTGCCAGAAGATCAAACCCGGTGCTTCATCTTGAAAGTGAAACAGATCCAGCACTTTGCCCAGCTTGCGGTGATCACGTTTCTCGGCTTCTTCCAACATGTGAAGATACGCCTCTTGATCTTCTTTCTTTGCCCAAGCGGTACCGTAAATACGCTGCAACATCTCGTTTTTTGAATCGCCGCGCCAGTACGCGCCGGCTAGCTTCATCAACTTAAATACCTTCAACTTACCTGTCGATGGAACGTGCGGACCACGACAGAGATCGGTAAATTTACCTTCGCTATACAAAGACACATCTTCATTGGCGGGAATCGACTCAATGATCTCTGCTTTATAGGCTTCACCAATCGATTTGAAATACGCCACCGCTTCATCACGCGGTAAAACTTTACGCTGCACTGGCTCATCTTTCTTTACCAGTTCAGCCATCTTCTTTTCAATCGCCTCAAGATCGTCAGGCGTAAATGGACGCTTGTAGGAAAAATCGTAATAAAACCCGTTATCGACTACCGGTCCTATTGTTACCTGCGCATCCGGAAAAAGCTCTTTAACGGCATAGGCCAGCAAGTGCGCGGTCGAGTGACGAATCACCTCTAAGCCATCGGCATCTTTGTCGGTGATGATGGCGAGCTCGGCGTTCTGACTAATCAAGTGCGAGGTATCAACCAAGGCACCGTCTACCTTGCCAGCGAGTGCCGCTTTAGCTAGTCCAGCACCAATTGAGGCAGCAACCTGTGCCACGGTGACGGGTGCATCAAACTCGCGCTGCGAGCCGTCGGGGAGTCGAATGGAAATCATGTTAATTCTCCTGCAAAGAATCGCCTGTTTGTAGGCATAAAAAAACGCGGGCTAGCCGCGCTTTTCTCACTGCATAGTAAAACCGAGAATCGGACTAGCGAATCAAACCAGAGATTGTGGTGATAGTTCGCGGTGTCATAACCGTGGTGCCTTTCTCGCTCTTACAAAAAATCCTGCTTCGAATATAAAAAATTGAACTAGATTACCAGTCCCAATTTAGTCCCAAAGTTTTCTTAAAACACGCAAACCTCATGATTTTTAAGAAAAATTTGGTAGGCACGATTGGACTCGAACCAACGACCCCTACCATGTCAAGGTAGTGCTCTAACCAGCTGAGCTACGCGCCTAAAGAGGCCGGATTATAGCCAGCTTTGAATCTTTCTGCCAGCCTCACACGGCAGATATCCATCGAAACTTAGTTTTATGACATGCCAAAACCTTCCAACAACCTGCAAGCGCACCTCTTTTACGCTGCCTTAGGTTCGATTTAGGTTCGATTTACGTTCGCCTAACCTCCAACACGCCTTTTACTTCCCGAATTACTCCGAGTGCACGCTGCAATTGGGCCGTTGACGAAATCTCACCCGTAAACGACATAAATGCCTGACCTTTACTGCTACGCGTCGACACACCAATCACATTGATTTTTTCGCGCAAAAAAATATCTGAGATATCGCGCAACAAACCTTGTCTATCGCTCGCCTGGACAAACACATCAACGGGATACACCGTATCTGTGGTCAATGCACCCCACTCGGTTTGCACCATGCGCTCTGGTGCGCGCAGACACATTTGTGAAAAATTTTTACAGCTCGCGCGATGAATTGAAATCCCCTTACCACGCGTAATAAACCCAACAATAGGGTCGGGGGGCGCAGGCTTGCAGCAACTCGCCATACTCGTTAGCAATCCACTAGTACCCAACACCAGCACGCCTGACTTACCACCCTTTGTAACGCTCGATGCTCGACTTTTGCGCGTTAGCGCCTGCTCATCGACAGGAGCCGCCTTGTTTGCGTCGTTCGCATGCAATGCCTGCTCTATCAAACGTAGGCTCAGTCTTTCATTGCCCACCGCGAGTAACAATTCATCGAGTTTGGCAAAACCTAATTTGTGCGCAAGATCTTCCAGGTTGACCGCTGTCTTACCTTCACGCTGCAAGGTTTTTTCAAGTACTGCTCGGCCATGTGACAAGGTTTCTTCTTGTTCGATAGCGTTAAACCAAGCGCGAATTTTTGCACGCGTACGCTGACTCGCAGTAAAACCATCTGACAACCAATCACGCGATGGCCCTGCCGCACCCGAAGCAGCAGCCTCACCCTTGGCCGTAATAATCTCCACCGTCTGTGCATTTTTAAGTGCCGTATTTAATGGCACCATAGAACCGTTGATTTTCGCTCCGCGACAACGATGTCCGATATTGCTGTGCAAGTGATACGCAAAATCAATCGGCGTAGCACCCGCCGGCAACTCAATCACACGCGCCTGTGGCGTCATCACATAAATGCGATCATTCAGGGACGCCGATTTTAATTGCTCCACCCATTGGCGATCAGTCTCATCTTGCCCCACCACCGTATCAGCGACTTCGCTTTTCCACGTCAGTAGCTGTCGTAGCCAGGCAATTTTTTCATCGTATTTTTGATCAGCAGAACCACCACTGCCTTCTTTGTAGCGCCAGTGCGCCGCCACGCCATATTCGGCAAAGCGATGCATATCCTGAGTACGTATCTGTACCTCTAGCGTACGGCCATCATTCGCCTGAACTACGGTATGAAGTGATTGATAGCCATTCGATTTAGGGCGTGCAATGTAATCATCGAATTCTTCTGTCACCGGAGTCCAGATGTTATGAACGATAGACAGAACGGCATAGCACGTTTTTACATCATCAACGATCACACGAAACGCACGCACATCATGCAAGCGCGAAAAATCAATATCCTTGCCCTGCATCTTGCTCCAGATACTATAGAGATGCTTGGGTCGTCCATACACATCGGCCTTGATATCCGCCATCGCCAACTCGGTTTTGAGTCTAACAATAGCCTCTTCTACAAAGCTTTCTCTCTCTATCCGTCGCTCTTCAAGCATGCGGGCGATTTTCTTATAGCCTGCCGGATCACTAAATCGAAATGACAAATCCTCCAATTCCCATTTGAGCTGCCACACGCCAAGCCGATTCGCTAACGGCGCATATAAGTCAAAGGTCTCACGCGCGTAGCGCAAGGTCATGTCGTTTTCTAGTTTGCATTCAGCAAAATAACGCAGCGTCGTCAAGCGCGATGCCAGTCGCACAAATACACCTCGCATATCGGTCGCCATCGCCAGCGTCATCTTGCGTAAGGTCTCTAGCTGTGTGGTAGCGCTGTTCTTACTCTTACCTACTTCTTTATGAATAATCACACCCTCATGCAAGCGCATGAGCTGACGAATACCCGTAACCATGTTGGCGACTTCGGCACCAAAATGCGATTCAATTTGTAACGCGGTTTTTTCATCGATAGCAGCCAATTCAAACAACATGCCCGCAATACGCGTATCAGCATCGGTACGCAATGCCGCCAATGCCGACACCACACCACGAGAAAAACTCAGCGCGTCCTGCCCCGTTGGTACCTGGCGATCAACGTACGATGCACGAGCAAATTCCTGAGCGTCTAGCACGCGCGCTGCATCCTCAGCACGCAAGCCAGCGATCAATGCTTCATTACCTTCGGCATGAAGGGTAGTCGATACCATAACGTAAAATTTTTCTGCTAATTATTTATACCGAACTGTGTATCTAGTTGAATCCGTACTCAAGAAAGTAAAAATCGACGCGCGATTTCTATCTGATCAGCATTCACAAACGTCGGGGCATGACCGACATCAGGCAATTCAACCAGCTGTGCTCGAGGTCCGCGCTCAGTCATTTGTTTGGCAGTCTCGGTAGTCAGCAAATCCGATTGCTCACCGCGCACTAACAACACGGGGCAACGAATCGCATCATACGCAGCCCATAAAGCTGCATCACCTTTGACTACACTCTCCTCGGTCATACTGCCAAAAGCTTTCGCAATCGATGGATCGTAATGACGCCGCCACGTTCCATCCGGTTGCTGTCTGAGTACATCGCGCGCCAATTTATCCCACTGATCATTGGTATGCGTTCCAAACGAAGCCGCTACCGTGCGTATGTACTCCTCGCCTTCTTCAAAACTACCAAAGTGCCTATCCAAGCCTATATACGCTGCAATCCGTAGTAAGGCCGAGTAATTTAAGTTAGGCCCGATATCATTCATTATCATTTTGCGAATCGGCGATTCCGGTAACGATGCCAAACCCATACCAATCAGCCCACCCATCGACGTTCCAAACCAATCCACAGTCTGCACATCAAGCCGCGCTACTAAGGTCACCATGTCGCTGACATACTGAGGCACGGCATATAAATGGGGATTTTTCAGCCAGGACGAACGGCCGCGGCCCACCACATCTGGACATATCACACGATAGCGATCCGATAAATCCCTAGCCAGATCATCGAAATCATCCGATACCCGCGAGACACCGTGCACACAAATAAGCACCGCCGGATTATGCGGATCGCCCCACTCCTTGTACGCCATGTGATGTAAGCCAAGCGGCGACAGACACTGCACCATGTTGATTTGCGGCTGCGTCATTTAAGGGCGCTCCAGATTTATTGAATAGACCCTCATTTTACTGGTCTCTGGCCTTACAATCCCCTGTAATCGATCATCTTTTTAAGAGAAAAAAATGCAGAATCGTTCACTCTCAGGCAAAACAGCCCTAGTCACTGGATCCACCTCAGGCATCGGTCTGGGTATTGCTCATGCACTCGCCGCTCAGGGCGCGCATATCGTATTGAATGGCTTTGGCGATGCCGCCGTTATTGATCAAATGCAAAAAGATATCGCTCAACAGCATGGAGTACGCACGATCTACAGTGGCGCTGATATGTCGAAAGCGACTGAGATCGAGCACATGATGCGCGAGGCCGCGACTCAAATGGGTGGCATCGATATTTTAGTTAACAATGCCGGTATTCAGCACGTCGCCAATGTAGAAGATTTTCCAGTCGAACGCTGGGATGCTGTAATTGCCATCAACCTGAGTTCAGCATTTCACACCTCGCGCTTAGCCTTGCCCTACATGAAAAAAAATAACTGGGGGCGCATCATCAATATCGCCTCGGTGCATGGTTTAGTAGGCTCGGCTGGTAAATCAGCGTATGTCGCTGCCAAGCACGGCATCATCGGCTTAACGAAAGTCACCGCATTAGAAAACGCACAAACAGGCATAACGTGTAACGCAATTTGCCCGGGATGGGTACTGACACCGCTGGTACAAAAACAAGTCGATGCACGCGCGCACGACAAATCACTATCGCAAGAAGCAGCAAAGCACGAGCTACTCATAGAAAAGCAGCCATCGGCTGAATTCGTTACTCCCGAACAGTTGGGAGAACTCGCCGTGTTTTTGTGCAGCTCAGCCGCATCGCAAGTGCGAGGAGCCGCATGGAATATGGACGGAGGCTGGGCTGCGCAGTAGTTAATCTTTTTTCAAAACACCACCCGAGTAAGTATATTTGGCGAGTTGTTGTAGCGAACCGGTCTCCAGACTCAAGTTATAGATAAGCTCAGATATTTTTTTCTTTTTTTCTGGATCTTTGATCTGCTTTAAGTAATCAAATACAGATTTTTGATTACGGTCGCGTAGCGATACATTAGGAAAATTTTTCTGCTTGCAAAGAAAAGTAACGAAATCGACATCTTCATGGATCACGGCATGAAAGAGTAAAGTTTGTCCATTCACATCAGCAAGATTCATAAAGTTATTTTCTTCAAACAAATCTAAATAGTCATCCGTTTCAGAATCGGTTGAATCGTCGCCGGTTATTTGAAATGAACTGAGATACATGTAAATAGCTGGGTTTTCAGGGTGTCGAGAGATACCCGCTTCTTCGATTAAAGGATAAAGCTGCGAATTGTCATATTTATAGGCCATCATCGCTGCATTTTGGCCATGCACATTAAGCCAATCTTTTCTGAGATCGGGGCATTCGGTCAGAAGTACCTTTACCAACGCAGATCGCCCTGCCTTACAGGCAAACATGAGTACCGAGTTTTCATATTTATCCGCCACATTCGGATCACAACCCAGTCGAATCATGCGTATCAGCAAATCCTCTGCCTGATCGGAAATGGCACCCTCCCTGAACTCGATCACCCTGATAATTCCTGTTCGAATAAACTCCTTGATTTCGCTATAGTTAACAAGTGGTGGACGGTTAAATCGAAGATTATTATCTTCCAGGCCTTTCATAACAATTTCTAATTGATCCAATTTCTTTTCAACCAATGCAGGTTGAATACGAAGCGCTAGCGATACCGCAATTTCTTTAAGGTCACTCGCTTTAGTATGAGTCTCGCTTTTCATTTGCGAATTTTTTCGCGAAGAAGAAACAACTGGCGGTGTATGTTGATTCATATCTTGAGATGAAAGCGGACTAGCGCTCTCCCTTGAACTGGGTGCGTGTAATTTGCTTTCGGCGGCGGAGCCCTTGCCTGTTTTAACATTATCACCCTGAGCGTGAGTCCGCTCTTTTTCTCGGACCGAGGGTGGTTTTCGTGTTTTTAATCGCTTATAAGGTTCTGTACTATTTTTTAATTCTGCGTCAGTACTCGCTGTGGAATCAGGTACCAACGTCGTGTTGATATCGCTTTTAGGAAACCCGGAAGAACCTCGCATGATGGCCAGCCCCTGTAAATTGAATTCAAAAAAATCGTGCAAAGCACGTTTTACCGAAACAAGTATGGGCAAAAAAAGGATTGAAAAATCAGGGTAGTAACAGGTCAGTACATCGACTAGTACATCGTGTTGCTAAACAACGGCAGCAGACAACACTAAGAGTTCACCTAAAGAAAAAGGCCCAGTCTGTTTATGGACTGGGCTTTGCTAATTACTAGCCGGAATAAAGTAAGACAGACTAAAAATGAATCGCACAGTCTGAGCTATCAATCAACTCTTCTTTGGTCACACCGGGCGCTAATTCAACTAGCTTCAATCCTTTATCCGTCACATCGAGCACACCCAAATCTGTGATGATGCGATCAACCACACCCACACCTGTCAAAGGCAGTGTGCATTTTTTTAAGAGCTTGTGCGATTTACTTCCATCCTTGGCTTTGGCCACGTGTTCCATCAAAACGACAACGCGTTGCACACCGGCCACTAAGTCCATCGCGCCGCCCATACCCTTCACCATTTTTCCGGGGATCATCCAATTTGCAAGATCACCATGCTCGGATACCTGCATCGCTCCTAAAATGGCGATGTTCACTTTCCCGCCGCGAATCATGCCGAATGAATCCGCCGAGCTAAAAATTGATGATCCGGGAATTGCCGTAATCGTTTGCTTACCCGCATTAATCAAATCAGCATCGACGGCGTCTTCGGTTGGAAACGGCCCAATACCTAACAAACCATTTTCAGATTGAAGCCACACTTCAATATCATTCGGAACATAGTTAGCCACCATCGTCGGCAGACCAATGCCTAAATTTACATAAAAGCCATCTTGCAGTTCTTTCGCTGCACGAGCGGCCATTTCTTCACGTGTCCATGCCATCGTAATTTCTCCGCTTTACTGTGCACGAACCGTGCGTTGTTCTATACGTTTTTCTGGATTAGCGTTCACCACAATACGATGAACAAAAATACCCGGGGTATGAAT
>CANGJE010000022.1 GCA_947454305.1 Oxalobacteraceae bacterium
CGCTGCGAAAGACTCATGTTGAGCGAATGATTTACACCAGATAATTGTGCAAGGTCTTCGGAATTCAGAAAATGGCAAATCATTTCTAGCAATTCGCGCGGAATGCTATCTAGCTCGATGCTGTGTGGGTATTCATGACGCTGAGCAACTTGAACTTTGTCCATGGCAGACTCCTTTCAAAGCTTGGTCAGTAACTACTCCATAGATTTAGTTCAAATAAAAAAACCACGCAGAAGCGTGGTTTTTTTAGGTGAGTGGCTCTTATTCGCTCTTGGACAAACGACGCTGGCGTACTGCCTGTGCAAGACCTTCTAATACGGTGATACTGCTATCCCAATCGATGCAACCATCGGTAATCGATTGACCGTAGGTGAGTTCTTTACCCGCCACCAAATCCTGACGGCCTGCGACTAAGTGGGATTCGATCATCAAACCAATAATACGATCATCACCTTTCGCAACTTGTCCTGCAATATCTGCACATACCGGTACTTGGTTTTCAGGTTTTTTAGAGCTATTCGCGTGTGAGGCGTCGATCATTAGATGCGAAGCTAAGCCGGATGCAGCGATATCTTTACATGCTGCATCAACACTCGCTGCATCGTAATTAGGCGCCTTACCACCACGCAAAATAATGTGGCAATCTTCATTGCCATTCGTCGACACAATCGCTGAATGACCTGCCTTGGTGACTGACAAAAAGTGATGCGGCTGCGATGCAGCTTTGATGGCGTCAACAGCGATTTTTATATTGCCATCGGTTCCATTTTTAAATCCTACTGGGCACGATAATCCTGAAGCGAGTTCACGATGCACTTGTGACTCGGTGGTACGAGCACCAATAGCGCCCCAACTAATCAGATCAGCAATGTATTGTGGGCTAATCACGTCGAGAAATTCACTGCCCGCTGGCAAACCTAATTCATTGATATTCATGAGTAGTTCGCGCGCAATACGCAAACCATCGTTGATTTGGAAACTGCCATCGAGGTGGGGATCGTTAATCAATCCTTTCCAACCGACAGTCGTACGCGGTTTTTCAAAGTACACGCGCATAACAATTTCTAAATCATCTTTTAAGCGCTCTCTTTCAACGACAAGACGATGCGCATATTCCATCGCCGCTTTCGTGTCATGAATCGAACATGGACCAATCACTACCAATAAACGATCGTCTTGCCCGTGCAGTATGCGATGCAGCGCCGTACGAGCATTAGCTGTGACGGTGGCAATTTTTTCTGAACAAGGAAGTTCCCGGATCAGATGCGACGGCGGCGTCAGTTCCTTCAATTCTCTAATCCTTAAGTCGTCGGTACGTGGCATGGTCTCTCCAGGAATAATTCGCTTAAAAACAAAAACCGCCATTCCTGGCGGTTTTTAAAGATTCGGTTCGCTGCGCTTCTCAATGAACTTACCGCTTCTCCACCGCCGACTGGCTGAGGTAGCTAAAGTAAAAATCAAAGAAAAAACTCAGTTTGAACATTTTGTTTCATCGGCAGGGCCAATCGGAAATGCGATGGTGCTACAAATCCCAGCACTTGGCAAGCCTTGTTATTTAATCATTAACTTTATAGATCGCCGTTGGTAATTTCACCGGGGATAAAACCGTCTGAAATCAGGCGGTACCACCAACGGTCAAGTCTTCAATGCGCAAGGTAGGCTGACCCACACCAACCGGCACGCTCTGACCATCTTTACCGCAGGTGCCAACACCTGAATCCAACCGCATGTCATTTCCGATCATGGAAACACGGTTAAGAACGTCCGGGCCATTACCAATCAGTGTCGCGCCTTTGACTGGATATGACAGCTTGCCATCTTCGATCATCCACGCTTCGCTGGCCGAGAAAACAAATTTTCCATTGGTAATGTCAACCTGACCACCACCAAAATTCACGGCATATAAACCATTTTTTACGGACTCGAGTATCTCGCCCGGATCACGATCACCCGCTAGCATGTAGGTGTTGGTCATGCGCGGCATGGGCAGGTGCGCATACGATTCACGACGACCATTACCGGTTAGTGGCATTTTCATTAAGCGGGCATTCAATGTGTCTTGTATGTAGGCGCGCAAGATGCCGTCTTCTATCAGCGTGGTGCATTGTGTGGCGTTGCCTTCATCATCCACATTCAGCGAGCCGCGACGATCTTTAATGGTTCCATCATCGACGACGGTTACGCCGCGCGCAGCAACACGTTCACCGATACGACCTGAAAATGCACTTGAGCCTTTGCGATTGAAATCACCTTCTAAGCCATGACCTATCGCTTCGTGCAACAACACACCGGGCCAACCTGGGCCAAGCACCACGGTCATTGGGCCTGCAGGTGCAGGGCGCGATTCGAGATTAACTAATGCGGAATTGACTGCCTCACTGGCATATTTTTCAATCAGCTCTTCTGAAAAATACGAAAAATCATAACGTCCGCCGCCACCGGATGTACCGACTTCACGACGTCCATTCTGTTCGGCGATTACGGTCAACGATAAACGAACTAGAGGACGAATGTCCGCAGCGATAACACCGTCACTACGCACGACTAAAACGACATCTTGCTCGCCTGCCAATCCAGCCATCACCTGAACGATACGTGGATCTTTGGCACGCGCGATACGTTCAATCTTTTCCAGTAATTGAACTTTAGCGGTTGCATCAAGCGAGACAAACGGATCTTTAGGAAGATACAGCGAACGTGCGCCTGCAGGTTTAACGCGCGATGCGACTTTAATTTTTCCGGCACCCTGACGTGCGATGGTACGAGTTGCTGCAGCAGCATCGAGTAAGGCTGTTTCAGAAATTTCGTCTGAATACGAAAAGGCTGTGCGATCACCCGAAACCGCTCGTACACCCACGCCTTGATCAATCGAAAAGCTACCCGTTTTTACGATGCTCTCTTCCAGACTCCAACTCTCGCTGCGCGTAAATTGAAAATACAAATCAGCATAATCAACGCGATGGGTAAATATCGATCCGAGTACTTTCAATAAATGACCTTCATCGAGGCCATTGGGCGTAAGCAGGATGTCACGAGCCGCTTGGTGAGTAGCGAGATTAGGTTCAATTAGCTTCATAGGATAGTTTGGCTTGGTAGGGCGTAAAGACAGAACCCCGATGATACTGGATCGCCTTGATTTGCGCTGTGCGCCGTACTCAAAACCTGAGAAAAATCGGGGATTAATGAGGTGCTAGTCAGACTGCTCGAAAGTACTGCCAAAATAATTACAGGCGACGATGTTGCAGGGCTGGCAAACTGGCCCGCACGCTGGCAAGTTGGGACAGATCTAGCTCACCCATCACCACGCCTTCACCTTCAGGCTTTTGGATAAGAATCTCGCCCCAAGGGTCTATCAACATGCTGTGGCCCCAGGTGCGGCGGCCGGTCACGTGCTTACCACCTTGAGCGGCTGCCATTACAAAACATTGGTTTTCGATCGCACGCGCCCTGAGCAAAATTTCCCAATGCGCCTGACCGGTCGTGTAGGTAAACGCAGCTGGAACGACCAACAGATCACACAAACCCATCGCCCTATACAGCTCGGGAAAACGCAGGTCGTAGCAAATAGAGAGCCCTACCCTCAGTTGCGCTGTCTGAAGCACTGCAACGTCATCGCCGGCGACAATAGTGCGCGACTCATCAAAGGCTTCGGTGCCACGAGAAAAACCAAACAAATGAATCTTGTCGTAGTGCTTAGCGAGTTGTCCATCCGGGCTATACGCTAATAGCGTATTACGAACTTTGCCTTCTTCATCGGATACCAGAGGAATAGTGCCGCCGATTAGCCAGATACTGTACTCATGCGCCATTGTCGACATGAATTCTTGTAATGGCCCGTGACCCAGTGTCTCAGCATGAGCAAGTTTGTCAGTATCGTGCTGACCGAGGATGGCCCAGTACTCAGGCAATAAGACCACGGTCGCACCCTGCTCTGCTGCTTCACGTATGTAACGTGCCGCAGTTTGTTTATTTTCTGCAGGGTCTGGTGTAGACACCATTTGCACAGCAGCGACTTTAAGCATCATTTGCATGGTCATTTCTCATTGCTGAGGAGGCTTTTCGGCTTCGATGGCAGGCAGCTTGCGTTTAGACGTGGCTTTCTTAACCGCAGGATCTTTCCATGGACCAGTGACTTGATACTCCTGCGTTAATGCTTGTGATAAAGGACTGCGCAAAAATAACTGCGCTAAAAATGATCCCAAACCAATCACTGGATTAATCGCCAGCCCATAGACTACTGATGCGCCGCCGGCATTCAATTCTGGAATGACCACGACATTTAAATTTTGCGTTTCATCATTTAAATCAACGGTACCATCCATCAACACCACTGCGTTCACACCACGCATCTTAAATGTATCTGTTTTGAGTACGCCACGCGCGATAACGGCGGTGCTGGCCATGCTATCGAATGCAAAACCATCAGAAAAAATATCGCGGAAATCTAACGTCAATCGGCGTGGTAATGATTGCAAGCTCATCACGTTCAATAGCTTAGCTACTCCGGGGTCTGCTTTCAAAAACTGACCCGATGAAATCTTCAGACTCAGGTTTCCGGTTAGCGAAGGAAAATCAAATGCATCGGGCGATCCTTTCCAGCTAACCTCACCCTCAATACGACCTTTACCGCCGCGCAGAGTTTTTTCAAATCCAATCCGATCCAGCATGCGCCCTGCATCGTTAATCTCCATTTCATACATCATCGTGGAGAGACTATCTGTTGCAAACACTTGCCACTTGCCGGTGGCACGCAATGTCGCATCAGGATTGACGATGACGAGCTTACTAATACGCCACTCTCTTCCTGGACCGAGGCCTGCATTGGTTGCACTTAACTCAAGTCGACCTAGCGACATACCTCTAAGCTGAAAATTATCAGCAACCACATCCAGACCAGGTAATTCACGCGAGGTTTTTTTGCCACTCAACAGCTCAGTCACTTCAGATGCATCCGACTGAGGAATAATCAGCGACGTGAAATTAGCTGTGAATTTCCCTGCG
Organism: Oxalobacteraceae bacterium; assembly: GCA_947454305.1. Lineage (GTDB taxonomy): Bacteria > Pseudomonadota > Gammaproteobacteria > Burkholderiales > Burkholderiaceae_D > Pernthalerella. The sequence continues at coordinate 5,002 of CANGJE010000022.1, forward strand.
CCGCGCTCAAACCATGGGTCATCCCAACTAGCATGTCCATTGGCCTGATCGGAATGAATATTAAATTGCCAGCCATCGCGATAACGTGATGCGCCTAATACGGCATTGGTGAGAGTCCTATTTGCCAATATCAATTCACTGCTTCGAATACTTATCATGTCGGGCGCAACGAAACTGTTGTAATCCATAGCGCCTGTACTGCTATCCACTCCACCTGTTTGATCACCTGTTAAAACAGTAATAGTCGAACGCCAAGCATCAATGTCGACTGACGGTAAATTAATGTTGATACCCACGCCACTGTCTGGTTGCGGAGGTGGCAAGTTAACACCAATACCCCCACGCGCCAGCTTCCAAGGTGCATTACGCGCATTAATTCGCTGGCGCACATAACGCGCCACCATGCTTTTACCTAAATTGATTTTTATTTCTTCTTGTTGAATTGTAGGATCAGGCGAGTTCAGTGGGGTCAATGCAAATCTCAATGGCAGAGCGTCGCCCATGTTCTTAACCAATGGCGCAGGAAGATCTAACACTACACCGACCAAAGATGAGTCGATGGTCAGCTCTGGCCGCTGATTTTTTATACGTAATAGCGCAGAGTAACGCGTACTACCCGATATTTTTTTGGTCAGCCTGCGTATGCTAGGTACATTTAAACCACGCGCTATGCCATCCACTGTCACTGAGCCATCTAACCGAGTTTGTACTGAGCCGTCTTTCTGCGTACCTCCGTTGATAAGAACATTCCCGCCTAAGAATCCACCCTGAACTCCATTGATCTGAAACCCATGATCAGAAAATGATAATTCGCCGCTAGTGTTTTGTATGCTGGGCAATGAACGCCATAGCTGAACTTCATTTCCTTGAAAACGCAGATTACCCTGAACAGTCGGCTGCAAACCTGCTGTCAACGGCACTTGCAATTGCAAAGCTACTCGTGCATTACCTGTTGCTCTTGCCTCTTCAGTAATGCTATCGATCCAACCAGCAATCGGAGTGCTGTTCACAACGTTGAGCATGGACTGAAGCGAACCATTCGCACTTCCATTCAAATCCAAAACAGCGCGAGTCGATAAATAATCAGGGATAACTGCATCAACGGCAGAAATTTGCACACCTCCTACACGTGCACTGTCAGCGTGAACTTGTATACGTGCTTGGTCTAATGCGAGCGCCCCTTTAATGTTTTCAATCGGAGTCCAGAGTGGCGTTCGTTTATCTTGTGCGAATTCAAATGGCGCAGGATTCAACGTAGCGTCATTAATACGCGCATTGATTTTGAAGATGCCGGTTGATTTTTCACCCGAGCGTTTCGACTGAAATGGAAATTTGTCTAACTCACCCTTAACAGCTAGCTGCACATCCTGGGCTTGACCATCCAATAACGCACGACTAATCCAATCACGCGTTAGCTGAGGTATACCGGCCGGTAAAAATCCACCAACGCGAGTCAGCTCCAGTGAGGGAATATGTAACCGTATATCGATTTCGCCTAGCTTGTTTTTATTAAACGGCAGCGGCAAGGAATGAGAGCCCTCGAGCGTGCCTTTTATTCCCGTCTGAATAAACTGCATATCCACAATTTTCATCATTAGGCGATTACGTTCCCGCAGCGACCAATTGGCATCTAATACCAATTCTTCGAACGACAATGTCGGATTATTCAAAATATCTGACACATAAAAGACGACGCCCTTACCGCTTAGCTTGGCGTTGCCACCGTCCTGAGTTGCATCGATTTCGCCTGAAAGCCCTTCAAAACCTGGCACTGCACTGCGTGCTTCTACGTTAGGCGCCGCTGCCCGTTCAGATTGCGGACGCAATGCTAAACCTGCGAATTTTCCACTCAATCGATATTTTCCTGCCCCAGGAAGGTTGCCATCCCAGCTAGCAAGAAAATCATGCAGCTGACCACGCGGCGCGAAATCTGCCAACATCTGTCGCTCAGTTAAGGACAATGGCAAATGACCTGCTAAACGCGATAAGGCTTCTAGGTCAAGTTCAGTAATTTGTAATTCATGATGTTCGTCGCGACCATCACGCGAAGCGGTATAAAAATGATGAGCCGTAGTTGAAGGCAGAACTTGACCTTGATCGGTTCGAAGCGAAAAATTCGATAAGGTAATTGCGTGCCCATGCGCGCCAAAAGAAAATATTTTTTGCTTTAACCCAGACGCCACTTCACCCGCTGATACTCGACCACTAACGGCAATTAACTTAAGTGGATTGAGCTCATCACTCAATTGCACTGACAGATTTTCCAGATCAAGATCAGCCGTGACATTAACGATAACGCGATGATCAAATCGCAGCCATGAACGAATAGCGCCTGTGCCGCCGGCTACTTTGTAAGGCCACGTAACGTAAGGCTTCCAAGCATCAAGATTAGTATTGCGCCAATCAACAAATAACTCACCAACCCATTGATTGACATCTGACGCATGCGCCGCAAAGGCAGGATGTTTGAATTCAGCCCTCACATCAATCGGTGCCGCCAACTCTTCGGGAGGCGTCGCATTGAGTACAGCCTTATGTGTAAGCCATTGATTTTGAAGTACGAAAGTCACACGGCTCAAAGTGAGATCAGGCGCATCTCGTAAAGCATCACGCCAGCGTATCCAGCCATCACGAATAACAATTTGATGCTGAGCCAATAACCAATCGAATCCGCTTCCCTGACCCTGTTTTTCAACATCAACCGCGATGCCGCCAACAAAAATTTTACCTTCATTATTTCGCTCGATTTCCAAATCGGGACGAAGTATTTCCAATTGATCCAACCGGAGTTGCGCTGTAACGGCTGACCACCACGAAACAGTTGCAGACACGCTAGGCAAGATCAATGCGCGCTCGCCTTGCTGGTCGTAGATAATTAAATTATCTAATTGAAGACGAGGATTCAGACCACTCCAGTCAGCGCGAATGGCGTTAATAGTGACTGGCCTGCTAAGGAAATGACTGGCTAGCTGTTCGACCTCAGGCTTGTAATGATCGATATTGGGGAGGATGAGGTAGCGTAACGATAGAAAAGCGGCACAAAAGGCGAAATAAAAAATGACAAGCGTTATTAACAACCAGCCCAGCGCGTGATGCGTGATGCGGTTTGCTGATTTATAACTCGCCGACAACGCACGCCATCCGGCGGCCAATACGCGCGTAATTGAGTTGTTAGATTGTGGATCGCTCGACATCGGTCGTACAGCTTCCTTGCTTCGTTAGTATCATAGTATTACATCGAGCTTACCGGCCCTCTTGCCGACGACGCAAACTCTAGCCAAATTACCTGACAACATAATGACCTTACCATCGCCTCTAACCGTCGTGAATAGCTCACGCTTCCTGCAGCGATGGCTGGCTGCCAAGCCGACTCATGCCCCGGCATTAGAACAACTGGCTGAATTATCGCTTGACCAGCTTGATTTTGGACAGCTGCTTAGCGAGCAGCGGCAAAATAATGTGTCTTTGCCCGCTGCTATGCGTCGGCTGCGAAATTTATTGGTGGCGGCCATTGTCCACCGTGACATCAGCAGAAAAGCCACTCTGAACGAAGTTTTAACTGCGATATCAGGTTTCGCTGAGTTCGCGATTCGCTCCCACCTTGACGATTTATATCAACAACTGTGTGTTAAACACGGCATACCCACGGGCGAAGAGTCTGGTCAAGCGCAACACATGATGGTAATCGGTATGGGTAAGTTGGGTGGCTGGGAACTGAATGTGTCGTCTGATATCGATTTAATTTTTATCTATCCCGAAGAGGGAGAGACACTGATAACAGAAGCTGAGCAACGTTCACTATCGAATCACGAATTCTTCATCAGACTCGGTAAACGATTGATTGCCGACCTGGCTGAAGTGACTGAAGACGGATTCAGCTTCCGAGTTGATATGGCTTTGCGTCCCAACGGAGGCTCAGGTCCGCTGGCCGCCAGCTTGAGTATGCTGGAAAACTATCTGATGGTTCAGGGACGCGAGTGGGAACGTTACGCTTGGGTTAAAGCGCGTGCAGTGACAGGGCGTAGCGAGGATATCGCCTCGCTTGACGCCATCGTTCGTCCTTTTGTTTATCGCCGCTACTTAGATTTCGGCTCTATCGATGCTTTGCGTAGCATGCATGCGCAAATTCGAGCCGACGTGATCAGGCAGGAAACACGTCATCCGGAGCGCACTGTTAACGTAAAACTCGGGCGCGGTGGTATACGTGAAATTGAATTTCTTGCGCAGGTATTTCAACTCATACGTGGAGGTCGTGATCCCGAGTTACGCGATCGCTCTACTCGCAAAACGCTACAGACCTTATCAGAACGAAAGCTGTTTTCCCCGTCTATTATCGAGCAATTAGCCGACGATTACGCCTTTCTACGAAATATAGAACATCGAATTCAATATTTGGACGATGCACAAACTCATGTGCTGCCGGCCTCAGCAGAAGATCAACTAATTATCGCCAACATGGCTGGCTTTGCTGACGTGGCAGCGATGGTGGCAGAACTTGATCACCGGCGAGCACGTGTCGCTGCTCAATTTGACATCATCTTTGTAGAAAAAAATTCGAATCAGTCACTCGATAACGCGGCCGACTTAACTGTCTCGTTCCCAATTTTCGACGATATCGATCCGGAAAGACTGTCAAATCATCTAGCCTCGATAGGATTTGATGAGCCTGCACTCTCTGCAAAAAACTTACTTACATCGTGGAACTCAACTCGTATTCGATCGCTCTCTGAACAACGCCGCGCTCAGCTACATACCTTGATGAGAGCTGCATTACCCATCATCGCAGAGCAGAGCGGATCACATTCCAGCACTTTGTATCGGCTAATCGATTTTTTTGAAACAATCGCTCGTCGCTCAGCTTATCTCTCTCTACTGACTGAATATCCCCATACGCTTAAGCGATTGATACGTATGATGGCTGCCAGCGAATGGGCTGCAAAATATCTTACCCGCCATCCCGTGCTGTTGGATGAATTACTCGATGACGAAAGTTTGCAGACAGAGCCCGATTGGAAAGAATTTTCTAGCGAATGTCGCAGACAAGTCGCCGCTTTTAGCGGAGACACCGAGCGACAAATGGACGTATTACGTGAACAGCACCACGCTCAGCTCTTTCGCTTACTAGCAAAAGATATCGATGGCCTATTAAGTATTGAACGATTGGCGGATTATTTATCTGCGCTAGCTGATGTATTAATTGAAATCGTGTTGGAGACCGTCTGGAAAAGTTTACCGACTCAGCACAAGGTAAACCCTCAGTTCGCTGTCATCGCGTATGGAAAATTAGGCGGCAAAGAATTAGGCTATGCCTCAGATTTAGACGTTATTTTCTTGTATGAAGATGATGATCCTGACGCACCTGCTCTTTATGCGCGACTGGCGCAACGCTTTATCACCTGGATGACTAGCCATACCTCAGCAGGGATTTTATTTGATGTAGATATCGCATTACGTCCAGACGGAGCCAGCGGTCTGTTAGTTTCATCGCTTACGGCATTCGAAAAATATCAACGCGAATCGGCGTGGGTATGGGAACACCAGGCGCTAACTCGCGCCCGATTCTGTGCGGGAGATGCCGCGATAGGCGCTCGCTTTGAGATCCTCCGTGCTGAGTTATTGAAGATGCCGCGGGATAAAAAAGAATTGACTCACGAAGTACTCACTATGCGGCAACGGATGCATGATGCCCACCCGAATCAATCTGACTTATTCGACTTAAAACATGATTCGGGAGGAATGATTGATATTGAATTTATCGTTCAGTACTTGATACTTCAATATGCAACCCAGTATCCACAATTGACTGCCGATATAGGCAATATCGCGCTGTTGAAATTACTCGGAGAATTACAGTTAATCGACGCATCGCTGGCAGAAATTGCTGCCAATGCCTATCGTGATTTTCGAAAATTACAGCATCAACTTCGATTAAAAGGCGCAGATAAAGCGCGTGTTGAACTATCTCCTCACGTGGAGTGGCAGCGCAACGCCGTTAATCAACTTTGGCGTGAAGCAATACAACAACTAACTAAATAATTTTTCATTGAAGCACTGATGAGTTCTCGTTGTAGATCGACAACGCCAGCATCACAGCGACAACAATTATTTTTATAATAACTTGTTCTTAGTCCAAAATTTCTATCCCTCCTTATCTTCGAAAGTCGACGATGCTGATCACCCACTTTAAACGCCTGCTTGTCATGATTCCGATCATGTTGTTAGCTAGCTGCGCTACTGAAACCTCAACAACGGTCGCGCCTAAACAAGTCACCTCCGCCGCGACGCCTTACAACGGCCCCAAAAATCCTATTTCCGTAGGTAAATTCGATAATCGATCCACCTTCTTGCGCGGCCTATTTTCAGACGGTGTCGACCGCCTCGGTTCTCAAGCAAAAACTATCTTGGTCACCCACTTGCAGCAATCGAATCGATTTGTGGTTTTAGATCGTGAAAACATGACTGAAATCCAGCAAGAGGCCAAATTACGTAATAAAGACCAAAAGCTAAAAGGTGCTCAATTTGTCCTGACAGGTGATGTCACCGAATTCGGTAGAAAAGAGACTGGCGATCAACAACTGTTTGGCATTCTGGGTCGCGGCAAAACTCAGGTCGCCTATTCAAAAGTTAGCATTAACGTCGTCAATGTACTCACCTCAGAGGTCGTATTTTCAGTCCAAGGTGCTGGCGAATACGCGCTATCCAACCGTGAAATTATCGGCTTTGGTGGAACGGCAAGCTATGACTCAACGTTGAATGGCAAGGTGCTGGACTTGGCGATACGTGAGGCTGTTAATCGCTTGGTTGAAGGCATAGAACGCGGCGCATGGAAACCTGAAAGCTAATGGGGAAAAATCCATGAAAAAAAATTTTAAACTGGCGGCACTCTGTGCTGGCTTACTTTTAACCGCCTGTAGCACCGGAACCCATGGGCTGTATCAATGGGGAAGCTATGAAGATCAAGTCTACGCAATGTACAACTCGGCTGAAAAAACCTCGCCTCAAGAACAGCTGGCTAAGCTTGAGGCGGATGGTGAAAAAGCGCGTGCAGGTAATCGCACACCTCCTCCAGGCTATTACGCGCATCTGGGTTATTTGTATTTCGAGACTGGAAATCCTGAACGGGCAGTGGCTTCGTTTCAAAACGAAAAAACCTTGTTTCCCGAATCGCGCTCCTATATGGATCGTCTAATTTCTCGATTTAAGAAATAAGGAACTCAGATGACACGACGTTTTTTAACTATTGCATCGCTGAGCATTGCCGCCTTGCTGACAGGATGTGCCTCACAAAAATCGTATGATTATTCAGCGATCAGAGAAAGTAAGCCGCGCTCCATTGTTGTACTACCTCCATTGAATTTATCGCCTGATGTTCGCGCCACCTACAGCATGATGGCTACCGTCACTCGACCGTTGGCAGAACTTGGCTACTATGTTTTTCCAGTAGCCTTGGTCGATCAGACGTTTCGCGAAAATGGTCTGGCGGAGCCAGGTGAGATGCACAATGCATCACCAGCAAAAATTGCTGAGATTTTTGGAGCCGACGCCATACTGTATATAAAGGTAGACCAATACGGTGCAACTTACCGAGTTATCAGCAGCGACGTGATTGTGTCTGCAACTGCCGAGTTGATTGATGCTCGCACTGGACGCTCACTTTGGAGTGGTAGCGCAAAAGCTTCTAACTCTGAAAATAGAGACTCCAGTGGCAATGGAATTGTTGGCATACTCGTTAGCGCACTCATTCAACAAGTCGCTAACAATATCGGTGACCCGGGTTATCAAGTCGCCCGCCAAACTAGCTACCGATTATTTAACGCAGGTTTATTGCCAGGGCCACGTTCGCCCAATTATGAAAAATTAATCGGACAATAACCCAGAGTAGTCACTGCGCTACAAAAGAAAAGGGCCGCATAATTTATGCGGCCCTTTTTGTAATTACCTGCTTGCTGCTTACTTCGCACCCATCAACGCGACCGTCGTATCCAACATGCGATTGGAAAAGCCTGATAATCACTTGCCGCTAACGCGGCCCTCGATTATGGCTACGGCTAACCCTTCCGGGTTACCCTGCGCCGCAATGAATGGGGCTACTGTCCTCTTACTTACTTCGCACCCATCAACGCGACCGTCGTGTCCAACATCCGATTGGAAAAGCCCCATTCATTGTCATACCAAGAAGATACTTTAACGAGGCGACCAGAGACTTTAGTCAGGGTGGAATCGAAATTACTCGATGCTGGATTATGGTTGTAATCCACTGAAACCAGAGGCTCGGTGTTGTAGGTCAAGATGCCTTTGAGTGCACCGTTAGAAGCGTCTTTCATGATGGCATTCACTTCGTCAGCGGTGGTGTCGCGCGCCGCGATAAAGGAAAGGTCAACGATAGATACGTTAATGGTGGGAACGCGAATCGCATAACCATCGAGTTTGCCATTCAATTCAGGCAGTACCAATCCCACTGCAGCGGCTGCACCGGTTTTAGTTGGGATCATTGATTGCGTTGCTGAACGCGCGCGACGCAAATCTTCGTGCATAACATCGGTCAACACTTGGTCATTGGTGTAGGCATGAACGGTAGTCATCAAACCATTCACCAAACCAATTTTGTCGTGCAAAGGCTTAACCAATGGAGCTAAGCAATTGGTCGTACACGAAGCATTTGAAATAACGGTATCGGATGATTTAAGTACATTTTGATTCACGCCGAATACGACGGTGGCGTCAACGTCTTTACCACCAGGTGCGGAGATGATGACTTTCTTCGCACCGCCTTTAATATGGGCTGAAGCTTTTTCTTTGGTGGTGAAAAAACCAGTACATTCCAACACCACATCAACGCCCAATTCGCCCCAAGGGATATCAGCAGGATTACGCTGCGCGAAAACTCGAATCTTGTCACCATTGACGATCATATGGTCGCCATCAACAACGACCGTACCCGGGAATTTTCCGTGCGCGGTGTCGTAACGTGTCAGATGCGCATTTGATTCGGCATTACCGAGATCATTGATCGCAACAATTTGAATATCATTTTTTTTGCCGCCTTCGTAGTGAGCACGAAGGACGTTGCGGCCGATTCGGCCATAGCCATTGATGGCAACTTTAATGGTCATGAGGATCTCCTGAAACTTTTAATAGAAATGGGTCTCTTTGCCAATCAGTGAAGCACTGATTTGACAGTGGCCACGACGTTCTCGGTCGTGAAACCAAAATGCTTGAACAACTGGCCAGCTGGAGCTGATTCACCAAAGGTATCAATGCCCACAACCGCACCATCTAGTCCGACGTACTTAAACCAAAAGTCGGTGACACCCGCCTCTACCGCAACGCGCGGCAAGCCCTTGGGCAGAACGCTCGCCTTGTAGGCTGCATCCTGACGGTCAAACACATCGGTACTTGGCATGGAAACCACTCGCACCGGAATTCCTTCTGCACTCAAGGTCTCTGCTGATTTCATCGCCAGCTCGATTTCCGAACCGGTTGCAATCAGCACGGCTTTTGCATTCGCTGCATCTTTAAGTATGTAACCACCACGCTTAATTGCATCGATTTGAGTTTGAGTGCGCTCCATGAACGGCAAGTTTTGCCGCGAAAAAATCAATGTTGAAGGTCCATTCTTGCGGCTAATCGCTTGTGCCCATGCCACAGCGGATTCCACCGTGTCGCACGGACGCCAGTTATCGAGATTAGGAATCAAGCGCAAACTCGATACATGCTCGACTGATTGGTGCGTAGGTCCGTCTTCACCCAAACCAATCGAATCATGCGTGAACACAAAAATTGAACGTAACTTCATCAACGCCGCCATACGCAGTGCGTTACGGCTGTAATCTGAGAAAGTCAAAAATGTCGCGCCAAACGGAATGTAGCCACCATGGAGTGCAATGCCATTCATGATGGCACTCATACCAAATTCACGTACACCATAGTTAATATGGTTACCGGGCTGCCCAGCACGAACCGCAATACATTCTTTCCAGTTAGTGAGGTTGGAACCAGTAAGATCAGCAGAGCCACCCAACAACTCAGGCAACGAAGGTGCGAGTGCCTGAATAGCGTTTTGACTGGCCTTCCGCGTTGCAATCGTCTCTTTTTTATCAACACATGCTGCAATCATTCGCGCTACTAACTGCTCATAATCGGCGGGCAGATCACCTTTCATTCGGCGCTCTAGTGTAGCGGCTTCCGCAGGAAATTTTTGTTGGTACGACGTAAATTGTGTTGTCCACTCAGACTGCAGCGCAGCGCCTTTTTTCTTCGCATCCCAAGCTGCATAGACATCCGCAGGAATTTCAAACGGTGGATGTGGCCAGCCTATCGCTGCACGCGTCGCTGCAATTTCAGTATCGCCTAACGCCGCCCCGTGTACTTTGTCGGTGCCCTGCATAGTTGGGGCACCCTTACCGATCACGGTCTTGCAGCAAATCAGTGTAGGACGATCTGATTTTTTAGCTGTCGCAATCGCCGCATCCAGCGCAGCGACATCATGACCATCGACATTCGGCAGTACATTCCAGCCGTAGGCTTCGAAACGTTTTGGCGTGTCATCCCGGAACCAACCATCGACTTTACCGTCGATAGAAATACCGTTGTCGTCATACATGACGATAAGTTTTGAAAGCTGCAGCGTACCTGCTAGCGAACACGCCTCGTGACTAATGCCTTCCATCAAACAACCATCACCGATAAACACAAAGGTATGGTGATTAATGAGATCGAAGCCTGGTTTATTAAATTCTGCCGCCAACAGTTCCTCAGCGAGTGCCATACCGACGGCATTGGTAATGCCTTGGCCCAAGGGTCCGGTGGTCGTTTCAACTCCCGGTGTGACGTCAACTTCGGGATGTCCCGGCGTTTTTGAGTGCAGTTGACGAAATGCTCGCAACTCATCCATGGACAAGTCGTACCCCGAAAGATGCAAAAGTGCATACAAAAGCATGGAGCCATGGCCGTTTGAGACCACAAAGCGATCGCGATCCATCCATTTCGGATCGGCCGGGTTGTGTCGCAAGTGCTTGCCCCAGAGTGCGACAGCGATCTCTGCCATGCCCATAGGCATGCCGGGATGACCCGAGTTAGCTTTTTGCACAGCATCCATGGCCAGCGCGCGAATCGCATTAGCCATTTGGGTGTTAACGGAAGAAGAAGTCATGTTGCGAAAAATGCAGTAGAACTACGTGGAATTTAGCTTGCAAGCTTGGTTCTGCACCGCAAACCGGAAAACCTTAAATGTTACCAGAGTATGGCAGCCCGCTTACAATGGTTCTTCCTCTAAAACTCTGTGCTTGCCTACACCACCGACCTTAAGCTATGCCACGCTTTTATTGCCCTCAGCCCTTAGAGCTCAACGTATTGCTGAGCTTGCCGGATGCGATTGCGCATCACATTCAGGTTTTGCGCTTAAAGGAAGGCGAGGTCGTCACTCTTTTTAATGGTGAGGGTGGCGAATACGCCGCCAGCATCGAGCACATAGAAAAAAAACGAGTTGAAGTTCGGCTGAAGGCATTTTCAGCTCGAGAAGCGGAACCGACGCATGGAATGGCGTTGGCTCAGGTGCTGCCCGAAGGCAGTAAAATGGACTGGGTCATAGAGAAAGCTGTTGAGCTGGGGGCAACGTCGATTCAGCCACTGCTATCAGAGCGCTCCGTAATTAGACTTAACGCTGAGCGAGCCACCAAAAAAATGAGTCATTGGCACGGCGTTTTGGCTGCGGCATCCGAGCAATGTGGACGTAACCGGTTACCCCACCTTAACGAGCCACTCCCTTTTCTGAGCTGGATAGCTCAGAAAGACCTGCATCCCCGTTTGCTGTTGTCTCCTCGCGGCACCCAAACGTTGTCGGCCTGGGCCAAACACCATCCTGCACAAGCCGTCACGTTAATTGTCGGGCCTGAAGGTGGCTTAACGCCATTGGAAGAGCAAGCATCAATGACTCACGGCGCGCTGTGCCTGACTATGGGCGAGCGCGTATTGCGCACCGAAACCGCTGGTCTGGCAGCGATGGCTGCTTTGCAATCGATCTGGGATGGCCTGTAAATCCGGTAATAAAAAAAACCATGGTCGAATCCCTTGTTGACAAGGGTTTACCAAATTGGATTGGCCATGTAATCGCCATTGATTAGCCAGCGATCATCTTCAGCTAAAAGCATAAGTTACAGCCAGTCGGCGCTCTGAAAACCACTATAATCGAGGGCTTTCTCACTGCGACAGTCACCAGCGCCCGCCATGAAAGTTTTCCGCGGACTTCCTAATCCCCATGCACGCCTTCCGTGCGCGCTCACTATTGGTAATTTTGATGGTGTGCACGTAGGACATCAGGCCCTGCTGGCCGAGGTATGCGATGCCGCTGGCCGTCTCGGAATCGAGTCGGCCGTCATGACATTTGAGCCGCACCCGCGCGAGTTTTTTGCTGCGCTGGCAGGCGATGCAGGTCAGCCCCCATCGCGAGTCGCGAATCTGCGCGACAAGCTGCAAGCACTCGAAGCCGCGGGCGTAGACCGCGTGTTTGTTGAACATTTCAATGCACGCTTCGCGGCAATGAGTGCGGAAGATTTTATTCAAAAGCTGCTAGTGGATGGCTTGCAGGTGAAGTTTCTCATCGTGGGTGATGATTTTCGTTTTGGCGCAAAACGTACCGGTGATTTTTCTATGCTGCTGGAAGCTGGAAAAAAGTTAGGGTTTGAAGTCAAGTCACTCGCCACCGTCACCCATAACAGCACACGCATTTCCTCATCAGCTGTGAGAGCCGCTTTGCAAAGCGGTGATTTCACCCAAGCGAAAGATTTACTAGGTTCTGCGTATTCTATTTCTGGTCGTGTTCAGCATGGTCAAAAACTTGGACGCACTCTTGGCTTTCCAACCTTGAATCTACGCATAGGGCATCGACATCCCGTATTGAACGGCATCTTTGTCGTTCAGGTACATGAACTAAGTAACGACCCATTACCAGCAGTCGCAAGTTTAGGCGTGCGCCCCACCGTTGAAGACGATGGTCGTATGCTGCTTGAAGTACATATCTTCGATTACGATGCAAATTGCTACGGCAAGTTAGTACGCGTCGAGTTTTTGCACAAACTGCGTGATGAAGAAAAATATACTGACCTTGAAACATTAACGGATGCCATCGCCGCGGATGCTCGTGCAGCACGCGATTTTTTTGAGACCCTTTCCCTCACCTGAACCCATGTCTGAAAATAGTAAAAAAAACGAAAATAAATATCCGGTCAACATGACCGAGACCGTCTTCCCTATGCGCGGCGATCTCGCTAAACGTGAACCGCAATGGGTCGCAGAGTGGCAAAAGAAAAATATTTACAAGCGCGTACGCAAGGCTTCAGCCGGTCGCCCTAAATTCATCTTGCATGATGGCCCTCCCTATGCCAACGGCGATATTCATATCGGCCACGCCGTTAACAAGATACTCAAAGACATGATCGTCAAAACGCGGCAGCTGGAGGGCTATGACGCGCAGTATGTACCTGGCTGGGACTGCCATGGTATGCCGATTGAAATTCAAATTGAAAAGCAGTACGGTAAAAATTTGCCGACCGCTGAGGTGCTGAGTAAATCGCGAGCTTATGCCTCAGAACAAATAGAACGTCAGAAAAAAGATTTTATTCGTCTCGGTGTGTTGGGTGATTGGGATAACCCGTATACAACGATGAATTTTCGTAATGAAGCCGATGAGATTCGTGCGCTCGGCAGTATTCTCGATAAGGGTTTCGTATACCGTGGATTAAAACCTGTTAATTGGTGTTTTGATTGCGGATCAGCCTTAGCCGAAGCTGAAGTTGAATATCAAGATAAGCGCGACCCCGCGATTGATGTGGCTTTTCCTTTCGCAGAACCTGAGCGAGTTGCAAAAGCCTTTGGACTAACGACGCTGCCATCAAAAAAAGGCTACGTCATTATCTGGACAACAACTCCTTGGACTATCCCGTCGAATCAAGCACTGAATGTTCATCCTGAATTTACCTATGCTCTGGTGCAGGCTGATCGACAGGGCGAAAAAATTCTGTTGATACTCGCGCAGGATTTAGTCGAGAGCTGTTTATCACGCTACGGTTTGCAAGGCGACGTGATCGCCACATGTACTGGTGAAGCACTAGCACAGATTAATTTTCATCACCCTCTGCATACTACCGATAAAGCTTACGATCGCTTGTCTCCCGTTTATCTAGGCGATTACGTTACAACCGATGCGGGTACAGGCATTGTGCACTCGGCACCTGCTTATGGCATTGAAGATTACGCATCGTGCAAAGCGCACGGCATGAAAGATGATCAGATACTCAGTCCAGTGATGGGTGATGGTCGCTATGCCAGCTCACTCGCCCTGTTTGGTGGCATGACGATATGGGAAGCATCGAAGCCTATCTGTAGTGCACTTGAAGTCGCAGGGCATTTATTTAAGCTGGTGATGTTTGATCACAGCTATATGCATTGCTGGCGCCATAAAACGCCTATCGTTTATCGCGCCACCTCGCAATGGTTTGCCAGTATGGATAACAAACCTAAGCAAGGCAATGCGTCGTTACGTGAAACAGCGCTAAGCTCTATTGAAGCAACGCGTTTCTTCCCTTCATGGGGTAAAGCGCGCTTGCACGGCATGATTGCAAATCGTCCTGACTGGACGCTATCGCGTCAGCGTCAATGGGGCGTGCCCATGGCCTTTTTTGTGCACAAAGAAACGGGTGAACTGCATCCTGAAACTCCAGCGCTGTTAGAAAAGGTTGCCAAGCTCGTTGAGCAGCACGGTATCGAAGCGTGGCACAGCTTAGATCTACAAAGTTTTCTGGGGAGCGATGCTGCGCATTATGAAAAAAATCGCGATACCCTGGATGTGTGGTTTGACTCAGGTACGACTCACCAAACTGTCTTGCGTGGCTCGCACGCTAATGAATCGCACTTCCCTGCTGATTTGTATTTAGAAGGTTCAGATCAACATCGGGGTTGGTTCCACTCGTCGCTACTGACATCTTCCATGCTGAATGGCTGCGCCCCCTACAAAGCTTTGCTAACGCATGGCTTTGTGGTTGATGGCGAAGGTAAGAAAATGTCTAAGTCCAAGGGTAACGTTGTCGCGCCACAAAAAGTCTCTGACTCGCTAGGCGCAGAAATTCTTCGTTTGTGGGTAGCGGCTACCGATTACTCGGGTGAGCTATCGATTTCAGATGAAATTTTAAAACGTGTTGTTGAGAGCTACCGTCGTATACGAAACACGTTGCGGTTCTTGCTAGCCAATACTTCTGATTTCGATCCCACTAAAGATGCGGTCGCTATCGATCAGCTACTAGAAATTGACCGCTATGCGCTGGCACGCATGAATCAGCTGCAAAGTGAAATTCGTCAGCACTTTGAGGAATATGAATTTCATCCAGTCATTGCAAAACTACAAATGTACTGCTCGGAAGATTTGGGGGGTTTTTATCTCGATATTCTGAAAGATCGTTTGTACACAGGCGGCACTACATCGCTAGCACGTCGTTCAGCACAAACAGCAATCTGGCATATTACTCAAAGCTTGCTGCGCTTAATGGCACCGATTCTTTCCTTTACTGTTGAAGAAGCTTGGTCTGTGTTTGCCAGCAAAGAGATGTATCAGCAAAGCGATGAAACGATTTTTACGCAATCGTTCTACAACCTGCCTCAGATTAGCGAATCAGACGCTTTGCTACAAAAATATCAATCGATTCAAGAAATTCGTGCTGAGGTCCTCAAACAACTGGAAGAAGTTCGCGTATCAGGAGCGATTGGCTCATCACTACAAGCAGAAGTCGATGTGCATGCGAGTGGCGACAAGCTCGTATTGCTACAAGAGCTCGGTGACGATTTGAAATTTGTTTTAATTACATCGGCGGCGACCGTTACAGCGTGCAGCTCTGCTTCTGAGGAAAAAATCGTCGTAACAGCTTCCGCGTATAAAAAATGTGAACGCTGCTGGCATTACCGCGCCGATGTGGGCGCACATGCTGAACATCCCGGCTTGTGCGGACGCTGCCATGCCAATTTATTTGGCGCTGGCGAAAAACGTCGCATTGCTTAACCACTTACGAGCTGATAAGAACCTCACTATGTCAAAAAAATCAGCAGGTCTGACGCTCTGGTTGGGTATTGCGATGATCGTTGTATTGATTGATCAGCTGAGTAAAATTACGCTGAGCAGGATGATGGTATTTGGTCAGTCTGATACTGTCACTTCTTTCTTCAATTTAGTGATGGTCTATAACCGCGGTGCAGCGTTTAGTTTTTTGGCAGATCAACCTGGCTGGCAGCGTTATTTTTTTGCGGGCGTGTCCTTGCTCGCGTCACTGTTAATTATCTGGATGCTCAAGCGCCATTCAGGCCAGCGCTTGTTTTGCTGGGCCATGACGTTGATACTTGGCGGTGCGCTGGGTAACCTTATTGATCGTATCGCCTACGGCCACGTTATCGATTTTCTGGATTTTCATATCGGTGGTCTTCACTGGCCGGCATTCAATGTGGCCGATAGTGCGATTACTCTAGGTGCGATATTGTTTATACTCGACGAACTACGTCGCGTTAATCGTTAGCGAAAGTCCATGCAATCATGAGCCTCGCCGGAAAAAATATAGTCTTGGGTCTGACTGGCGGCATTGCCTGTTATAAGGCGGCTGAGCTTGCACGCGGCTTGGTAAAAGCGGGAGCTAGCTGCCAAGTCGTCATGACGGAGGCTGCGCGTCATTTCATCACTCCAGTGACTCTGCAAGCGCTTTCAGGCAAACCTGTTTTTACTGATCAGTGGGATAGCCGTATTTCCAACAACATGGCGCACATTGATTTGTCTCGGCATGCTGATGCTGTATTGATTGCACCGTGCTCTGCAGATTTCATGCGCAAACTAGTACATGGCGCAGCCGATGATCTGCTATCAACGCTTTGCCTAGCTCGCCCTGCCAACGTACCTCTTTTAGTAGCACCGGCGATGAATGTTGAAATGTGGGACAACCCTGCTACACAACGCAATGTCGTGCAACTTAAAAAAGATGGCATTACTTTGCTAGGCCCCGCTGCAGGCGATCAAGCCTGTGGCGAAACGGGATTGGGTCGCATGCTCGAGCCCGAACAACTGCTGGAATCACTCTCCGCTTTTTTTCAACCCAAGCTACTCGCGGGTAAAAAAGTATTAATTACAGCAGGCCCCACGTATGAACCGATTGACCCTGTGCGCGGGATCACGAATCTATCCTCCGGCAAGATGGGCTATGCGATTGCGCGTGCTGCTAGTGCTGCGGGTGCTGCGGTAACGCTAGTCTCTGGGCCAACATCATTACAAGCACCTGTCGGTGTCAAGGTATTGCCAGTAACAACGGCACTGGAAATGCGCGATGCGGTGATGGCTAACATTGCGGGCCAACAGGTATTTATCGCCGTTGCCGCAGTCGCTGATTGGCGTGTGTCCGATGTCAGTACACAAAAAATAAAAAAGCAGGACGGCCAACTGCCTTCCCTCACTTTCGAACAAAATCCTGATATCTTGGCTGAAGTCGCTGCAATGGCATCACCGCCTTATTGCGTTGGATTCGCCGCGGAGTCGGAGAATCTTCTCGAGCATGGTGCCGCCAAGCGTGAAAAAAAACGCATCCCTCTGTTAGTCGGAAATATTGGTCATCAGACCTTTGGCAAAGACGATAACGAACTCGTTTTGTTTGATGCTCAGGGTCACAAGAACCTCGCACGCGCCAGTAAGGAAATCCTTGCTAGCAAACTGATAGAAGAAATTGCCCATCGTCTGTAAATGCCACATCATGAAAACCATTGACCTAAAAATTATCGATGCGCGTATGCGCGAACAACTGCCTAACTACGCAACCGCGGGTAGCGCAGGCCTTGATCTGCGCGCATGTATTGAAGCACCACTCACTATTGAACCTGGTAGCACACATTTAATTCCAACCGGCTTGGCTATTCATATTGCCGATCCGGCTTATGCCGCGATGATTCTTCCACGTAGCGGACTGGGTCATAAACACGGTATCGTATTGGGTAATTTGGTGGGACTGATCGATTCAGATTATCAAGGTGAGTTGATGGTTTCGACGTGGAATCGTGGCGCTACAGCATTCGTCTTAAATCCCTTGGAGCGATTGGCGCAACTGGTGATTGTGCCGGTGCTGCAGGTTGGATTTAGAGTGGTTGATTCATTCGAAGAGAGCGACCGTGGTGTAGGTGGCTTTGGAAGTACAGGAAAAAAATAACGGGAGGTTGTCGTGCCGCTGGCAAGTTTTGCAATTTCATGCCGTCAGCATCTCCGACTTAGTCGCTACGTTGTATCGCCGCTGCTTCTATTCGCATTACTCGGTGCGTGTAGTCAGATTCCTTTGAATTCCAACACATCGACTTCTCGCTCAACAACCACTGCACCATCGGCATCTCAAAACACTGGGAACAAAACTACTAGCACGTCCTCTGCCGCGGTACGCGACCCTTTGCTTGATGGTCTATTGCTGAGACAAGAACGTATCTACCGTATCGCCGCACCACTGATTATTAAGAATGCAGTGCTTTGTCGAACGCAAGCTCGACCACTGCTTGGATTTACCGCTAAAAATCAATACTCTTATCCACCTGAGCTGACAGCTGCCGCTCGTCAGAGTCTGGGGCTCGATGAGCGGTTGCAAGTCATGCAGATACTCGATGGCAGTGGTGCGATGCGCGCAGGCCTTAAACGCGGTGACATCCTGCAAACGATTCAAGACCTCACTATCCCTACCGGCCCGCAAGCTGAGCCCGAGACAGCCCGCATGCTGTCACCCATCCTTAAAAATCTGAGTGAGCTAAATATTACTGTCATACGACAGAATCAACCGATAACGGTTAACGTACCGCTCACACTTGCCTGCGCATTTGCTATTGATGTAGGTAATACTCAACTCGTGAATGCGTATGCCGATGGACGCCGAATATTACTCACGCGGGGCTTACTCGATTGGCTATCTACCGATGAAGATGTGGCAATCATTATCGCGCGCGAAATAGCGCACAATGTTTTGCAGCATGCTAAACAGCTACAACAAATGGCGACGCTATCAATGGTTATCGATAATTTGTTGTTGTTTAAACCTGATCAAATAGCTGCAAACAGTAGCAATGGAATCAAGATCACCCCCGAAAAAATGGATCAGGAAGCGGATCGACTGGCTCTTTTTATGTTGGCTCGTGCTGGTTACGACATCGCTAACTTTACCCACGTGATGCAGAAGCTAGCGCAAACTCCCAATGCATCGCAAGCGCTCACCTACCCAACGCTACACCCTTGGACTGAGGGCAGACAAAGCGTAATCCAAGCAACTATCAAAGAGATTCGACAAAAACAGTCAGCGAAAAAAGCACTGGTTCCTTAATGCGCTAATCCAAAGATCATCTGATCAATTCGCAGCGGTGAAAACAAAAAACCCTGAGCAAGCTCAGGGTTTTTTATGAATTTCAAATCCAGACAACGATTAGATCATCATTCAACTTCTACTGTTTCTTGTGGCGCTGCAGGCGGTGGTGTATCGCTCTCGGCAAAATCCAGTTTGACGTTATCTTTATCATCCAGATCAACAGTCACACGTCCACCTGACACCAGTTTGCCGAACAAGAGTTCATCAGCCAGCGCTTTGCGGATCATGTCTTGAATCAGACGTGACATTGGACGAGCTCCCATCAATGGATCAAATCCTTTCTTGCCAAGGAATTGACGCAATGATTCGCTGAATACGGCATCGACTTTTTTCTCGTGCAGTTGCTCTTCCAGTTGCATGAGAAATTTATCCACCACACGCAAGATAATTTCTTCATCCAGCGCCTTGAAGCTGATGATCGCATCCAAACGATTACGGAATTCAGGCGTAAACATACGCTTGATATCAATCATTTCATCGCCTGCTTGCTTAGACTCTGTAAAGCCCATGGTTCGCTTCTGCAGACTTTCAGCTCCGGCATTGGTGGTCATGATGATGATCACGTTACGGAAGTCAGCTTTACGACCATTGTTATCCGTAAGTGTTCCGTGATCCATCACTTGCAGCAGAATGTTGAACACATCCGGATGCGCTTTTTCTATCTCATCAAGCAGCAACACAGAATGCGGTTTTTTGGTGACGGCCTCAGTCAACAAACCACCTTGATCAAATCCTACATAACCCGGTGGCGCACCAATCAAACGACTGACGGCATGACGCTCCATGTATTCGGACATGTCAAAACGAATCAACTCAATACCTAAGATAAAGGCAAGTTGTTTGGCGACCTCAGTTTTTCCTACGCCTGTAGGACCAGAGAATAAGAACGAACCAATCGGCTTATCAGTTTTACCCAAACCAGCGCGCGCCATTTTAATAGCGGCAGCCAACGCTTCAATCGCCGGATCCTGACCAAACACCACATTCTTCAGATCGCGATCGATCGTCTGCAACTTGGTGCGATCATCTTGATTGACCGATGCTGCTGGCACGCGAGCGATCTTGGAAATGATGTCCTCGATCTCTGGCTTGCCAATGGTTTTTTTCTGTTTCGATTTTGGAAGAATGCGCTGAGCTGCACCAGCTTCGTCGATGACATCAATCGCCTTATCAGGTAAATGACGGTCGTTGATAAAGCGCGCAGCCAATTCAGCCGCTGAGGTCAGCGCCGAAGCGGAGTACTTCACGCCATGATGTTCTTCGAAGCGTGATTTCAATCCACGCAAAATCTGAATGGTTTGCTCAACCGTCGGCTCATTCACATCGATTTTCTGGAAACGACGTGACAGCGCATGGTCTTTTTCAAATACACCACGGAATTCAGTGAAGGTAGTAGCGCCGATACATTTGAGCTGACCACTAGAGAGCGCCGGCTTCAAAAGATTGGATGCATCTAACGTACCGCCCGAAGCAGAACCTGCACCAATGATGGTATGAATCTCATCGATAAACAAAATCCCATTAGGATTGTTTTTCATTTGTTTCAGTACCGCTTTCAAGCGCTGCTCGAAATCACCGCGATATTTAGTACCGGCCAACAAGGCGCCCATGTCTAGCGAGTACACAACGGCGTTTTGCAAAATCTCAGGCACATCACCTTGAGTAACGCGCCATGCAAGGCCTTCAGCAATCGCGGTTTTACCAACACCTGCCTCACCCACCAACAATGGATTATTTTTACGGCGACGGCACAAGGTTTGAATCACTCGCTCGACTTCGGCTTCACGACCAATCAATGGATCGATCTTTCCTTCAGCTGCAAGCTTGTTGAGATTCTGAGTAAATTGGTCGAGCGCACTTTCTTTTTGCTGACCTTCGGAATTGCTTTCTTCCACACCTTCAGGCGCTTTTTGCGATTCGGATTGTTGATCCTTACGCACACCATGCGAAATGAAATTAACCACGTCGAGTCGCGTTACTCCCTGCTGATGCAGGTAGTAAACAGCATGCGAATCTTTTTCACCAAAGATAGCCACCAACACGTTGGCGCCTGTGACTTCTTTCTTACCATTCGAAGCCGACTGTACGTGCATGATGGCACGTTGAATGACACGTTGAAAACCTAAGGTCGGTTGAGTATCAACTTCGCTCGTACCGGGGACCGTCGGTGTATTGTCTGTAATAAAGTTGGTGAGAGTTTTACGGAGGTCATCAACATTCACCGCACACGCACGTAAAACCTCTGCTGCTGAGGGATTGTCTAGTAGCGCAAGCAAAAGGTGCTCGACAGTAATAAATTCATGTCGTGCTTGTCGAGCCTCAACAAAGGCCATGTGCAAACTAACTTCAAGTTCCTGGGCGATCATGCTTCCTCCATCACACACTGCAGCGGGTGCCCAGCCTTTCGGGCGTGGGTTAAAACAAGCTCTACTTTTGTACTGGCTATATCCTTGGGATAAACCCCGCACAATCCTTTACCATCACGATGCACTTTCAACATAATTTGTGTAGCGTTCTCACGGTCTTTGTTGAAATATTCTTGAATGATAGCGACCACGAATTCCATCGGGGTGTAGTCATCATTTAGCAACAGCACCTGATACATGGGAGGCGGCTTAACCGCTTCCTTTTGCTCCTTGGTAATCAGAGCCGTGCCATTGTCATTCTCTTCGTTAGTTGCCATGCTTCTATTCTAATGCTTTCATCTACCTGCGTAACAGGTTAAACCAGTCATATCCTTACTCTTTCATCGATATTACGCGCTTTCCTCGCTATGCGCAGGGCGCTAGCTGGAAAAGGCCCGCCAATCCTGGATTCTCAATAAGTTCCGGCAAGTCTGGTTCTTTTGGCAATTAACTTGACTTTTAGATTTTTTACGCGAACAATGCAAAAGATCAATAAACGTGCGGGTTGGCACTAATTGATATAGGAGGAGCAATAATAAGAGGGGGCAGCGTTACGCGAGGCTTCTTGCTTTTAGGGCTCGTGTGATTCGTTCTTAAAGAAAGACGCTTTTTATGGCAACTGGTACTGTAAAGTGGTTTAACGACGCCAAAGGCTTCGGTTTTATCACTCCGGATGATGGTGGCGAAGATCTGTTCGCGCACTTTTCCGCGATTCAGATGAATGGCTTCAAAACCCTCAAAGAAGGGCAAAAAGTATCGTTCGAGGTAACGCAAGGCCCCAAAGGCAAGCAAGCTTCTAACATTCAAAACGCCTGATTACCCATTAGGACCCTCTCAAAAACCCCTGGCAAAACCGGGGGTTTTTATTTTCTGGCGCAGGCCCATCTCGCTGCAATGATCTGAGACTTTACAGAAATAAGTTTTCCAGATCATTGAGCGAGAATAATCTCTACCCAGTCATTACATATTTGAAATCATTACGTCGCCAAACCCTGAGCAAGACATCTGGGTCGCGCCTTCCATCAAACGGGCAAAGTCATAAGTGACTTTTCTGGAGGTGATGGATTTCTCCATCGAACTTATTACCAGATCAGCCGCCTCAAACCAGCCCATGTGGCGCAACATCATCTCGGCCGAGAGAATCAGCGAACCTGGGTTAACGTAGTCCTTACCGGCATATTTAGGCGCTGTGCCGTGAGTCGCCTCAAACATCGCGACCGAATCGGACAAATTCGCGCCAGGCGCAATACCAATACCGCCAACCTGTGCCGCCAGAGCATCTGATATGTAATCACCATTTAAGTTCAATGTGGCGATAACGCTGTACTCGTTTGGACGCAATAAGATCTGCTGCAAGAACGCATCTGCAATCGAATCTTTGACGATGATGTCTTTGCCTGTTTTAGGATTCTTAAATGTGCACCAAGGGCCACCGTCGATCAGAGTAGCGCCAAATTCTTTCTGTGCCAGTGCATACGCCCAATCACGGAAGCCGCCTTCGGTGTACTTCATGATGTTGCCCTTGTGAACGATCGTCAGCGAAGGCTTGTCGTTATCAATCGTATATTGAATAGCTTTGCGAACCAGACGCTCGGTACCTTCGCGTGACACAGGCTTAACGCCAATTCCCGATGTTTGTGGGAAGCGAATCTTCTTCACACCCATTTCCTTGATCAGGAAATCGATCACTTTTTTCGCGCCATCCGTACCTTCTTGCCACTCGATGCCGGCGTAGATATCTTCTGAATTCTCACGGAAGATCACCATGTCTGTTTTTTCAGGTTCACGCAGTGGTGAAGGTACGCCCTTGAAGTATCGAACCGGACGCAGACAAACATACAGATCCAATTCCTGGCGCAAAGCAACGTTCAATGAACGGATACCACCGCCCACTGGCGTAGTCAGAGGACCTTTGATCGATACGACATAGTCCTTCAAGACTTTCAGTGTTTCTTCTGGCAACCACACATCAGGACCGTAAACCATGGTCGATTTTTCACCAGCATAAATTTCCATCCAGCTGATTTTGCGTTTACCGCCATAGGCCTTGGCAACTGCTGCATCAATGACCTTAATCATCACGGGACTAATATCAACGCCCGTGCCATCACCCTCAATGTACGGAATAACCGGGTTGTCAGGCACATCGAGGGAATAGTCAGCTCTGACCGTAATTTTCTTACCCTCGGCGGGCACTTTAATATGTTGATACATCGTTATCTCCGAAGATTTTGGCGGATAAAGAAATTGTATTTTGCGTCTTGTGAACGGCAAAGCACTTTAATTGAATTCTTCGCACTTCTGTTGACATGTCTTATATAAGACATAAGACTACTTTTCACATTATGCACTAGAATTTCGCAGTTCGCTATACAAACAAGTGTGACACGATACGCCGGATAAACTCAATTTACTTAGGTTTCGCGCTCTATCAGACAGAGCCCACACTGCCCGAAAAATTACTCATGTCATTGATTTTATTCAATAAACCTTATGGCGTCATGAGCCAATTCTCGGCTCATGAAACCCGCAAAACACTCGCTTCGTACATTGATTTGCCGAATGTATACCCGGCTGGACGACTGGATGCGGACAGCGAGGGCTTGATGCTGTTAACGGATAACGGCCAGCTACAACAAGAGATCAGTCACCCCGACTACGGCAAGGAAAAAACCTATCTGGTCCAAGTAGAAGGCACGCCGATTGAAAGCCAACTTCAAGCGCTTAGACAGCCGATTAATTTGGGCGACTTCACAACCCGCGGCAGTAAGGCTGTCACCATCGAATCACCCAATTGGTTATGGCAACGCGACCCACCTGTGCGTGAACGCAAAAATATTCCCGTGGCATGGTTAGCGATCACGCTGGCTGAAGGTAAAAATCGTCAGGTACGACGAATGACCGCAGCCGTTGGCTTACCCACACTCAGACTCATTCGAAGTTCGATTGGCCCCTTCTCTCTCGCCAGCCATCCTCTGTGGCCCGGTGAGTGGCGAGTCATCAACGAGGAAGAATGGAAATGACGGTGCCGCATTTCGGATTGATGACTTTACTCAGTTAGGTAGCTACGCAGTTACAATTCCAAAATAAAAAAATCAAGCTTCATAAGTCACATGCAATTAAACTTGATTAACCAGACGCCTGTTTACGCATTAGCTCAGCAACTCACATCACCAATAATGAAAAAAATTCTGTTTGCTGCGCTATGTGCGCAGCTGGTTATCGGCTTTCAAGCGTATGCCCAACAACGGTTTCCTGTCACCACGCTCAACCTCGGTATACATCTGGTACAAGCGGAAGTCGCGCTACGAGAAGAAGAACGCGCGCAAGGGCTGATGTACCGCGAAAAAATGGGGGCGAATGAAGGTATGGTTTTTCGTTTTCCCGAAAGCCGAATGGTCTGTATGTGGATGAAAAATACACCACTGCCGCTTTCAGTTGCCTTTATTGACGAGGCTGACACCATTATCAACATCGAAGATATGCAACCGCAGACTCAAGATGCTCACTGCACAAAAAAACCAGCACGATATGCTCTGGAAATGAATCAGGGATGGTTCAAACAAAAGAACCTAAAACCCGGCACTAAGGTTGGCGGTCTACCAAAGTAAAAAACCCGTCAGGCATTGAACCTAACGGGTTTTAAATACGTTTACTGCTTCACCTGGATAAACCAGGCCGCAAAATTAAGCCAAGGCTTTGATTGCGGCAGAAAGACGGCTCTTGTGACGAGCTGCTTTGTTTTTGTGAATGATTCTTTTGTCAGCGATACGATCGATTACAGATACAGATGCCTGAAAAACCTGAGCAGCGGACGCTTTGTCGCCAGACTCAATAGCTTTACGAACGGCTTTGATCGCGGTGCGAAGCGTCGAGCGCTGACTGGAATTATGCGCATTCAGCTTGACAGCTTGCCTAGCGCGCTTACGCGCTTGTGCGGTATTTGCCATGATTTGTTCCTGATATATAGCCGGGAGCACTGCTCCGAGCGGAATTTCGAAAAACGAAGATTATAGCGGGTTTTAATGACCTGGGCAAACTTCTGGCAAGGCTGACAATGGGCTTAGGACAAGCAAAGAGCAAAGATAAGCGCTGAAATATTTTCTTTTTAAGAATGAACGAACGATTTCAGACCGCAAGATTGATGCTGCTTTGTTAAGCCTCCAGAAACCAGCCTATCCGGCCGACCTGCCGCAAAAAGCCTACCGCTATAATCGGCTCCCATGAATTTGCACAAAACGCTCGCCACCGTATCTGGCATGACGATGCTCTCCCGCATCACCGGACTGGTCCGCGAGTTCCTGATCGCCCGAACTTTCGGCGCGTCGGTCTATACCGATGCCTTTTTTGTCGCCTTCCGTATTCCCAATCTACTTAGACGCTTATTTGCCGAAGGGGCGTTCTCGCAAGCGTTTGTTCCCATACTCGCCGAGTACAAAAGTCAGCGCGGCCCGCGCGCGACTCGCATATTGGCTGACCATGTTGCTACCGTCATGTTTTGGGTCTTGTTGGCCACCTCTATCCTCGGCGTGATTGCCTCGCCGGCCATTGTGCTTCTGATGGCTAGTGGCTTTGCGACAGACCCGCTAGCGATGTCGCTTTCGGTATCGATGACGCGAATTATGTTTCCCTATATTTTGTTTATGTCACTCGTCGCTTTAGCCGGCGGCATACTCAACACATGGCGAGAATTTCGAGTACCCGCATTCACGCCAGTTTTACTCAATCTCTCATTCATTTTCTGCTCACTCTTAATTGCACCCCGATTGTCGCAGCCAGTTTTCGCTCTCGCTATTGCCGTGATCATCGGAGGCGTACTGCAACTGGGACTGCAACTCCCAGCGCTGCGCAAAATCGGCATGCTGCCTCGTATTAGTTTGAATCCGTTTGAGATACTTTCCGACGAAGGTGTTCGCCGCGTACTCAAACAAATGCTACCCGCGACCTTTGCGGTGTCGGCAGCGCAGATTAGCCTGATTATTAATACCAACATCGCATCACATCTCACTGATGGAAGCGTGTCATGGCTATCGTATGCAGATCGATTAATGGAATTACCCACGGGCTTATTAGGTGTCGCCCTCGGTACGATTCTTTTACCGAGCCTATCGCAAGCTAATGCTAGTGGCGATCAACGCGAATACTCTTCCTTGCTCGATTGGGGTCTGCGATTAACCTTTCTGCTGGCTATGCCTGCTGCAATCGCATTGATGGTTTTATCAGTACCGATTACCACCACCCTATTTCATTACGGACGTTTTGATGCCTTATCGGTCGACATGACAGCACAAGCACTGGTCGCTTATGGTGTGGGGCTGATGGGACTGATCTTAGTGAAAATTTTAGCTCCCGGTTTTTATGCAAAACAAGATATCAGTACACCCGTAAAAATTGGCGTGGGTGTGCTGATAGCAACTCAGCTAATGAATTTAGTTTTTGTACCTTGGATAGCGCATGCAGGACTAGCTTTATCCATTGGATTGGGCGCGACACTCAACGCATTTTTTCTGTTTGTCATGCTTAGAAAAAATAAAATTTATAAGCCAGAATCAGGCTGGCCTCTTTTTATTATTCAAATCATTGGCGCTTTATTTATTCTCGCCGGAGTCGGCTTATGGATGGGATCGCAATTTGATTGGATTGCCCTGCATTCAGCACCGTGGACTCGTATCGGATTACTTTTTCTAATCATGATCATCTGCGCACTGAGCTATTTCATAGCACTACTTGCGATGGGTTTACGTCTTACAGATTTCAAACGCGAATCAGCGTGAAGCACTCCATTCATGGCCGATTACGACTCGCAACTTAAACCGCTGGATTATTTTTCTTCTTTAGTACAAGAAGAGAATGAAATTCCTTTGTTTGAAGCAGCACTCAGCATTGCGCAAGATGATGATCCCACGATCGATCTCAATCAATCGCAACTGGAGATGGACAAACTCGCGGTCCGCTTAAAGCGTCGTCTTCCAGAAGATATCGCGCAAATACCCAAGTTACGATTATTGAATAATTTTTTCTATCAAGAGCTGGGATTTGGTGGCAATCTAAACGACTACTACAACCCGCATAACAGCTACCTGCATAAAGTACTTGCTAGCCGACGTGGCATACCGATCTCGCTCGCCGTCATTTACATGGAGCTAGCCAGTCAGATAGGGTTAAACGTGAGGGGGATTTCTTTTCCCGGCCACTTTCTGATGAAACTCTCAGTCAGCAGCGGCGACATCATTCTTGACCCTGTGAACGGCAACAGCCTTTCACGCGAAGAGCTAGAAGAGAGGCTAGAACCTTATTTCGCCCAAGGCCGCCATGCAAATGAACCTTCGCTTGCAAGCTATCTCAATGATGCGAGCTCACGAACGATACTGGTGCGCATGCTGCGTAACCTCAAAGCTTTATTTACTGAACATCCTCATTGGCAGCAATTTTTAAATGTTCAACAGCGATTAGTGATTTTGCTACCGGATGAAATTACTGAGCGTCGTGATCGTGGTGTCGCCTTTGCAAATCTAGATTGCCCTAAAGCGGCTTTAAATGATATCGAAGCGTATTTAGCAGAGTGCCCACACGCTTCGGATGCCACCTTACTGCGTAAACAAGTAGCGCATTTGCGTGAAGCCACACGCAAGCTAAACTAATCGTAACAACATCAACTTTTAGTTTTAGCCTCAATAATTTCCCAGCGCTCTAAACTATTCATCAGTAATTGATCGATTTCAGCAAAACGCTCACTTAGCTTCTGCGCCTCGGCAGGTTCTTTTGCGTACAGGTTAGGATCAGCCAGGCGCTCAGAAATAGTCGCTTGCTCTGACTCCAGCGCTGCTATCTGCTGCGGTAATTGCTCAAGTTCACGCTGCTCTTTGAAGCTCAGTTTTTTTGCTTTGGCTGTCGGTTCAGCAGCAAGCTCTTTAGTCTTGACTGCCGTTTTAGCGGCTTCTTTAGTGGATGTACTTTGCGAAGTGCGACTTACGCGTTCCCAATCAGCATAACCACCGACATACTCTTTCCAAATACCCTCACCTTCGGCAACGACCACCTGCGTTACTACATTGTCGAGGAAGGTTCGATCGTGACTGACAAGAAAAACGGTTCCATCATATTCTTCGAGCAATTGCTCGAGTAACTCTAGCGTATCAATATCCAGATCATTTGTCGGCTCATCCAAAACTAAAACATTCGCAGGCTTAGCAAATAAACGCGCCAACAATAAACGATTTCTTTCTCCACCAGACAACGTTCTTACCGGTGAACGTGCACGTTCAGGCGCAAAAAGGAAATCGCCCAAATACGTCATGACATGCTTGCGCTGACCGTTGATTTCTACCCAGTCACTGCCTGGTGAAATAGTTTCCACCAAACTAGTCTCATCATTTAATTGCTCACGCATCTGATCAAAATAGGCCACCTGCAAACGGGAGCCTTGTCGTACCGTACCCGAATCCGGTGTTTCTTCACCCAGTATCAAACGCAGTAACGTGGTCTTTCCTGCACCATTCACACCAATCAAACCTATCTTGTCGCCGCGTTGAATGATGGCGTTGAAGTGTTTAACGATGAATCGGTTGTCATAGGATTTATCAACATCGATCAACTCCGCGACAATTTTTCCTGAACGCTCGCCAGCTGCCAGCTCAAGCTTTACTTGGCCTTGTTGATCGCGACGTCGTGAACGTTCCAAACGCAGCGCTTCCAAACGTCGAACACGACCCTCGTTTCGAGTACGCCTTGCCTCGACGCCTTTGCGTATCCACACTTCTTCTTGCGCAAGGACTTTGTCAAATTTTGCGCTTTCTATATCCTCGATAGCCTGTTGTTCAATTTTTCGCGTTTGATAAGCCGTGAAATTTCCAGGATAGGATTGCAAGCGACCACGATCGAGTTCAACAATACGCGTTGCTACATTGTCGAGAAAGCGTCGGTCATGCGTAATAAATAAAAGACTCCCGCGAAAATCTTGAAGCAAATCCTCTAGCCAGGCAATCGAAGAAAAATCTAAATGGTTGGTTGGCTCATCCAGTAAAAGTACATCGGGCGCACTCACTAATGCACGTGCCAAAGCGACTCTCTTTTTCATCCCGCCCGAAAGAGTGCCCACCAGACGCGCACGATCTAAATTTAATTTTTGCAGTGTGGTCTGAACGCGATTCTCTAAATTCCAGCCATCCACCACATCAATACTCGATTGCAAGTGCTGCATTTTCTCTAAAAGAGCGGAATCATCATCTGTTCCCAGCTGGGAGGTTAGTTGCTCGTATTGAGCAATCAATTCCAGCGCATTCGAAACGCCCGCTGCAACGGTATCAAATACACTGGCCTGAGGATTAAATTCAGGCTCCTGCGCCACATACGCGATACGCAATCCTTGCTGAAAACTTA
>CANGJE010000023.1 GCA_947454305.1 Oxalobacteraceae bacterium
GAATAATGCTCAGAACGGTGTTGTCGTTGATGGGCAAAAATCCTATGAGTTAGAGGCGAAGTTTGATGAACAGGATTTGGGTCGAGTCGCCATGGTGCTAGATCCTTATGGGAAAAAAGAGGCTATTCCTGGAATTGGCAATGGCCAATTAGGAGGCCTACTCACGTTCCGTGAACAAATGCTCCAGCCAACGATGGCTCAGCTAGATCACTTGGCTAAAACTGTTGTGGATCAGGTGAATACGATTCATGCTAATGGCATTGATTTAAGTGGTAACGTTGGTACCAATCTTTTTAAGATTGACCCAGTAACCAAAACTGACCCAATATCAGGCCAGGTGATTTCCTTGGATAGGGCGGCAGCAGGTATTAATCTAGCTATCGATGATCCAGCTAAGGTGGCGGCAGCTGCTTTATTTCGTGTCATCGAAAGCGATAAAAATCTGTCAACTACAAATGCTACGTTGACCTATTCTGCTAGCTATCCTGATCCAGCTAAAGTGCCCTCGATTGCATCGGTAATCAAAAATAATGCCGATCCTAGCTCTGGAGTGAATGCACCTCAAGGCAAGCTGTTGGGTCAAATACCTCTGGGAAGCAATAACTGGAATTTGTATCTTGATGGCGCCACCAGCGATCAGCAGTTGCAGATATTTACGCGTGATGGCCGTCAACTGGTAGGGGCGCCGTTAACAGATGCGACTGCAGCACAACTATTGGTTACACAACAAAACGGATTTTATGCAGGATCGACTTATTCAACTCAATATCTGAATCAATCTGGAGATACTGGCTATAAACAGATGTCTGTCTTCTATGGTTTGCAAGCTAAGCCAATAGAACACTATGGTCAGGAGACTCAATTTACGCCTGAGCATAATGTGCTTCCATCAGTGCACACGTGGGTGGAGAGCTTTGGTCATGCCATCGATGATCAGGCCGCTTCGATTCCAGCTGATACATTGACACTCAATGGCAAGGTGCTTCCGCAATTGTTGGCAACAGCACCATCACGCACTATACAAGCAAGCGACGTTGCCAATTGGTTGAATCGGGCGGGTGTTGGAATGGATCCTACAGTCGCGATCAATGCAATGACGACAGTAACGACGAATGTCGTTGATCCTACATTGGGAATGTATATCAATGGCATTGCCGTGCCCTCCGATCCTGCACGTACCACCATGGAGGGTCTTGCAAGCTACATAAACAATTCAATTGGTAGCGACGCAAATGTTGATGCATCAGTAAAAGATGGAAAACTGGTGCTCAATAACGCGACTGGTTACGGTGGTCGAGATATTTTTGTTGGAGATGTAGGAAATGATGGAAAGATCACCAATGAACAAACTTACAAAGGAACGCTGAATTTTTCTCAAGCTGGCACAGTCACGATTGGTTATGGCCCGAAAGGCAAACTGGGTGATATGGCTGTACTCGGCAAACCAATCGGTAATTATTTCACCGCAATTAAACCAACGGAATATACCTCTGCAACGATAGATGGTGCACAGATACCATCAAATGTTGACGGCATTCTAGGTGGTGCGATTACGATTAATGGCAAAACTCTCGGTCCTTTGGATTTGGGCCGCACATTGCAAGCGTCAGATATGACAGCTTGGATCAATGGAGTTGGAAGCACGTTTGATCCGCCTGTAGTTGCGAGCGCAACGACAAAAATTGTGGTGCCTAAAGATCAATACAAAGCGAATCTTTCTACAGGCAATCTCTCATTAAACGGTGTGAATATTGCGGGCACCGGCATTGGCGGAAGCTATGTGAATGCCTCAGATTTGGTCACTGCTATTAACTTAGCCGAGACCGGCAATGTTAATACCACGACTTCAAAATTAGATTTGACTCGCGCACTGGATATAAATGGCGTTCATATTACCGGTAGTAATTCTGATGGCACTTTTTCATCCGATGCCGATTTGGTGAATGCGATCAATGCCCACACTAGCGAAACTGGCGTGATGGCAACCCAAAATGTATCGGATATCACTCTCAAGCATCAAATTGGCGGCGATATTGTTGTTGGTCCTTCCGTAGGTGTAGTCACCACAACAGAGTCTCGTCTAAATTTAACGCAGCCTTTAGATATTAATGGCGTTCATATCACCGGCAGCAATGCTGACGGTAGCTTCGCATCTAACTCAGATCTTATCAAAGCGATCAACGCGCATACGGTTGAGACTGGGGTGAGCATCACTCAAAATTTGAATGACATCGTTCTAAAAAATAATACGGGTGTCAGTATTAAGATTGGTCCTACATCGAGTACTAATGCTCTCGGTGTAAAAGACGGTGCTTACACAAATACTAATGCACTGGGCGTCACAGACGGTACCTATTCAAAGGTCAAGGCCGAATTAGGTACCAATGGTGCGATTACTTTATCCAACCAAAGCGGCTCAGATATCAAAGTAGGTTCACTCTTTGGAAGTAATGTCTTCGGCATAGGCAATGGCCCTTACCGTGGTTCATTAAGTCTTGATAGTAAAGATGCGATACGCGTAGGTTTTGGCCAGACAGGTAATCCTGCTGAATTAGCTAAGCTGGGTCTTCGTACTAGTGCCTATATTGACGGCGCGGCGCCGGAAGATTTATTGGTCTTCGTGACAGGCGAGGGTAGTGGTACCGTCGCCGGTAAGTTTGATGCGACGATGAAGGATCCTGCATCGCTGAATTCAGATCGAATTTCAACTTTGCGTTCACAAAATTTTGATGTGACCTTTACTTCAGATAATCACTATCAAATTACGTGGACTAATCCAGCAAATAATATTTCAACGGTACTTGCTGAACGTGATTACGATCCTAAGCAGGGGATTGAATATCAAGGACTTAAATTTACCTTGAATAAGCCCCCTATGTCCGGCGATACCTTCCGTCTCGATGGTGATCAAGACGGCAAAGGTAATAACCAGGTCATGCTAGACATGATCTCGCTTAAAGATAAAAAAGTCGTAGGTGGTCCGAATGGCAGCACCATTGCAGAAAGTTATTCTGAGACTGTGGGTAAGGCAGGGAATTTTTCTAACCAGGCAACCATAGCCCAGACAGCTCTCAAGGTGGTGAATGATCATGCGGTAGAAGCACGCGATAAAGTCTCAGGAGTGTCGCTGGATAGCGAGGCGGCTGACCTAATTAGATTTCAGCAAGCCTATCAGGCATCAGCAAAAGCAATGCAGACCGCTAATACTTTATTTGATTCCATTATTCAGATACGATGATTCTAGCAATTAAGAGTGAAGGAACCTAATTATGCAAGTGTCTACCAATTTGATGTTTGATCGTGCGATTTCGCAAATGGGTATTACCCAAGATCGTATTTCCAAAACTCAAACACAACTCTCGACTAGTAAGCAAATTAATAATCCTAGTGATGCTCCTGATCAGGCGGCAACCATTACTCGTCTTAAGTCAGCGATCGATCGTCAAAATTCGTATGTGGCTACCATTAACTCTGTAAAAGATAAGCTATCCCAGCAAGAGACAGCGGCGAGCAATGCGACTGATGTTTTGACACGATTAAAAGAGTTGACTGTTCAAGCGGCCAATGACACTTATTCCGCGGCAGATCGTAAATCGATGGATCTTGAAGTCAAGCAGCTGCGTGACCAGTTACTTTCCCTAGCAAATACGCAAGATGTGAATGGAAACTTCATTTTTTCAGGTAGTAGGGTTGGTAAGCAGGCGTTTGCAACGGATGACAATGGTAAGTTGGTTTATCAGGGTGATCAGACGGTGAGTTCCACGGGAGTCGGTGATCAAAGCGCTGTTGATATCAACCGATCAGGTACTAATCCATTCGATAAAATTGTTCGAGTAGATGCCTCTAACAAGAAAGTTGCAGTTGGATTTTTTCAGGTGATTGATGATTTGTCGGCTGCACTGCAATCGAATGATGCAGGTTCAATTAAGCGCGCTGTAGGCGAGATAGGGACCATGCAACAAGGCTTGTCCGATAGCTTGGCTAGCATTGGTGCAGCAACGAACAAGATAGACAATCAGGCATCATTAGCTAATGAGAACGTGTTGCGTATGAAATCGACACTCTCGCAAGTGGAAGACACCGATTACACGAAAGCTATCGCGGATATGAACAAAGACATGCTGGCTTTGCAGGCGGCGCAAAGTAGTTTTGCAAAAGTATCTCAATTGAATTTGTTTGACTACATCAAGTAATTCCCAGCCAGGGGGTATAGCAGCGATCTTTGGCGGCCTTCGTGGCCGCCTTTTTTTACGCCTTTTTTTGCACTCTCCATGACCATTTATTTCATCCCTACGTAGGCTACGGCGGGGTAATACATGCTAGGGCATTACAGCGACTGACATGAGTTGCGGCTGATACGATGGGCTTCCCAATCAAGTAAACTTCTTGGTAGTCAACTGAGCGTGTTGCCGACCTGGAGAAGTTCTGCTCAGAGCAGATGCGGGTAGAGTGCAGGTGGATTAGTGCAGAGATGCCGGTGAGGCCATCATGGCTAGGCGCTTCATTCAATAGCTAACGCGTCACAACATAAGCAGGACTAAGATCGGCAGGACTAAGATCAGCAGGGCTTATCTAGCTGTTTCATTCATTCATAACCAATTCAACAGACAAAAAAATACGGGGGTGTTTCCACCCCCGTATCGTTCCGCTTAAGTAGCGATTACTTCAACAGCGACAGCACCGACTGTGGTTGCTGGTTCGCTTGCGCCAACATCGCTGTAGCTGCTTGCGAAATGATCTGCTGTTTCGCCAACGAGCTGGTCTCTGTTGCGTAGTCTGTATCCAAGATACGGCTGCGTGAAGCAGACATGTTTTGGCTAGCTTCAGACAAGTTACTTACGATGTAGTCCATACGATTGTTCAACGCACCCGAATTAGCTTGGGATTTGCTGATAGTTTCGATAGCTGCATCGATAGCCACGATCGCTTGGTTAGCACCAGATACTGTGGACACGTCCACTTGGTTAATCTTCAGGCCGTTGTCAGCACCACCGAAAGTGCCTTGACGGAAGCCCAAGAGTTCCAAGTTAGCGATACCTTCGTTACCGGATTTTACGGTGAACTTGTTATCCGACTGCATAGTCACTTGAGAGTAGAACGTCTTCGCATTTGCCGAAGCAGCAGCTGAACCGATGGTGATACCTGTCAAGCCGATGTTAGCGTTCGATACAGAACCGATCGAAATGTTACGGCCATCAGTAGCACGCAATTCAACGCCATCACCCCAGGCGCTGGCAACCACACCAGTGCGGTCGGCCACGGCATTGTACGAATCGATCAAGCCGTTACGTGTTTCAGCATTCGCTGTGAAAGTTACACCGTTCAGATAGATATCTGCAGTGGTACCAGCAGTAAAGCCTTCGCCACGAATCACGTTAGGTGATGCCGAAGCAGTTACACCGGTCAGATCTGTTTTACGGTTGATCGCAGCAGCAATTGCGATGGCACTGCCTTCACGAGTCGACGAAGCAGCTGTTGTGTCGGATGCGCTATCGTCGGTTGAGAGTGATTGACCAATCGCTACGCCATTCAAGATCAAGCTGTTGTTCGACAACAAACCAGTGGTAGTGGTTGATGGAGCAGTGGCTTCTGCAGCAGTAGCGCGCTTGTAAGTGTTATACAAAGCAGTATCGGATGCATAGGAACCGTTACGCAAGCCACTGAAAGCTTCAACGTTTTGATCGCCAGTTTGGAAGCTGACATCGATCTTGCGGCTATCCAATGTGTACAAGTTGTAGCTACCTACAAAGGTACCTGTATCGCGCACACCTGTTGCAGCTGCCGTCAGCGTGTTAAAGGCGATGTCGATGTTGCGGCCATCGGCTGCTTGCAGGGTTACGCCCAAGGTATCGTCTTCGGTATCAATCGCTGTCACACCAGTTTGAGCGGATTTAGCATTGATCGCGACAACAGTTTGCTTACGGCTGAGCGAAGTGCTGGCAGCGCTGGTCGAGAACGAATCAGTTGTCACACCATTGATGGTGATAGTACCGGTCAGGGCTGTGGCTGTCATGCCGCCTGTACCTGAAACAACGTTGGTGTCGACTTTAGCGTAAACACCGCTCAAATCAGATTTAGCGTTGATCGCAGCAACTTTAGAAATTGCACTAGCGCTGGCAGCTACTGTTGAGGCTTTGTCAGAAACAGCCTGCGATGCACCGATAGCGACGCCGTTAACATACATAGCGCTGTCTTCCAGAGCGTCGAATGACGTTGCAGCAACATATTGACCGCCCGCCGATGCCAGTGTTGCACGTGTGCCGACACCGATATCTTTAGTGCGAGCTGACGCGAAATCGAGGTTGATGGTGTCACCTTGGTTAGTACCCGTTTGGATAACGACTTTTTGTGCTGAACCGTCCAACAATTTGATGTTGTTATGGTTGGTTTTAGTAGCGATGTCATCGATCTGCGATTTCAACTGTGACACTTCAAGCTGAATCGATGAACGATCGTTGTCATTCATAGTGCCAGTGGCGGACTGAACTGACAGTTCACGCATACGTGCCAGGATATCGTTGACGTTTTTGTACGCGCCTTCAGCAGTCTGCGTCATTGAGATCGCGTCATTTGTATTTTGGATAGCTTTAGCCATACCGCGGATTTGCGAAGTCATGCGATTCGAAATCGCTAGACCAGCCGCGTCATCTTTGGCAGAGTTGATTCTAGTTCCAGTTGAGAGGCGCTCCATGGCGGCGCTCAATTTGAGATCGCTCGAGCGCATCGATTCTTGTGCTACGAGCGCTTTAAGGTTGGTGTTAATCACTGACATGAAGTTCTCCTAAATTAGATTTACCTGAATCACTCAAGAATCTTTTCTTGACGTTTAATGAATCGGTACTGAAAAAAAAAGCTTTAGCAAAAATTTTAAGCGCGCGTATTAAAAAGTAAGCCCTTGAGCTTTTCCATGTTGTGCGCGACCTTGATGACGACCTCATTCGGTATCTGACGAATGACTTCGCCGGTATCCTCTTTTTTAACAACAATGATGGGCTGCCCCAGCGTTTCATCCACGGCGAAGGCTAGATTACGGCCGCCATCACGCATGTTGTCGTTGAGTTGGCCGATCGCTTGGTCGAGATTTTTCTTCATCTGTTCGACGTTGATTTTGATCTCGGCTTTGGGAATGGGCGCAGTAGCCATGGCTACACCCGTTGCAGCGGGCGCAGCTGTTTGTCCCTGGGGCGCAGCTGGCTGCGGCTTGGGGCTGGGCTGCGGCGCCGATCTTGATTGAATTTCCATAATTTCCACCTTTCTGGTTTGCCTAATATTGTTGGCATTCCACGAAGCGACATTACAAAACGAACTTGTACATTTGGGGTATCGGTGCGAGTACGTATAGCTTTAGGCCTAAGGAGGAAAAATTTTGCCGGTCTAAGATGTAAATTATTTATTTGCTAATATTTAAGCTATTTAAACGTCGTGTTTACGTTGTTAGCGGAAGAGTAAAGTGAAATAAAAAAGCCCGGTCAGTTATCTGATCGGGCTTAGTTAATTAGTTAAGGGATTAATTTTTTGTGTAAGTTGCCATCATGCCGTCGAACGTAGCTTTGAGGCTGGTCTTCTGGGCATTGATACTGCCCACTAGGCTATCCATGGCAGCAAATTGTTTGTTGTAGCGCGCGAGTAGGGCATCCAATCGAGTTTGTAGATTGGTTAAATCAGTTTTGTATTTGTCGTTTTGAGTGGTTGCACCTGTACTTTGATTTGTTAGTGCGCCATCTGGGGCCAACAAGCTCGTGAGTTTTTTTACGGCGTCACCGGCAATACCTGCAGGTAAGGTGCTGTAAGTACTGAGGTTGTTGTAGCCACCAGTAAGTGCTTTGACAACGCCGTCGTAGTTGTTAGTGAGTGCTGTAGTCGCTTTGGCAGAATCTAACGTCATCACGCCTTTTTCATCAATGCTCAGACCGAGCTGACTCAGATTTTTAATGCCTCCGCTGGCCGTGCTGGAATCGCCAACGATCAATTGCCGCATCTGCTGCTTGACCATCCTTACCGTGCTGTTACCAACCAATGTCGCGCCATAGGTATCCAGCGTCGACTTAGGATTGGTCGTTTCGGTAATAATGTTATTAAAGTCGTTGTAGGCGGTGACCAGATCAGACAGTTTGGTTTGAATTGCACTGGTATCGCGGCTCACCATCGAGCTAACGGGTGTGGTGGTCGTAGCTTTTAAATCCAACGTCAAACCTGTAACTACATCAGTGATCGTATTCGTCCTCCGAGTGAAGCTAACTCCATCTACAGTCAGATTGGCATCGGATGCGTTCGTGATGTTTGAAAAATTCAACGAGGTGGTACTGTTCGTCGATAACGAAAAACTCTCGGTTGATCCGGCTTCGCCGGTGATCATAATCTTGTAGGGGCGGGCACTACCGTCATTCACCAACTGGGCCTTGTAACCCTGGCCAGACGAATTAATCGCTGACACCATTCCTTCGGGTGTATCAGCGTAAGTTTTCGGAGTTAGTTTTGCGCCGGTGATAGCGCGATTGGTTGATGAGGTGAATTGCAGCGTCTTACCGTCACTTGCCACACTGACGCTCATATCGTTCGAGCCATCCACAATGCGTAGCTGGCTCTGGATATTCTCAGCCAGTGCTGTCAAAGTGGGTGCGGTTGGAAGCGGAATAATAGACCAATCTTTACCTGCGATGTTGATATCAAAATTGCTGAAATCATTCACGGTAGGGGAGGTGCCGAAGGCCGCGCCTGTAATGGCTGTTCCTGTGGAGGTTCCACCATTAGCACCCGTATTTAAATTGATAGTTGCCTGATTAGAGAGCTGGGGTGCACTAATTGTGCGTGATGATTTTGTAGAGCTTATTTCAAGTCGGTTTCCATTAGTAACGGAGACATTTAAATCACTACCGCCATCGAGTGCGCGTAACTGCGATTGAATGTTCGCTGCCAAATCATCCATAGTTGCTGTCGTAGGCTTCGGACTCAGGCTGTAGGACTTGCCATCGATTTGAACCGAAAAATTCTTGAAATCATTAACTGACGGATTACTCGCGAACTTGACATCGCTGATGACAGCAAAGCTGCTGTTGGTTGAGGTTGGCGTCCCCATCGATGCAGCTGAGCTGGTCAGAGAAACTGAGCTAATTACACGGCTGGAGGTGGCCGAGGTGATATCAAGTTGATTGGTGTTCGATACCGTAACAGTCAAATCTGTTGAGCCACCGTCTTTTGCGCGTAATTGTGCTTGTAGATCAGACGCCAGATCAGCCAGGGTCGCGTTGGCAGGATTCGGCGTGAGATTCGTCGTTGTGCCGTCAATCGTAACTAAGAAGTTACTGAAGTCATCAACCGCCGGCTTGGTACCAAAGCTTATCCCGGCAATCGATGCACTGTTAGTGTTATCTGCAACAGCAGTACCAGCGGAGATACCGCCTTTGTTGGTTTGTGTAATGGTCATGCTGAATGGACTGCCGCCATTCAGGGAGCTTGTTTTGCTGGCGAATCCAGTACTGATGCTACTTTGTGCTGAAGAAACGGCATTCACTTGTATTTGATGCGAACCCACGCTGGCCGTTGGCGAGGCGGTGATAGTCATTGCACTTGTATTGCTATTGCTGGCATTGACGGTGTTAAAACTATCTCGGTCTTTTAACGCAGTAAGCTTAGTTTTAAGCTCCGACATCATGAACATCACAGCGGAGAGGCCGCTGATCTTGCTCTCGTTTTTGGTGATCTTGGCGTTGATCAGATTTTTTTGCGGATTTCCTTCAGCATCAACCAGGCTTTGAGCAAGGTTGGCGACATTCACGCCGGAACCTGCGTTCAGAGAAGTAAGGATAGCCTGGGCATTCGCCTTGTTAGCCGCTTGCGCCTGCTGTTCTGCCGTCATGGCGTTAGCGGTCGTGCTCGAACTCACGCTGGTTGGCGCGGTTGCCGCACTGGTAGTGGCTGAGCTGACTGAAGAGGTGGCCATAAGCTGTTCCTAGTTTTGTTATATGTCGGTTCGGCGGACTATTCCTTTAGTCACTTCAGCTGTATTTTTTGTATTCAGCTAGGAAGTGTGCCTCTCGCGCGCGTTTATAAGCAGGAAACATGCCATTTTTGCTCGATCCTGGCCTCGCACTTGCTAAGGACTATGAGAGCTGATCGGTGATGTTCGTATGACTACCTTAGTAGGTAGGGGCGGCAAACAAGTGGCAAGTGACTGCCACAGCGGCAATCAGACGGGCAATGCCTTGCCGCTAGGTGACATAACTATCTCTGTTGACGCGATTTTCTTTGCTTATCAAGGCTTTTCTAGGGTAGGAAATCGGAAAAAACGTCACTCTATCGACAGTTTCTAGGGTTTCTGAAGCTGGCATCAGTTTTGCTTAATAGGTCCTGTCCAGGAAGATTGCGTTGATGCAATTAACCTCAACTTCGAACAAAGCTATTAAACAGGAGCTTAACTATGGCTAATCTCGCTCAAGAACTGATTTTTCACGCAGAACACGGTCAACCTTTTAACACCTTACAGGTATCCCGTTTCGCGCCGGAGGAAATCCGTGAGGCTATTCAAGCTTTGATGGGTCAGGATCGTGATGCGTTGGCTTACGCACTGGGTGATGCCGGTTTAGCTCTCTATCCAGAGAGTGAAGATATTTTGGCAATCACTAGTTTGCTATCAGTCGTCAGAGAGGATTGGCCGCAAGCGGTTGATCTGCTCAAGCAATTAATGGAAATGCAGACGGGCAGGGCGACAGTGTTTACGCACTCTATGTTGATCCGTTCCTTGCGCTGCAATCTGGATCTGGCTGAGGCATTTGAAGCGGCGGGTGTCGCACTGGCCTTATTCCCAGATCATCCTGAGTTATTGAAAGAATATGACGCACTGGCTGAAGCCTTGGGTTTAGGCGCAGTGCAGCGTTAATCGGATTAATAAAAAATTATTAATTAGTTAATGGAAAATGCCTGCCGGATTACCGACAGAAATTGCCAGGCAGCAGTAGCAAGATTTAAGAAGTAGCAGAAAATAAGTGTAACTATTTGAATTTAATGGAGTTTTTAACCTGGCACGGCGTTTGCATAGACTAAATCAACACACGGGATTTCGCCCGTGAAAGATTAAGCAAGCATAGGACGCCGCAAGGAGAAACCAAAAATGGCAGTCATCAATACCAACTTGAAAGCGCTGTTCACACAGTCAGCGCTAAAACGAACCGAAGGCGCACAATCGAAGGCGATGGCGCAGCTATCGACCGGCAAGCGGATTAATACCGCTGCGGACGATGCGGCTGGTTTAGCGATTTCAACTCGGATGACGAATCAGATTCGTGGTCTGAATCAAGCGGTTCGAAATGCGGGCGACGGCATTTCGCTGATTCAGACAGCTGAAGGGGCGACCAACGAAATCACAGACATGATGCAACGCATGCGTGAGTTGGCCGTTCAGGCAGTCAATGATACGAACGACAATTCGCAGCGTAGCTATCTGGATCTTGAATTCCAACAGCTCAAAGCTGAGATCGTTCATATCTCTGAATCGACCGAATGGAATGGATTCCCTCTATTGAATGGCACAGCCGGTCAGCGAGTGGGTGAGATGCCAGTCTTTAAAGCGACTTCAGTCAGTCAAGAAGCCGACGTGTTTGTTAATCCGACCACCACGCGAACCTTGTCAGGTGCTGATTCCGGCGAAATTCAAACCTTAACCTTTACTGCAGATAACTCAGTACCTACGACAGGCGTTATTACCGTCGGCGGTGTCGCCGTGACTATCCCTGCGTCTGCGATTCAAGGTAACAGTGATTCCGACAAATTAAGAAGCTTTACCGCTGCGATTAAGACAGCCTTGGAAGCAGATCCTAGCTTTGATCCGAATACGTCTGGTAGAACTATTACTCAGACAGACAATGGTCAATTGACGATTAAATATGCTGCGACTGATGCTGATATTGGTAATGTGGTGGTGGATGTAGGCGCTACCGGTGTGTCTAGTAGTGTGGCAACGACCCGAGCAGCCGTTGCGATGACGGGTGAAAATTTTGCCAGTGATGGTGGCTTCCTCAAGAGTGGTACGCTGAGTTTCTCAGTATCTAGTCTTGGTGTGGTGTCTGCTTCGTTCCTGACGGCGGATAAACAAACGTATACCTTGAATGGTACAGCCGACCCAACCAACGGCACCATTACCTTTAGCGGTACTGATGGACAAAATCGTAAAGTGATTTCTGAAGATTTGGTCTACACCATGAAGGATTCTAGTGGTAGCACGCTGAACTATACCAACCGCGCTGTCGGTTTGTCAGTCGCGATTGATGGTGGTATTCCGCCTTTGCGCGCCGGCGATTTGCGTATCAATGGCATTGATATTGGCGCATCTTACGCGTCTGACGATACACTCTCGCCAGCAAATAATGCAGCGGGTAGTGCGATTGCGAAAGCGGCTGCGATTAATCGCATGGCATCTTCACGTGGCGCTGACGTAGGTGAGTCGCAATCACTCACATTTACAGGTGTTCCACAACCAGGCACGATAGTCGTGGGCGGTGTTAGCGTACAGTTGACCAGCGCCGAGAGTACATCGTCGTTGGCCACCGCTAAAATTGCTGCGGCATTGCGTGCGAGTTCATTATTTAATTCGAGTACCAGTCGTATTGTTAGTTATGCACCTGGCGGCTCAACCATCAAACTCGATTTCCCAACGTCTGAGCGTGATGTTCCTAGTACCAGCGTTTCGCCAGGTACAACGGGCCTGAGCCCGATTGTGGATGTCACTCAAGAATATGCAACCTTGCAACCAGGTACGGGTGTCTACGCCAAGGTGAATGAAAACGTATTAACAGGCCAGGCGATGACCGTGGGACCTTCGGTCTCTGGCGTAGTATTTATTAATGGTTATGCTTCTGCCGACATTACGACGACACTGAATAACACACGTGCTACGCGCTCCGATGTGGTGAGTGCGATTAATGCGATCACCTCTAAGACGGGTGTGAAAGCGATTGATACTGGTTATGACTCCAAAGGCGTCACGCTGGTTGCAGCAGATGGTCGCAATATTGAAGTGTCATTTGAAACCGATAGCAGTGCTGCGTTGTTTGGTCAAAGCATAGGTTTGCGTACTGGCGTACACGCAGGTACCTATTCGCTTGAATCAAAAATCGAAGCACCAGTAGTGGTTTCTTCGTCGACGACAGGCGATATTACTCGTACGGGTTTGATCGAAGGTAATTTCACTAAAAACCAATCTGTATTTAATACGAGTACTCGTGCGATTGTGGCAGCCCCAGTTGCCCAGACTAATGCTGTAACGATTGGTGGTTCTATAGGATCGTCGGATACCTTCTCGGTAACCATTAACGGAACAACATTTACGTCTAGCGTTACTACGGACGCACAATCAGTTCGTGATAACTTAGTTTCATTAATCAGTGCAAATACTACCCTCGGCGTGACTGCTTCAGCCGGTCGTGGCGTGAATGAATTGTTGATTAATGCGTCGACTGCAGGCACACCATTTACGATCTCAACCGATACCGGTAGCAGTAATACCGGTACGATTAGTTCCAGCACAGTAGCAGCCAATCAGGCAGCAGCAAGTAAGCCGCTGAATGTGGATGATCTGATGATTAATGGCGTGAAAATTCGTGCTACGACAACGGCCGATGACACTAAATCAAGCATTCTTACTGCTAGCAGTGACCTTAGCGCCAGCGCGATAGCGATTGCCGCAGCAATTAATGATTCAGCTAGTTCCACGGGCGTTCGCGCTTTGGCTAATCCAGTCATTAGCAAAGGTTTGACGACCACCACCAGTGTCCCCTCTACCACTGATGGAGGCACTAGTTATAACTTATATATAAACGGTACGACAGTCCCTGTCGTGTTTGTTCAAAACGAAACAGGAACTGCACGTCGTGAAAAAGTGGTTGAGGCGATTAATGCACGTACTGGTCAGCATGGACTTACCGCTAAAGACAATGGTAGTGGCGTGACTTTGGAATCTGACGGTCGCAATGTATCTATCTGGTTTGATTCAAACCAAAAAGATTTGTCAGCCGCTAGTTTTGGTTTAGATAAGGGCGGCTCAGTCGCACAGGTATCCCGTATCGCCGTCGGTGGCTCAGTTGGTTCACAAACAGCATCAGTCATCATTAATGGTCAAACCATTACGTCCGATGCTGCTACTGGTGGAACCACCAGCATGGCAAATGCACTGGAAACGGCGATTAATGCCGCAGTTACAGCCGGTACGCTGAAAAAT
Source organism: Oxalobacteraceae bacterium (assembly GCA_947454305.1). GTDB lineage: Bacteria > Pseudomonadota > Gammaproteobacteria > Burkholderiales > Burkholderiaceae_D > Pernthalerella. Next base: position 14,210 of record CANGJE010000023.1, read on the forward strand.
ATTTCAGTCACCAATAACGGTAGCTACTTAGACATTACATCGACGGTCGCTGGGTCTCCGTTCACCCTGAAAGGTGCATCGGTATCGACCACGGGTCCAACGTTGACTTTGTCAACGGTCACAGAAAATAGTTACGGTAACAATGATGTCAGCGGTCTGTTAGATGCGACAGCGACATCGACTAACGCACGTACGGTATACAGCACGGTGCGCATGATTTCTGATCCTGCACTCTTGCCTAAATTACCTGCACCTGAAGGCGCGCCACCATCGGATCAATTGGATGAATTGCGTGCCACTGGCGAGCCCTTCAAGATTTCGGTGGGCGATAAAGGCTACAGTGCCGATGGTAATTTCGCTGCCCTTGGTTTTGAAGAGGGTACGTTTGGTGGTCGTTCAAGTGAAGAGATGGATCCTCCACGCGTAGGTCGATTGGCCTTCCAAGTGGGAGCATCCGCGAATCAGTACATTACGATTGACCTGGCAGATTTTGGTAAAAAAGGATCGATCACAGGTGACATCACAGGTGACGTTGACCTGAATGTTGAAGATCGTCGCGTACGTATTAATACGCGTGATGGTGCTTCCGCCGTATTGACCTTGCTGGATGATGCGATGGACAAGGTAAATGCAACGCGCGCTACCATGGGTGCGGTGATGAATCGCATGCAGCACGTGATTAACAACTTGTCGAACGTCACAACTAATTTGTCTGCTTCACGCAGCCAGATTGAAGACGCCGACTACGCTGCTGCAAGTACCGAGCTGGCTAAAGCGCAAATCATGCAACAGGCCGCCACCGCGGTGCTGGCACAAGCGAACACCAGCCAGCAAACTGTACTGAAGCTGCTGCAGGGTTAATAGCGGGGTTTGATGTAGTTATAAAAGGACTATTGACCCTTAGGGGTGTTGCTGTGACACAATACTATCTGTCGGTGTAGTTATCCGAGGGTAGAGATGGATCAGAATTCGAACCAGAACAGGCGCCGCATCATGTTCAGGCTGATACGCATTACGTTGATCGCTTTTGTCTTGTTGTTATTGACGATAGTGATGAATCCCAAGCGCTATTTGCCACCCGACATGAGCGTAGGCGAGTTTTTTCAGGCCCTATTAGGGGTCGTCATGCTTTCCGGTGTGATGGCCGCTGTCGTGTTTCGAGCCTGGAACGACTATCAACGTAAAAAACGCGAAAAAAAATGAATTCCGCTAACCAAACCGCTCAGGATGGCGCGCCAAATTGCTGGCAGTGTCGTCACTTTGGCGTTAGCTGGGATCCCAAACTTCCTTATCTTTGCCGGCTGATGGGCTTTAAGAGCCGCGTCACTCCTTCAGTTGAAGTATTGCGCGCTGATGGCCAGCGCTGCCGCGGCTTTGTAGCAAAACCCGGTACGGCAAACTCAGCTTCATCGAATTCCTCCTCTACCTACCGGCGTTCCGCATGAAATATTGGTCGCTTGCACTTGCCATGGTTTGTCTTTGCGGCAGTGCGCGCGCTGATTTTCAGGCGGCTATGCGCGCGATTGAGCGCGGACACTATGCCACTGCCGAACGCGCCTTGCGTAAACCCGCAGCGCAGGGCGATGCCCGCGCCCAGAATAATTTGGGTTTTCTGTATGAGCATGGTCTGGGCGTGGCACAAAATTATGTTGAAGCACGTAACTGGTACAGCAAGGCCGCCGTTGGTGGTTCGCCCGAGGCTAAATTCAATTTGGCCACCTTGTACCACTACGGTCGTGGCATTTCGCAAAACGCTGAATTAGCCGCTCCATTATTTGCGTCGGCCGCCCAGGCTGGCTATGTCGATGCCGAGTACATGCTGGGTGAATATTATCGGAGCGGAATGGGCGGTTTAAAAAAGGATGGCGCTGTAGCCTTGGCGTGGTTTCTTCGCGCCTCGCGCAAAGGGCATTCTGGCGCCCAGTTGATGGCATCGTCGATTTATCTGAGCGGTGAGGGCTGGCGAAGTGAGCCACGCAAGGCTTTAATCTGGGGTGAGCTTGCCCGTGGCAACGGCGAAACTCAGGCCAACGCTATTGTTAGTCGGGCCGGCAAAGGCATGAGCCCCGAGCAGCTGCAAGAAGCCATGCATGAAGCAGCTGTTTGCCTACAAACCGAGTATCGGGACTGTCCCGAGTAGCTCAAAAGGGGCAAAAAACTGCCTGTCGGCTTTTCGTCTGCCGCTTTAGCGGTTGACGTTTTCCTCCCCCCGGCAAACTGCTGCCGACTCGACATGCCGCCTCAAAACCCGCATGTTTCCTCACTAAAACATCTGGCACGAGGATTGCTATAAAGAAAGCAAATAGTGTTTTCTAAGGCAATCAACGTGACGACTCTTACTCAAACTTCGCATCCAGCACTTTGGCTCGATCCTAAATCCTCCGTGGGTTCGGTCGAGCGTGAACAACTGCTTGAAGCCGGCCTACAACTCTTGCCAGTGGCAACGCTGCAAGACTTGAAACTGGGTCTGGCTCGCGCGCGATTAGTTGTCATACGCCTGATGGGTGACACTGGCTTGTTGGAAGAAGTGCGCAAGCTCACACAAGCTTTTGGTCATGCGATTCCGGTTCTTTGCCGTGTCGAACGTAATCAGTTCGAGTTAGGCATTGAAGCCATGCGTCGTGGTGCTTATCACGTGCTGTCAGCCGATGATTGGTCGGTGGATGCTTGGCGCTCGGCGCTGGCACTGGCACCAACGCGGAATGAAGTCCCTAAGAATAGTCCACAGACGTTTGTTTTCGTTGATCCAGTGAGTCAGCATTTGCTCGAGTTAGCGCGACGTGTAGCTCAGACACAAGTGTCAGCGTTGATCGTTGGTCCAACCGGTGCAGGTAAAGATGTGCTGGCACGTGTATTACATGATGCATCGCCGCGTCGTAATGGTCCTTTCGTTGCGATGAATTGCGCGGCCTTGCCAGAAAATCTGATTGAAGACATGTTGTTTGGTCACGAGAAGGGCGCTTTCACAGGCGCCTTAAAAGAGCATCGTGGTTTGTTTGAACAAGCGCAAGGTGGCACCATCTTCTTAGATGAAATCGCTGAGATGCCGTATCACTTACAAACAAAACTGCTACGCGTTCTTCAGGAACGCAAGATCACACGCTTAGGTGGTAACGCACCGGTTGAACTTGATGTGCGACTGGTAGCCGCAACCAACAAGGATTTACGCGAAGCGATCTCCAATCGTGAATTCCGCGAAGATTTGTATTTCCGTATTAGTGCATTCAAATTATCGGTGATGCCATTACGTGATCGTCCCGGCGATATTTTGCCTTTAGTCTCCCAATTTTTATCGAACTATGGTCCAGCTGATCGGCAGGTGAGGTTATCTCCACGCGCCGCTGAAATGATGGAGCAATACAGCTGGCCCGGCAATGTTCGTGAATTACAAAACGTAGTTCAACGTGCGCTGGTGTTATCGAACAGCGACATGATTGATGAAGCTGATCTCATGTTTGATGAGTGGGAATCGCACGCAGCTGAACCCAATAAAACGCTTGAATTGTTATCTGCTCCTGCAACAGCAGAAACGACATCAGCAACGGCGATTGAAGATGGCGCATTGTCTACAGCGGTCAAGAGTAGCGAATACCAAGCCATCATGGCTGCGATTCGTTCTAGCAGTAATCGTTCAGAGGCTGCCAAAAAACTAGGTATCAGTCCACGTTCATTGCGTTACAAGATGGCGCAGTTTCGTGACCGTGGTTTGCCCTTGTTGGCAGCAGCGTAAGCCGGAGCTACTGACACATGATTAACAAAATTAACAGCCAAGCCAATATCGATTCGATGTTGGCAGCCATGCGCCAGTATCAAGTCGACGCAGCGGGAAAAAATACGCAGCCGGTGTTAGCGCCACCCACGGCAGAGATAGGTAAGCCGACGTTTGGCGATGCAATCAAAACGGCGGTAGTGCAAACCAACGAAGTTCAGCAATATGCAGGCAGCCTGCGTGAAGCGTATGACCGTGGTGAAGATGTACCGCTGACTGATGTTGTGTTAGCGATGCAGAAATCATCACTAGCTTTTGAAGCGACGCTGCAGATACGAAACAAAGTGCTCAAGGCCTACGAAGACATATTGAACATGCCGGTATAAGCCAGCGTGTGATGGAAGTAGTAAACCGTTTATTTTGAAATAGAACAGCCAACCTCTTAGAGAGTAGAACATGGCCGAAGCGACAATGAATGGGGGATTGCCCCCACAACTGCCTACAGGACAGGCCGCCGGTGCGGGTGATTCCGCTGCAGGCGCATTACCTTTAACGGGTATGCCTAATCCTGGACAGCTGCCTGGTGCACTGAGTGGCGTATCGGGTGGCATGAATCAGTTTAAGCGTTGGGCAGATAACCTGTTCAAACAGCCGGCTGTTCGTCGCGCGTTACCTGCTATCGCGATTTTGATCATCTTATTGATCGCAGCGATGAGCTTTCAGTTTTCGCAGACAACGCCTTATCGTTCCATCATGCCGGGCATGACCGAGACAGATAAGCAAGCTGCATTAGAAGCATTGAAAGCCGCTGATTTCAAACCAAAGATTGATACGAGTAGTGGACAGATTACGGTTCCGGAAGGTCGTTATCACGAAGCGCGCATTTTCTTAGCGGGTCAAGGCATTCCTAAAGAAGCGCAGCCTATCGGCATGGATTCATTAAAAGATAAATCCTCCATGACTACTAGTCAGTTCATGGAGCAAGTTCAATACAACTCAGCCATTGAGCAAGAGCTGGCACGCAGCATCATGCAGATTTCAACCATTAAATCTGCACGCGTGCATTTGGCCTTACCTAAACAAAGCGTGTTCGTGCGCGAACGTGCAACGCCCAAAGCTTCCGTCGTTGTAACGCCGCACTCCGGTCGTGGTGTCACCACATCGCAGGTGAAAGCGATTGTTCATCTCATTTCGTCTAGCGTTCCTTATCTCTCACCACAAAATGTATCGGTGGTGGATGATCAGGGTAATTTGATGACCGAAGAAAATCCGGTTGATGCGGCTATGGGTTTAACCGTCGCACAAATGTCGCACAAGCAGCGTACTGAAGAATCATATCGTCAACGTGTTACTGAATTGCTCGCACCAGTGGTTGGTGAGGCTTCGGTAAAAGCAGAAGTTAACTTGACATTGGATTACACCACTGTTGAAACCACGACCGAAGATTTTGATAATAAAGACAAGGGCGTCAAGCCACGTTCAGAAGCCTTAACGACTGAGCGTAAATACAAGATTGATCCTGAAGGTATTCCAGGTGCGATGACTAACTCGCCACCACCGGATGCCGATTTGACTACGGATACGAATTCAAATGAACGTAAGCCTGTCAATAACGAAGTTGTGACGACACGCGCTACACGTAACTTTGAAATGGATCGTTCGGTTCGTCATGTGAAAAATTCACAAGGTGCGATTGAGCGTGTAACGGTTGCTGTAGTGGTGGCTGAACGCGCAGCACCGCAGCCAGCGGATGGCAAAGGATTTGGTCCTGGTGTGCCAACGACGATTCCGTATTCGAAGGAAGAGTTAGATCGTATGCTGCAATTAGTGCGTAGTGCGGTGGGATATAACGAAGCGCGTGGTGACGTGGTTACAGTAGCACCAGCACGTTTTGAAACACTGGCACCTGAACCACCGAAGGCTTGGTATGCCGATACGGATCTGCAGAACTTCATTAAAATTGGTGTGGCTGCACTTGTGATGATCGTATTCCTGCTGGCAGTCGTACGTCCGATGGTGAAAGGCCCGACGATTAATCAAATTATCGGACCCACTGGTCCCTCTGCGGAAGATCTCAAGCGCGCTCAAGATGCCAAAATGCTGGAGATCGCGAAAGCGGTTGAGGATGCTAAGGCTGCAGAGACGGCTCGTATGGAAGAGCAATTCAGATTGGCAGAAGAAGCGCGCTTAGCAGAAGAAGCACGATTGGCAGAATTGGCTCGGCTGGCGGAAGAAGCACGCTTGGCAGAGGAAGCACGTTTGGCAGAATTGGCTCGCTTGGCAGCCGAAGCGGCGGCCGAAGAAGAACGCTTGGCAGCCGAAGCTGAAGCCGAGGCTGCGGCAGCGGCGGAGATCGAGATGGAAGAGGGCGAATCGTTGGAAGAGTTGAAAGCTCGTATGGAATCAATGAAACCGAAGAAGCCAACTTTCACAGCTGATATGCTTGACACAGCAAACACGTACGATGACAAAGTTGCATTGATTCGTATGCTAGTGGCGCAGGAATCAGGTCGCGTTGCTTTGGTACTGAAAAACTTGGTCAAAAACTAAGCGATTGACCAACTAGACAACTAACGGGGAATCACATGGCAGAACCTAAGAAAGCAGCGGAGCCCAAAGCCGCTGAAGCAGCAACTCCGGTAGCAGCAGAGGCTGATCCGATGGACGAGATGAAGAAGTTTAAGCCGAAGAAAAAAGTGGCTGTGCCAGAAGAAATGCTGAATGACGCCAAAAGCTATGATGACAAACTAGTTTTGGTAAAGATGCTGACTGAAAAAGAGCGCAACCGTATGGTTTTGATTATTAAGAATCTTCTCAAGTAAACAAATAGAGAAAGTATTAGCTTATAAAACAGCTAATCACGTACACAACGCAGCATTGCATGGTTTAGAGGTGGCACATGGCAACTACAGCAGTTATACCGATGTCGGATGAGCTCAAAAAAGAGCTGGCCGAGATTACCAACGTCCAGCGCGCAGCCGTATTGATGCTGCTACTGGGTGAAGATCTTGCTTCCAACATTATCAGTTATCTGGATCCGAAAGAGGTTCAGGAACTGGGTGCGGCTATGGTCTCTGTAGCAGACATGTCGCAAGAGGCTGTGAATGCCGTGTTGGATCAATTCGTCGACCTGCTGAAACGTCAGACTAGTTTGTCGCTAGGGACCACAGAGTATGTTGAAACCGTGTTGAAACGAGCACTGGGACCCGACAAGGCCTCATCCGTTTTATCTCGCATCATGCCTAATCGTGCTAGCCGTGGTTTAGAAATTTTGCAGTGGATGGATGCACGTGCGATTGCAGAAATGATTAAAACTGAACATCCGCAAGTCACGGCGATTATCTTGTCCGTACTTGAAGCTGAGGTGGCAGCGGACGTGTTGGCGTATTTGCCCAACGATACTCGCCCTGAAGTTATTCAGCGTGTTGCTAGCCTTGATACGATTCAGCCATCTGCGATGGAAGAGCTGGAATCGATCATGAAGAAACAGTTCTCGAATAATGCATCATCATCGTCATCGAGTTTCGGCGGTGTGAAAGCGGCTGCGAAGATTATGAACTTCACGAAAGTGGAGTTGGAAGGTCCGATTCTGCAAGGTGTGGGTCAGATTGATGAAGAACTCGCCCTACGAATTCAAGACAATATGTTCAGCTTCGAGAACTTGGCAGCGGTCGACAACCGCGGTATCCAGGCGCTCATGCGTGCCGTTGAGCCTGACATGTTGATGACAGCGCTGAAGGGTGCTGCGGATGTTGTTAAAGATAAGTTCCTCGACAATATGTCTAGCCGCGCGCGCGGTATGTTCGTGGATGATATGGAAGCCAAAGGTCCTTTGCGTATGACCGAAGTGGAAGATGCGCAGAAGAAGGTGATGCGTGCTGCACGTAAATTGTCCGAGAAGGGCGAATTGATCTTGTCAGCTGGCGGAGCTGATTTTGTCTGATCCACGACATGCGCCAAGGCGCCATGAATGGATGCCGAACCGGATGTTCGATCCGGCGACGAATCCATTCGCGATTCAAAATTTGCTGAAAAAAGAAAAAAAAGAAGACACACCATTTTTACTCAAACGGGACGAGCGTCCCGTTTTCGATTATTCCGACGATGGACTGTTGAATGAATCGAAGATTCAACCTGAGTCAGATTTTAAATTTGATGAGCTGCTCGACCAGCCAATCATGTCATCACCAGGATTTCAATCCGAGGTAGATGAACAATTTCCACCGGACCCTGTTTTAGAGACTTACTCAGCTGAAGTTGACGACACGCCGGCCATCAGTGCGGAGTCGATAGAAGACGTCGTTGAAGAAAATATTCTTGACTCGGCATCAGATAGTTCGCAAACAGCATTGTCTGAAATTCAGGCAGACTCGACGAATGATCAAATTACAGAAGCTAGTTTAGAGGTCACTGAAAATTTAGCTACTGCGCCGGATACAGATTCAACTGACGTTACAGAAATGGCGGATGCCAATGCTGAGGCCCAAGCTCACGACACGTCGGCTGATCAGGATGCGCCAGCGCAGGAATCTGCGATTGTTGCGTCTGCCGACGATGGCGCTGATATGAAGGATAGTCAGGATAGTCAGGATAGTCAGTCAGGTGTTGAGTTAGCAGATGCGACTAGCAATGAGCATCATGAGCAGATCGAAGCGGAGCAGTCAGCCGAACAGTCTTTGACCGCAGCAGAATCATCCGACGAAGTAAGTTCAACAGAAGTTGAATTAAACGCGGGCGTATCCCAGCCTGAGCCTGAAGCGTCACCGACTCTTAATAATGAGGCAGTAAATCAGCTGATAGAAACCGCTCGCGAAGAAGCGCGTATCGAAGCGCATGCAGCCGGATTTCAAGAAGGCTTGGAAGCAGGTCTGGAGCAAGCTAAAGCGGAGATGCAGGCATCAGTCGATGAGAAGCTGGCCGTCATCGATCAAATGATTAAAGGCTTGCATCAATTAGAGCGTGATCCGAATACCTTGTTTGAGCCAATGAAAAAATTGGCAATGCACTTAGCGGAACAATTAGTACGTGGTGAGTTAACTCAATCCGCGCAAGTGATAGCGCGCTTGGTGGATAATTGTTTGCGTGAGTTAGCGGCCAGCGGCGAAAAAGCCGTGATCGTTCATCTCAATCCAGAAGATCTAGAACAATACAAACCGCTGGTTGCTCAGTTTGGTGACAGTATGGTGTTGCGTCCCGATGCCTTGCTCTCACGTGGCAGTGTGCGTGCGTCGCTAGACGGTAGTGTGGTTGAAGATTTAATAGATCGGCGTGTTAAAGGTTTAAGCAAATCACTAGCGCAACCAGTTGCGTCAAGTTGGCGTCCTGCGTTAGCGACACCTAGCGCTAAGCCCAAAGAAAATTTTGCTCCAAAACCTGTGGCGCCAGCCAATCCAACGCCGACAATCGAGGTTCAAGGTAGTGAGCACGACAATGAACACGATAATGAGCACGATGCACATGATGAATCTGATCACGATGACGATGTGATGGTCGATGAATTGTCCGACGGCCACATCGACGATACCCAAGCCGACCGCAACGACGAAACGCATTCATGATTCATTTTTCTGATGTCGTTGATCATTTGATCGATCAAACCTCTGCACCGCCAGCTGCCCACACGGGTACGTTGGTGCGTTTGGTTGGCATGACATTAGAAGCGCGCGGCATCATGGCACCTTTAGGTGCTTTGTGTGAAATTGAAGGCAGTGGTGAGCATCGCGTTTCAGCTGAAGTCGTAGGCTTCAACGATCAAACCTTATTTTTGATGCCTTTCACCGATCCCGTGGGTATAGGCCCCGGCGCGACGGTGAGGGTGATTACTCATTCTTCTGAAGCTAAGCTTGGCCCTGCTTTACTAGGGCGTGTGATTGATGCATTTGGTCAGCCGCTTGATGGTATGCCGGCACCCGATTGTCCGGATCGAGTTCCTTTGCTGGGTGTGCCACTTAATCCCATGGAGCGTGGCCCGATCAATCAAGTACTGGATGTCGGCGTTAAAGCGATCAATGGTTTGCTGACTTTGGGTCGTGGTCAACGGATTGGTTTAGTTGCAGGCTCAGGTGTAGGTAAAAGTGTTTTGTTAGGCATGATTACGCGCTTTACTAAAGCTGATGTGGTTGTGATTGGTTTGATTGGTGAGCGTGGTCGCGAAGTGCAGGCGTTCATTAACGAAGTGCTCGGCCCTGAAGGTCGTGCGAAGTCAGTGGTTGTTGCGGCACCAGCGAATATGTCACCGGTAAGTCGTCTCAAGGCTACACATTTAACGCATGTGATTGCGGAATATTTCCGTGATCAGGGAAAAAATGTCCTCATGCTGATGGATAGTCTGACGCGTGTCGCCCATGCGCAGCGTGAGATTGGATTGGCTATTGGTGAGCCACCCACTTCAAAAGGTTATCCACCGTCTGTGTTTGCTTTATTACCGAATTTAATTGAGCGAACTGGTGTCGGTAAAAATGGTTATGGCTCTATTACCGCCATCTACACTGTCTTAGCTGAAGGTGATGACGCCCAAGATCCTATCGTTGATATTGCACGTGCATCTCTCGATGGTCAGGTGATGTTGTCACGGGACTTGGCGGATGCAGCGCATTATCCAGCGATTGATTTAAATGGTTCGATTTCGCGTGTGATGCAAAATTTACTGAGTCCCGATGAGCTCAGGCAGGCTAATCGCCTTCGACGCTTATGGTCGCTGTATCAGCAAAACAGAGATTTGATTTCAGTTGGTGCCTATGAAGCAGGATCCAACGCGGATATTGATCTGGCTATTTTAATGCGTAATCGATTAGAAGATTTTCTCAGACAAGATATGCATGCAGGTGTGGACTCGCAGACAACGCGTCGAATGATTAGCGATTTGATGGCAGTTTGAAGCTTGACACTGCCCGGAGCTGATACTATCTCCTTATCATGAACAGAACTTGGACAGTGCTACAGCAGCGCGCAGAAACCGCCACGCAAGAAGCGCAGGGGGCCATGCAGACTGCGCGCAGCAAAGTCACTCAGCTTGAGGCCAGTCTGGCTCACATCGAAAAACTCAAAATTGATTATCTCGAGCGTTACAGCGTCGCTCAAAAAGAAACGCATTCCATCAGCGATAACATCGCCTATCGTCGATTCATCGATCATTTAAATGGATTGCGGCACCGAGTCGTTGGGCAATTGTCTGCTGCACAAAAAGCTTTCGATGCCACGAAAGTCGCCTTGGAGATGGCTCGCCGAGAACAAGCCAAGATGGAAGCCATGGTTGAGCGTGAAGCGCGTAATGATGCTGCCGCCGAAGCCAAAAAAGATCAACGCGTACTAGATGAAACAGGCATACGTCTGTTTAATCTGAAGTCGTAACAAGCTCCATTCCTTTGCGAATAATTCCTTTTCGCAAAACTCCGCCGCTAAAATCACCCGCCTGCCACACTGAACCAGTCCAAGTTCTAGCTGGCTTTTGTTATCCGTTTTGGATTCACAAACCATACGCCTCAGATAATCCAGTATCGTTTATGGTTTAAAGCTTATAGCGGGTTATACCTTCTATGTTTTCTATTTGATAAGGATGGTTGGCATGAGTCAGAGCGTATGTGTTGTCGGTGTGGGCATGATCCCTTTTGCAAAGCCGGGTGCGAGTGAGTCGTATCCCATGATGGGTGCGCGTGCTATTCGTGCTGCGTTAGCTGATGCGGGTTTGGATTACGACAAAATACAGCAGGTCTATGCCGGATATGTTTATGGTGACTCATGCTCAGGACAGCGTGCTGTGTATGACGTCGGTATGAGTGGTGTGCCTGTCATTAATGTGAACAACAACTGCTCAACCGGATCAACGGCTCTGTGGTTGGCGCGTCAGGCAGTCGCATCGGGGGCGGTTGATTGTGCGTTAGCTGTCGGCTTTGAACAGATGAAGCCGGGTGCTTTGGGTAATGTGTATGACGACCGTCCTTCACCATTTCAGTATTTCGATGAACGTAGTGCCGAACTGGTTCAGAATGCCGACATACCTCTCGCACTGCGCTACTTTGGTGGTGCGGGTCTCGCACACATGAATCAATATGGAACTAAGCTAGCTACCTTTGCGAAGATACGCGCCAAGGCTTCACGACATGCAGCGAATAATCCCCTCGCGTTATTCAAAACCATCGTGACAGAAGAAGAGGTGTTGAATTCACCCGTGTTGTGGCCTGGCGTGATGACACGTTTGATGGCTTGTCCACCAACCTGCGGTGGTGCCGCAGCGATTGTATGTTCAGAAGCGTTCGCTAAAAAACATAATCTTGATCACAGCATACGTATACGTGCGCAAGCCATGACTACTGATACTAGTTCTTCATTCAAAGGCGATCATAACGATATGCGTCAATTGGTGGGTTACGACATGACCCATGCTGCTGCTACACGTGTCTATGAAGAGGCGGGTGTTGGTCCGAAAGACATAGGCGTGATCGAATTACATGACTGCTTTGCGCACAATGAACTGATTACGTATGAAGGTTTGGGGTTATGTCCTGAAGGTGGTGCAGAAAAATTTATTGAAGATGGCGATAACACCTATGGTGGTCGCTATGTGACCAATCCTTCGGGCGGATTACTGTCTAAAGGTCATCCGCTGGGTGCGACAGGTTTAGCGCAATGCACAGAATTAGTTAGCCAGTTGCGCGGTACGGCTGAGCGTCGTCAGGTTGAGGGTGCGCGATTAGCATTGCAACACAACCTGGGCTTGGGTGGTGCGTGTGTTGTGACTTTATATGAGCGTGTATGAGTGTGAATGATGGTGTGACTGATAGCGGTAATGTGAAGGACGCAGACAACCGCGGCCCGCTTGCGGGTTACCGGTTGATTGAATTTGTTGGATTAGGTCCGGGCCCTTTTTGCGCCATGATGTTGGCCGATATGGGGGCAGAGGTTATTCGCATTCATACAAAAAATGGCAAACCTTCCCTCGATTTATTAGATACACGTTTTGACGTCATGGCCCGGGGCCGTCGATCACTGGCGATCAATTTAAAGCAATCAGGTGCGCTTGAACTCATGCTTTCGCTGATTGCTAAAGCGGATGGCTTGATCGAAGGATTTCGCCCTGGCGTGATGGAGCGTTTAGGTTTGTCGCCTGAAATCTGTTTTAAGCATAACCCGCGTTTAGTCTATGGGCGCATGACAGGCTGGGGGCAGTATGGGCCGCTGGCACAGGCGGCGGGTCATGATCTGAACTATGTCGCCTTGTCGGGTGCATTGCATGCGATGGGCAATGATCCCGAAACACCACCACCGATTCCATTGAATTTAGTCGGTGATTTTGGTGGCGGCGGCATGATGCTTGCGTTTGGGATGGTGTGTGCTTTGCTCGAAGCGCAAAAATCGGGCAAAGGGCAAGTGATTGATGCGGCGATGACAGATGGCACGGCCTTACTGACCGCGATGTTTCGTGGGTTTAAAGACGGTGGCTCTTGGAAGACCGAGCGACATGCGAATTTTCTTGATGGTGCTGCCCATTACTATGACAATTACCGCTGTGCTGATGGTAAGTACGTCAGTGTCGGTGCGATTGAGCCCAAATTTTACGCGTTGTTACGTGAAAAAATTGGAGCGACTGATCCGGCATTTGATGCGCAAGACGATCAAAAACAATGGCCTGCACTGAAAAAAAAGATCGCAGCCATTTTTATCATGCGCTCACGCGATGAGTGGTGTGCTTTACTCGAAGGCACCGATGCCTGCTTTGCGCCTGTGCTCGATTGGGATGAGGCCGTAACGCATCCGCATAATCAGGCACGCGAGACTTTTATTCGTATTGATGATGTTATTCAGCCTGCGCCAGCGCCACGATTTTCGCGCACACCCGCGCCTACCCCGGGGCCTGTCGCCAGCGCGGGTCAACATACAGAAGACATTCTGAGTGATTGGGGTATTGATCACGCAGTCATTGCTACATGTCGTTCGACGGATGCAATCTAAATGAAAATGAAGAAACTATGACAGCACTGGTAAAACTACTTCATCATCCCGACGGCGTGGTCGAATGTGTATTGAATCGACCCGACAAGATGAATGCGCTATCGAATGACTTGATTGATGAAATCATTCGTGTCGGTGAGTCGTTGGTAGTGGATACGCAAATTCGTGCAGTCATAGTGCGAGGCGAAGGCCGTGCTTTTTGTGCCGGAATTGATCTTGAAAGTCTGCAGCACATGCTGGCTGATAAAGAACGATCGGTATCCTCGCGCTTAATGGAGCGTACCCATGGCGACTCGAATCGCTTTCAGCGCGTTGCCATGGTTTGGCGCGATATTCCTGTGCCAGTAATTGCAGCCATTAATGGAGTGGCATTCGGTGGTGGTATTCAGATTGCCTTAGGTGCGGATATACGTTTGATTGCACCCGATGCGCGTATGTCGGTAATGGAAATCAAATGGGGTTTAGTGCCTGACATGGGAGGCATGGTTCTGCTACGTGGTTTGATGCGTGATGATTTAGCACGCGAGTTAATTTATACCGGCCGAATTGTTGATGCACCTGAAGCCGTAGCCTTGGGATTAGCTACGCGAGTAGTGGAAGACCCGGTAGCGGCTGCGATGAGCTTAGCAAACGAATTGACTCAGAAAAGCCCGACGGCACTGCGTGCAGCGAAACGTTTGATGGGGCAGTGGCCTATGGCATCTGATCAGGATTTATTACTTGCTGAATCAGAAGAACAAGGACATTTACTGGGTGCTGAACATCAGATTGAAGCTGTCACAGCCAATTTACAAAAGCGTGCGCCTGTATTTAAAAATAATTAATGAGGTTTAACCATGAGTTCACATGAAGCCGTACTTCTGACGATCACTGATGGCGTAGCAAGACTTACGCTCAATGAACCGGCTCGATTAAATGCCTTGTCGCTGGCGATTATGGATGGCTTGTTTGAGTCTTTAGCGCGCTTGCGTGCCGATAAGTCTGCCCGTGTGTTGCAAATCACAGGTGCAGGGAAAGCGTTTTCTGCGGGCGCTGATCTAGAGATTATGAATGCCGAGCAAACCCATGTCGGTGAGTTAACGCGGGGGGAGTGGACCGACCTGCAAATGCGCACTCGACACAATCGTTTGATTACCGAATTGCGCGAATTACCGTTTCCTACGCTAGCAATATTGAATGGCCCGGTGGTCGGCGGTAGCGTGGGGATTGCGTTTGCAGCGGATATCGTGATTGCAGCGCGTTCAACTTATGTGTATCTGCCGTTTATGACTGCACTCGGGATTGTTCCTGATATGGGCAGTAGCTGGTTCTTGCCGCGTTTGATTGGCGTGGGTCGCAGCGCAGCGATGACTTTATTAGGAAATCGCGTCAGCGCCGAACAGGCCGCTGCATGGGGCATGATTTGGTCTTGTGTAGACGAAGACAAACTTGAGGCAGAAGCAAAAAGTATCACCACACGATTAGCCAGCTTACCAGCACATGCCGCATTAGAAACGCGTGCACTGTTTGAGCAAACTTTATCGAATACATTGCAACAGCAACTCGATTATGAACGGGCGCGGCAACACGAACTGATTGATCGCGATACTTTTCCAGAGGGTGTGCTCGCTTTTAAAGAAAAGCGAGCGCCGAAATTCCCACGCTAAGTTAGGACGTATAAGTCCGCACTTAAAAGCTTGCACAATAAGTCTGAACTAAGCATCTAGTCCGGCGCTAAATCGTATCGCTTTAAACCAGCGAGAGATTCAAGCCGGGCAAATTCAATTGTGAAAACGCACTAGACCATATTTCGCCGCGTTTGATTGGTAGGGCGTCGGTCCAACTCCCCGTAGTGATCAACTCACCCGCTTGCAATGGAGAGAATTGATTTTGCTGTTGTAGTTCCTGATGTAATGCCAGTAGCGCATGCAAAGGACTATCCATCACATCTCTGGCAAAACCTGCGGCGCAGAGTTCGCTACCTTCGGCATTTGAACGTGATAAGGAGATCGATGCACCGGAAAGTACGGTGTGTAGTCGACGTTTGCTTTCGCGCGATAGCATTTTTGGTTCGCCAATGATTAACGATCTGTGTAATCCAAACGCAGCGATTGCATCGGCAGGCTCGAATTCCCAATTGCGAAACGGTGAAACAACGATTTCAAAACCATGCGCCATCCATTCCAGGCACTCACCTAATCCTTCCAGATCGACATCAGGACCGGGCGTGCGTGCGAGCTTAAATACCAACTCAGGTTCGATGCGAGGTTGCTGGGCTTTGGTTAGCTTGTGGACGGCATTATTGTCGTGAGCGAACTCCACGGTCGTATCGAAAATCGTCGACCAGATCGGTCCAGTTATCGGTTCTGATTTTCCATACAGAGGCCACATTTTGCGGTTAGAAAAACCGATCTTGCGCCCAATGGGTACCTCACCCTGAGCGATACGCGTATCGAGAATAGTACGCGCGATATCGTAGGCATCGGCTATGCTCAGATCCGTCTCATCCGTTAGCGGTGTCATTAATGTACCGGCCGCTCGCGCTTTTAACAGCGCATGAGCATAACGATTAGATAGCGTGGACATCAACATAAGGTTCTCCTCGGAAGTCAGGCAAATTGGCTACCGAAATTAAGTGAATACTAATAAGTCACGATTTAAACCGGATGATATAGCCGCCTTTGATAGCGAGCAAATTTTTCTGCAATCGATATTTATTTGAAAATAAATTTCTCGATACAAGCTGATAAGAATCTACTCTCAAGATAATAAAAAGCTAATGAGAAGCTTATAAATTTACTTCCATCTCGCTACCATTCAGATACCCACAGGTATACAGACCGATTATCATGCGACTAGTTTCCTGAGCTTTGATTCTCAATACGTTCAAACGCAATAAATTTTTCTAGTCGTTTTGACTACACCAGCGCTTATTTATCATTATGGAAATATCCTTCGCTAAGCAAATACAGCAACTCAAGCTCGGGGAAGGGGATGTATTCCATGGTGAGGGCATTTTGGCGATTACCAAGGCCTTGCTGCAATCGGGCGTTAGTTATATCGGTGGCTATCAGGGAGCGCCGGTTTCGCACTTACTCGATGTGATGGTGCAGGCGCGCGAATTGGTCGCTGAGTTGGGTGTGCAGGTCGAAGCGTGTTCGAATGAAGCCTCGGCAGCCGCCATGTTGGGTGCGTCTATCCATTATCCGGTGCGCGGAGCCGTCACCTGGAAATCTATTGTGGGTACCAATGTCGCGGCGGATGCCTTGGCCAATTTATCCTCTCCCGGCGTAACGGGTGGTGTGTTGATGGTGATAGGTGAAGATTACGGCGAAGGGGCTTCGGTAGTGCAGGAGCGCACCCACGCCTATGCCATGAAATCCTGCATGCTGCTGCTTGATCCGCGTCCGGAATTGTCGGTCATGGTAAACATGGTGGAGCATGCATTTGCGATGTCGGAAGCGTCGAACATGCCGGCCATGATGGAATTACGGATACGTGCATGTCATGTGCGTGGCAGTTTTGTGTGCAAAGACAATCGCACAGCGCAGATATCTACAAAATCACTCATGGCCGAGCCGGCCCCGTTTGATTACTCGCGCTTAGCTCATCCACCCGTTACCTTTGGTCATGAAAAACGCAAACTAGAACATCGTATTCCCGCCGCGCGCCAGTACATACTCGATCATCAGCTAAACGAAATACTTTCGGGTCAACATGACTCCGTAGGAATTATTGTTCAAGGCGGTTTGAGTAATGCCTTGCTGCGTTCGTTGCAGCAGTTTGGTCTAGCCGATGCATTTGGTCAGACACATGTTCCATTACTTGTGTTGAATGTGACGTATCCCTTAGTGCCCGATCAAATTGCACAGTTTGTAGAAAATAAAAAAGCCGTGCTAGTACTCGAAGAGGGCGCGCCTGAATATATAGAGCAAGAGATTGCTACCTTACTCAACAGACGTGATCTGGCTACGCGATTGCATGGTAAAGATATGTTGCCGGTAGCGGGTGAGCTGACCCCTGAAATTATGATAGGTGGTCTGCAGCAGTTTTTTGCGCGACATTTACCGGACGTCGATACGGGTGTGGTGAAGACTGTGATCGATGCCACCGTAGCGCGACGACACAGTATGGCCGCTAAGCTTGATCAAACCTTGCCCGCACGTCCACCGGGCTTTTGCATAGGTTGTCCAGAACGCCCCGTATTCTCAGCATTAAAGCTAGCGCAAAAAGAGGTAGGTGAAGTTCACATAGCCGCCGACATTGGTTGTCATTCCTTTGCAACGTTCGAGCCATTCTCTATGGGACATTCCATACTTGGTTACGGCATGAGCTTAGCCAGCCGAGCTGGTGTTTCACCGATGATGCAACGACGCGTGCTGTCGATTATGGGTGATGGTGGTTTCTGGCATAACGGCTTACTCACCGGTGTGCAATCGGCGCTCTTTAATGGCGATGATGCGGTATTACTGATTTTCAAAAATGGCTATACCTCGGCCACCGGTACGCAAGATATTATTTCTACGCCTACCAGCACATCTAAAACACACGCACACGACAAACTAGCGAGTCTCACTGCAAATAATCGAACCATAGAAGACACGCTCAAAGGTATTGGTGTGCAGTGGATGCGTACCGTGCATTCATACCGAGTGACTGCCATGCGTGATGTGCTGAAAGAAGCACTCACGACGGATTTCAATGGTTTGAAAGTCATCATTGCAGAAGGTGAGTGCCAATTAGAACGGCAGCGCCGTATTCGCCCATGGCTAGCCGATCTTTTGTCGCGCGGGCAGCGCGTGATGCGAGTGAAATATGGCGTTGATGAAGATGTGTGTAATGGTGATCATGCGTGCATACGATTGTCGGCTTGTCCTACGCTGACATTAAAAGATAATCCTGACCCACTTAAAGTCGATCCGGTAGCAACGGTGTTGGATGGTTGCGTAGGTTGCGGTCTGTGCGGTGAAAATGCGCATGCGGCGACCTTGTGCCCTAGTTTTTATCGTGCCGAAGTTATTCAAAATGCGCATTGGCACGAAAAACTCTTATCAGGAATCAGACAAATGATGCTGCGTTGGATGCAACCAGCATGAGTCTAAATAATGTGATGAATCCATCAACTCTATCTCCGCGCCCTTTATCGGTATTGATTTGTGCTTTGGGCGGTGAGGGTGGTGGTGTACTAAGCGATTGGTTAATGGAGATCGCGCGCAAGGCAGGCTATGCTGCTCAGGCGACCTCGATTCCGGGTGTGGCACAACGTACCGGAGCCACTACGTATTTTTTTGAACTTTTTCCAGTGCCCGTCGCTCAGCTTGGTGGCAGAAAGCCAGTGTTTAGTTTAAACCCTATTCCTGGTTCGCTCGATGTGGTGATTGCTTCAGAGTTGTTAGAAGCGGCACGTTGTGCGAGCAACGGATTGCCTTCTTCAGACCGCACCGTATTCATTACCTCCACCTCACGCACCTTCACCACAGCTGAACGGTCAGCCATGGGAGATGGCCGTTTGGATAGCGCTGCATTACTCGCACTGGTGCAATCCGTGAGTCGGGTTCATCATGCTTTCGATATGCAGCGCGTCGCGACAGAGAATGCCACGGTAGTGAGCGCAGTCATGTTGGGTGCATTGGCAGCGAGTGGAGTACTGCCATTTGATCGTGCTGTATGCGAAGAGGTGATACGCGAAGGCGGACGCGGCGCACAAGCTAGCCTGCAAGGTTTTGCGGCGGCTTGGCAAATGATTGCACAAACAAATCAGCACACTGAACAAGCGCAGCATCTGATTAATTTGATTGGCGACTCAGAAAAAAATGTAGTTGAGCTGTCGAGCTTTCCTGCGCAAATTAACAACATGCTTCGATTAGGTTTGTTACGAGTTCAGGATTATCAGGGCAGCGCTTACGGAAAATTATATTTATCGCGTGTGCGTAGTTTGCTTGATGCGGAACATCGTGCAGATCCTAATGTGCTGCATGGCATGCAACTAACACGTGAAGTGTCCCGCTGGTTAGCTTTATGGATGTCCTTTGATGACATTGTTCGCGTGGCTGATTTAAAAAGTCGTGCATCACGTAGTGAGCGAGTGCGACGTGAAGTCGGATTTAAGTCAGGTGATGTACTCGCCGTATATGAGCACTTCAAACCGGGCGTGCCTGAGATCGCTGGTTTATTACCAAAGCCTCTTGCTGATCGATTGCTAGCATGGGATGCGCAGCGCGTAGCGGAAGGAAGAGAGCCTTGGGCCATGCCCATCAAGCTGGCCTCGCACACCATAGTAGGTACGCTGCTATTACGTTTGCTCGCCACATGTAAATATATCCGACCCTTTAGTAGTCGCTATGCCGAAGAGCAGACATTGATGGAAGAATGGTTGGCGGCTGTCATAGACGGTGTGGCTAACGATTGGCAGTTGGGATATGAATTAGCTTTGTGCGGCCGATTGATGAAGGGCTATGGTGAAACGAACCATCGTGGTCGCGATAATTTGCTGCACGTGATACGTCACGTCGCTAATGATGAGAATACAACGGCAGCAGCGCGTGCTGCTGCGGTACGACAAGCACGTGAAGCTGCACTCAAAGATGAGGCGGGTACACAATTAGATCGTGTATTAAAAGAACTCGGTGCGCCAGCACGACCTATCAAAGCTCAGCCTATACGCTGGATGTCGCGTAGCCGAAATACCTAATAATGAGTAGTTAACAAGGAACCGTATGAGTAAGACCGTGGTGTATACCGTGCACGTAGAATTTGGTGATTGTGATCCTGCACGGATTGTTTGGTTCCCGAATTTTTTTCGCTGGATCGATGCCGCATCCCGCCATTTTTTTATTCAGTGTGGTGTGCCGCCCTGGCATGAGACAGCGAAAACCATGGGCTTAATTGGTACACCGTTAGTCGACACGCAGGCTAGTTTTATTCGAACGGCCAGCTATGGAGATGTACTGGCGATTCATACGTCGATTACTGAATGGCGTAATAAAAGTTTTGTGCAGAACTACCGAATCCTGCGTGACGATGTAGAGATCATGACCTGTAACGAGGTCAGAATATTTGCGGCTGATAAGGAGGGTGGAGGGATTCGAGCACTACCTGTGCCCGAATCGATACGACTATTGTGTTCTTGATGTACTAAACCTCTGACTATCAAACGCATTACCCGGCAACTGCGCCTAGTGGACTAACGCCTATCCAGCGCACGTGCAGCCACTGTAAGAAAACATACCAAGCGATAGCGCCAATAGCGAGCGTGGCC